>JAFGJE010000220.1 GCA_016929245.1 Phycisphaerae bacterium
ACGTTCTTTCATGTGGCTTGGGCCTCTGGCCCAAGCGTCCCAGGGGCATCTTGCCCCTGCAAGATGGGGATATTCACGGGCAAGATGTCCGTGAGACACTTGGACAAGATGTCCAAGCCACGTTTTCATACAGGCTCTCAGAGAATTTATTCCTCGCTCAAACGTTCGCCGCGGACGGCGTGGACGAGGAACACGTCGCCCGGCGCGTCTTTGGGGGTGATGGTTTGTTGTTGACGGCGACTCGGACGGGATAGCTTTTTGATCCCCTTCAAGAGGTTCTCCAGGTCGTGGGAGACGAACACGGTTTCCCCGGGGTCGTCTTTCGTCACGTCGAGATCCCGCACGACGACGCCGGCGAGTTTGCCCCCGTCCGTCAAAATAATCCCCGCCGATTCGCCGTTGGCCAGCGCGGGCGCCGGTTCGGTGGTGTATCCGGTTTCATTCGTGCCGATCCGCACCGGTTGCCGGCGGGGCGTGGAACCCATTTCCGCGTGGGTGTTGACCGTGTGCACCGTCGGCGCGTCGTCGGGTTTGGGGTCCCCGATCAGGATCGATCGGGGGGTGAAGGTGTATTCCGGCACGGGAAGCAGCGCCATCGACGTGTCATCGTCTTTGTTCCGGCGGGAGCTTTTTCGCACCTTCACCGGCGCGAAGGTTTTCGGGTCGATCCGCACGAGCACCTCGTCGGCGTCTTTCAGGATGCGGCTGTCCACCATCAGGACGTGCTCCGCGACGGGCGTGGCGATCGCCTGTCGCACGAGCAGGCGGTCCATCGGCGGGGTGGGCAGTTCGTCGGCGCCGGTGCGCAGTTCCTTGCCCGGCAGCAGCCAATAGGTCATGGTTTCGGCGCGTCGGGAAGGTTTGGCGTTGGTTTTCGGCCTGGCTTCGAGCATTTGCTTCGCGTCGCGGAAGGCGGGGGTGTCGATATTCGCCCCGGGCGCGTCCCGCAGCGCCTGTTGCAGCATATTCACGGCGTACCGGGAATCGGGTCGCATCTCCAGGACTTGCATGAACAGGCGAATGGCTTCGGAGTATCGCTTCAGGCCCATCAGGGCCCGGGCCCGACCCTGGTAAAACGCCGCCACGCGCGGTTCGTCCCGGATGCACTGGGCGAAGAGACCTTCGGCGCGTCCCTCGTCCTTCGCCTGCAAAGCCGCCGCGCCCAGCAGGAACGTTCGCAGCAGCGGATCGTCCCAGGCGTCGGCGGCCTGCTTGAGTTTCGTCTGCCCGGCGGCGCGATGACGGGACTGGGCGAGTCGTTCCCGGTGCGTCGGTTCCTTTTTCTTACTTGTCGCCTGGCGGAAGTGTTTTTGCGCTTCCCGGAGCAGGGCGTTGAAATTCTTTCGATGATTTTCGAAATCCCGCGTCGTCAACCAGCGGCCGTTGACTTGCCGGCGTTTGTCGTGGGCGTGGGCGCGGAGGAGTCGCAAGTGTCGCTCGCGGTCCGCGCGCTGGTCCGTCGAGCCGGCCGTTCGCTCCCGCAGGAGAAAATAGATCATGGATTCCGGCATCGACAGTTGTTGCATCGATACCTGCCGGGGCGTCCGCGCCCGCGCCGTGGACAGCCCGATAGTCGTCACGCTCAGGATCAGAATCATTCGGTGTCGAAACATGGTCGTCTCCCGGATAGAATGATTATAGATGCAATAGTCCTTCGGGTAACACCAAAAAAACAATACGCGAGGATGACGCCATGAGAAACGTGTTTTTTTTCTGTGTCGCGGTCCTGTTGACCGCCGGGCCGGTCGCGGCGCAGTTTTCCGACGCGCCGACGACCGCCAAAGACGTCCTTACGCTCCGGGCGATTCCCCGGAACATCTCCGTGATCCCGGGGGAGACGTTTTACGTCGCGATGGAAATCCGCATCGCCGACGGATGGGTGTATTACAGCCCCGTACCGGGGGAGGAAGCCCAAAAGGTGGGAATTCCACCGGCGCAAATTGACGTCCAGACCGATTCCATGCGGGTGGGGGAGATTCGCTGGCCGATGGATTTCCTCAAACCGGGCGACGTCGGTTTCCCGGCTGTCTGGTCGTACAAGAAAAAGGCGGTGATCTACGTTTCCCTGAGCGTACCGGCGGACGCCGCCGCGGGGGAGCGGACGATTACGCTTCAGCCGCGCGGGCAAATCTGCGGTGCGGGCGGGTGCGTCAACATTCAGGGATTGATCGGGGACGCGAATTTCGCCGCGACGACGAAGATCGCCGTCGGAAACGAATCGAAACGCAGTCCCGCGTGGGAGGAGGATCAGAGTTTAGAAGAAGGTTTGGCGAACGCGAAAACTGTGGAGCAGTTGCGGGAGTTGCATAAGAAGGTAACCACGGTGGAATCCCAAGCCGAGTCCGGGATCGAGGAAAAAGATTCGTCGCGGGGATTCTTCGTCGCCGTCGGAATCGCCCTATTGGCGGGATTGGCGCTGAATATCATGCCCTGCGTTCTTCCGGTGATTCCGATTCGCATTTTGAGTATCGTCGAACTGGCGGGGCGCTCGCGGCGGCGGTTCGTGACGATGGGCCTGGCGTTCGCCGCGGGGATGATGCTGTTCTTCGTGGGGATCGCCGCGATCAACGTCGTTTTGAAGTTGGTTTGGAGCGTGGGGTTCGACATCAACGAGGGATTCCAGTATCCCATCGTCGTCGTCACGCTGGCGATGATCGTGGTCGCGATGGCGGCGAACCTGTTCGGCGTGTTCAACGTGATCGTACCGAGCAAGGTCGCGGGGCTGGAAACGAACGTGCAGTCCCATGCCGCCGGGCACGTCAAGAGCGTGTTCATGGGGTTTATGATGGCGGTTCTGGCGACCCCGTGCAGCTTCGCGTTTCTCGCCACGGCCCTGGCGTACGCGCAGACCGCGACGCTCTTGAAGGGAACCGTCGTGATCCTGGCGATTGGATTGGGGATGAGCGTTCCGCACGCCGTGCTGGCGGCCTTCCCGTCGCTGGTGAATCGCCTGCCCAAACCCGGCCGTTGGATGGAACTGTTCAAGCAATCGAGCGGATTCGTCCTGCTGCTGGTGGCGGTCTGGTTGTTCAGCGGATTGCGGGACGGCGGGAGCAGTTATCCGTACTGGAAAATCGCCTGGGCGGTGGTGTTCGTGTTCTGCCTGTGGATGTGGTCGAGCTGGGTGCGGTACGACGCGCCGATGCGGAAGAAACTGCTCGTGCGCGGCATCGCGGTGGTGCTGGCGTTCGGTTCGGGGTTGTGGATGCTCCGCCCGCCGAGTCAGCCGTTGATCGAACCGGTGAAATTCAGCGTCGCGGAAATCGACGAAGCCCGCGCGGAGGGCAAAACGGTGCTCGTGAAATTCACCGCCAACCTGTGTCTCAAGTGCAAACAGCAGGACTACTACGTGTATAACACCCCCAAAGTCGCCGACGCGATCCGCCGCCTGGGCGTGGTGTACATGAAGGGCGACGTGTCCCGCGCCGACCAACCTGCCGCGATCTGGATGCACGAACACGGATACGGTTCGGGGATTCCCATGACGATCATCTTTCCCCCCAAGGGCGAACCCTACCCGCCGATGCGCTCGGAACTGACCATCGACATGCTGATCGAAGCGCTGCAAAAGGCGACGGAGAATGAAAGATAAAAAGTAGAAGAATACGATGGAACGGTACCACTAAGGATCAAAGTCCGGATCTTTAGTAACAAATTTATTCTTTTTGTTTTTGAAAGTAGCCACGGGCGCAAGCCCGTGGGAAAATTGAATATGACATAAGCCCCGTAGGGGCGATTGAACTGCACGTATTGTATTTCAATCGCCCCTATGGGGCTTGGAGAGAAGAAACAGCTTTCACCACGGGCTTGCGCCCATGGCTACTATCAGTAAGAGAATTGACTTTCGCCTGGTGGAGTCTGTCCCTGAAGGAACCCCGCCATCCTGTGTCGATCGGGAAATTCCCGTCTTTTTTCTCGTTGTTTCATGGTTTTCACGCATCGGGACTTGCATCTTCACCGGAGATGATGGTAGACTCCGCTTCCATGAGTGATGCAATGGATTTGCTGCGATCGGTCCGTGACACCATGGATGAAACGGAGTTCCACACCCCTTTACCGAGCGGCTACAGGGTCGGTTCGACCCGCTATTTGGCGGTGTTCGGAACCGTCATGAGCGGCCTGGGGAAGGGGATTTTTTCGAGTTCGCTGGCCAAGCTCCTGAAAGACAAGGGTTTACGGGTCAGCCCCATCAAGCTCGAGGGATATCTCAACATCGATTCCGGAACGCTCAATCCGTTTCGGCACGGCGAGGTGTTCGTCCTGGACGACGGAATGGAAACGGACATGGACCTGGGCACCTACGAGCGGATGCTCGATCAGGACCTGTCGCGCGCCAATTTCGCCACCAGCGGGCAGATTTACCGCGCGATTCTGGACAAGGAACGGGCTGGGGGATATCTCGGGCGTGACGTGCAGATGATCCCGCACGTCACGGGCGAGGTGAAATATCGCCTGCGCGAACTGGCGGTCAAGACCCAGGCCGACGTCGTGTTCATCGAGGTCGGCGGAACCGTGGGCGACATCGAAAACGCGTTCTACATCGAAGCGCTCCGCGAGTTGAGTTACGAGGAAGGCCCCGGCCGCGTGGTCTCCGCGGCGTTGACGTACGTGCTCGAACCACCGGCGCTGGGGGAGCAGAAATCCAAAGCCGCCCAGCTCGGAATCGCCCGGCTGATGGAATACGGCATCCATCCGGACATCATCGCCTGCCGGGCGGAGAACGAGGTGACGAAAAAGGTTCGCCAGAAAATTTCCGTCTACACGAACGTGCCGTTCGGGCGCGTCTTCAGCATGCACGATCTACCGAGCATCTACCTGCTGCCCGAACGGATGCGCCAGGCGGGACTCGACAGCGAAGTCGTGCAACTGCTGGGTTTGGGGGGGAAGGTCAACACGGCTGTCGAAATGAAGGCGGCCGGCGAATGGAACCGGTTCGCCGGGAAGATCGGCAGGGCGACGAAGAAGGTGTCCATCGGGATCACCGGGAAGTACGTCGCCCTGCGCGACAGCTACGCGAGCATCATCAAGGCCATCGAGCACGCCGGGGTCGCCAACGACGCCGAAGTGGATCTCGAATGGATCGAGACGACGGACATCACGGAAGACAACGTCGCGGAGAAACTCGCGCCGGTGGACGGAATTATCGTGCCCGGTGGATTCGGCGTGCGCGGCACGGAGGGGAAAATCGCCTGCATCGCCCACGCGCGGAAGAACAAACTGCCCTATCTGGGCATCTGCCTGGGGTTTCAGATGGCCGTCATCGAATACGCGCGGAACGTCTGCAACCTGCCCGACGCCGGGAGCACGGAAATCACCCCCGATTGCGCCACGCCGGTCATCAGCATCTTACCGGAGCAGAAGAAGATCGAAGGACTCGGCGGGAACATGCGCCTCGGCGGGCAGGACGTGCAGATCACCCCCGGAACGCTGGCAGCCGACCTGTTCGGCGGCGCCCAGCGCATCCGCCAGCGATTCCGACATCGCTACGAGGTGGACCCGCGGTATATCGAAACGCTGCAAAAGGCGGGGTTGATTTTCTCGGGCCGGCACCCGGAACATCCGATCATGCAGATTCTCGAACTGCCCCGCGACGTGCATCCGTATTTCGTAGCCGCCCAGTTTCACCCGGAACTGACCAGTCGGCCTCTCCATCCCCAGCCGATGTTCGTCGGGCTGGTCAAAGCGGCGCTGGAACGAAACGAAAAGTAACAAGTTCAACATGGATGTCATCCTGAGCGGAGCGAAGCGGAGTCGAAGGGCCTCACGGGTAACTATGCGTAAGGTCCTTCGACTCCGCTTCGCTCCACTCAGGATGACAGAATGATAGTCATCAGAAGAAATCACACGCGCCACTATCATGGAAAAACTCCCGAACATCTCAGATCGTATCCGCGAGGAGCTTCTGCCTTGCGTGGAGGCGCCGGGGCAGTACATCGGCCTGGAGACCAACGCCCGGCGGAAGGACGTCCAATCGGCGGAGGTGACGGTGGCGCTGGCGTTTCCGGACGCCTACACGATCGGGATCAGTCACGTCGGCAGCCGGCTGCTGTATCACATGCTCAACGACCTGCCGTTCGTCGCGTGCGACCGAACGTACTGTCCGCTGCCCGACGCCGAGAAGGTGATGCGCGAAACTTCGCTGCCGCTGTTCGGCTGGGAGAGTCGCGCCGCGTTGCGCGGCTTCGACGTGCTGGGATTCTCGCTGGCGTATGAATTGTGCGTCACGAACGTGCTGACGATGCTCGACCTGGCGGGAATACCCCTTCGCGCCAGCGAACGAACCGACGACGATCCGATCATCGTCGGCGGGGACGCGCTGGCGGACTCGCCCGAACCGATGGCGGAGTTTTTCGACGTGTTCATTCCCGGCGACGGGGAGGAACCGCTTCGCGCATTGGTGGAACTGTTGCGGGAGGCGAAAAAGCAAAATCAGCCGCGCGAGGCGCTGCTGCCGCGGATCGCCCAGACGGTTCCTTCCGCCTATGTTCCGCGATTCTACCGGCAGGAGCAAACCGGCGTAACGCCCATCCAGCCTGACGTTCCGGCGACGATTCCGCGGGCGTGTTTGAAGGATTTGCGCGGCGTTCCGCTTCCGCGCGCGCCGCTGGTTCCGTTGCATGAGGGCGTGTATGAGCGCGTGGTGATCGAGATCATGCGAGGCTGTCCGAACCTGTGTCGGTTCTGCCAGGCAGGGCACGTTCGCCTGCCCGTGCGGCGGCGAAGCGTGGAGGAGATCGTCGCGGCCGCTCGCGCGGGGATCGACGCGACGGGATATCGCGAAATTTCGCTGCTGAGTTTGTCCTCCAGCGATTATCCCAACCTGGAGGAACTCATCGAGCGCTTAAACGCCGAATTCGCCGGTGAGCATATCTCGATTTCCCTCCCCTCGCTGCGCGCGGACGCGCAGCTTCGCCTCCTGCCGAAACTCACCGGCGCCGTCCGCCCGACGGGCTTGACCATCGCCGCCGAAGCCGGCTCGCGGCGCCTGCGCGACGCGATCCACAAGGGCATCGACGAATCCGACATGCTCGAAGGCGTCCGGGCCGCCTGGCGGGCGGGACTGCGAAGCGTGAAGGTGTATTTTATCGCCGGCCTGCCGGGCGAAACGGCTGAGGACATCGACGCGATTTTCGACCTCTGCCTGCGTCTCTCGGACACCCGTCGGGACGTGGACAACCGGCGGGGCGCGGTGACGGGAAGCGTATCGTGGTTCGTCCCCAAGCCGCACACGCCCATGCAGTGGGCCGCGATGCGAACGCCGGAATATTTCTGGTCCGTGCGGGATCGCTTGCGCGCCCTCTCGGCCCGGTCGCCGGTGACGTTCAAATTCCACCGCATCGAGCAATCGCTGCTGGAAGGATTGCTCTGTCGCGGCGGACGGGAGGTGGGGGAGGTGATTCTCTCCGCCTGGCGAAACGGGGCGCGGATGGATTCCTGGACGGAACACTGGCGCTGGGAGACGTGGCAGGAGGCGTTGCGGGAAACCAACCTGGATTTCCACGCCGCCGTTCACACCGAATTTCCCCTCGACGCGACGTTACCGTGGTCTCACATCCGACCCCATCTCGACGAATCCCATCTGGAAAAACAGTACCGGGAAATGAAGCGAATAACCGGTTGACTGGTTGATACCCTAACAGCGCCGAACGGCAAGTAGACATAGATTTCGGCTTGCCGTTCGGCGCTGTTTGTCTTCCTGTGTTTCCCGTAATGTCTTCGCGCAGTCGTTTCGCGGGATTCTCCGACGCGCGGAGGTGTATTTCTCCCATAAACGCGTAACGCCGTTTACGGACGGGTTCAAGCGTTCTTTCCCCACGGGAAACTTCCAGAAATGCACCGTGGGTTTCATGTCCTTCCCTCTCCGTTCGGTTTGAGGTCGCCTCCGACAAATATAACGGGGAACGAGGAACCAACCGAGGACGCTCCTTCCTTCCGGGGAAACTGAAATGTCGCATTCCTTACCAATGATGCAAGGCGGAAAACGTCGCGGGGAGGTGGAGTCATGATCGCGTCCATCCATGCCTCGTTTTCCACAACCCGTCGCCGTGAGGCGGGAAACACAACGTCCGCCCGTGACGTGTCGCGACGGAACGCGTTGATCGAGGAGCATATGTCCATGGTACCGAAAGTCGTCGCCAAAACGATCGGCCGGGGCGCCTGCCGGCGCGAAATGGATGAATACGTTTCGGCGGGCAACCTGGGACTCGTCCAGGCGGCCCGGACGTTCGATCCGGCCGTCGGGGGGAACTTCGGCGTGTACGCCTACGGGCGCATTCGCGGCGCGGTGCTGGACGAGATGCGGCGAAGCTGTTTTCTGCCGGTTTCGGCGTATCGCCGATTCCGGAAGCTCGAAGCGGCGCGGGAGGAACTGACGCGCCGCCTCGGGCGTCCGCCCGGCGACGAGGAACTCGCGGAGGAAATGAATCTCTCCGAAGAGCAATGGCGCGAAACGGCGCGGACGGCGCGCGGCGCGCGGTATGTCGCCGACGACGACATGGACATTCTGCCGCTGGTGGCGGGACGCGCGGAATCCCCCGAAGAAATCGCCCGGAAACACGAAGCCGCCTCTCGCCTCGCCGAAGCGATCCGCCTCCTGCCCCATTCGTATCGCGCGGTGGTGCGCCTGTATTACTTCCGGAACCGGAAGATGAAAGACATCGGCCTACGCATGGGACTGACCGAGTCCCGCATCAGCCAGATTCTCGCCCGGGCGACGGAGCTGCTTCGGGATCAACTGCAATCGCCGCCGCGCCGCCGTATCGCCGCGGCCTGACGGAAAACCCGACACCAGGAACCATGAAACCAAACACCCTCAACACGAACACCGCCGAAATGACGACGGAATCGGAACCGGACGCCTCGAACGGCCTGACGCGGCGGCGCGAACGGCAGCTCACGCGGCGTATTCGGGAGCATTCCGACCCCGTCGCCCGGCAGGAGCTGATCGAAGCGGCGCTCCCGCTGGTGCTTCCCATCGCGCGGCAGTACGAGCACAGCCGCATGACGCGCGAAGACCTGATCGCCGAGGGCAACCTGGGACTCATCCGCGCCGTCGAGAAGTTCGACCCCGATTGCGGAACCCGCTTCCACACGTACGCGCGCTGGTGGATTCGGGAGTCCATCCAATACGCGATTTCGCGGCACGGCGGATTGATCCGACTGCCGGACTACCTGACGCGACGCCTGCGCGCCTGGTCGCGTCGCGCCCGCGAAATGGAAAACGCGATGCGGCGTCCCCCCGACGACGAAGAGGTGCGCGGCGCGATGGGACTGACGCGGCGGCAGGCGATGTACATCCTTTCGGGATTCCACGCCGCCGCGCCGTGCGACGATTCCCGCCTGGACTACCGCGCCGAGACGCCGACCGACGAAACCCGCCACGAGCGGGAGGAAACCGTCGCCCGCGCGCTGCTGGGACGCCTCGAACCGTCTCAACGGAACGTGCTGGAACTACGCTTCGGACTGGGACGGTACGATAGCTTTCCCCGATCCGTGCGCCAGACGGCCGCGATGCTGGAGTTGCCTTCCGGGGACGTTCGACGCCTCGAACGCGAGGCGCTGGAAACGTTGCGCCGGGTCGTTCGGCGCGCCCGGGCGGTGTGAACTTGCCCAAGGAACGGAACGTAATCATGACACGACGACAAACCATTTCGAACCGGCTGGACGTCAGGTGGGATCCGCGCCGATCCGCCCGGCGCCTTTCCGCGATCGTGCAGAGCTCGCCGTCGGGAATCTGCCTGATCGACCGGAAATACTCCGTGCTGTACGCCAATATCGCCTGGGCGAAGATGCACGGATACGTCAGCCCGGGAGAATTGATCGGCTGTCCCGTCCGGACGTTTCACACCGAAACGCAGATGAAAGAGGAAGTCTATCCTTTCCTCGAAATGGTCCGGCTGGTGGGTCAGTACGCCCGGACGATCCATCACGCGCGGAGGGATCAAAGCGAATTCGCCGCCCAGACCGTTTCCTCCCTGATGCGGGACGAGGACGGGGAATGGTTCGGATACGTCCAGTTCGCCTCGGTCACGAACGAGGAACCGGAAACCCGTCCCGCGGAAGACGGGCAGTACACGTTGGAATACGAGTAATACTACGTTACATCCAAAATGACCAGGTTGTCATCCTGAGCGGAGCGCGGCGGAGTCGTGGCACCTTCAAGCGAGTCTTCTCGCTTGTGGGTGCTTCCGGGGATAGCACCCACAAGCGAGAAGACTCGCTTGAAGGTGCCACGATGTCGAGTCCGTAAGGTTCTTCACCCCTTAGGGGCTCAGGATGACAATACGCAACCTGATGGAGAGGTATACCATGACTGACACGAATAACACCGACATTGAAATTCCGGACGTTCTGTTTTCCGAGTACGAGTCGATTCCCACCATCGCGGGGATTCTGCACGTGTTTCTGGACAGTCTGCCGGACATGGTGGAAACCATGCACGCCGCGATGGACGGAGGGGACTCCGAAACGCTGGCGTCGTTGGCGCACCAGATCAAGGGCGCCGGCGGGGGATACGGATATCCGTCGATCACGGAAGCGGCGCTGAAACTGGAGCATTCGGCGAAGGAAAGCGACTGGGAACTCGCCCGTCTGCACCTGGTGCAGCTGGAATTGCTTTGCGTCTCGGCCTATCGCGGAAAACACGCCCCGGCGGGAGGATAAGGATATGAAAGTGCTGATTGTGGACGACAGTCCCGTGACGTTGGCGCTGGCGCAGGCGCGCCTGCGCGACGAAAACCTGGACGTGCTCTGCGCCCAGGGCGGCGTGGAGGGTCTGGAGAAAACCCGGAAGGAACATCCGGACCTGATCCTGCTGGACCTGAAGATGCCCGACCTGTCGGGGTACGAGGTGTGCGAACGGATCAAGTCCGATCCGGAGCTGGGTTCGATTCCGATCATCTTCCTGACGGCGTCGGATTCCGTCGAGGACAAGGTCAAAGGCCTGGACATGGGCGCGGTGGATTACGTCGCCAAACCGTTCGATCCCGTCGAACTGTCCGCGCGCGTCCGGGCGGCGCTGCGGGTGAAACGCCTGCAGGACCTGCTGAACCTCCGCGCGCAGCTCGATCCCCTGACGGAACTCTGGAATCGCCAGGCGATGGAAACCCGCCTGCGCCAGGAGTGGGCGCGAACCAGCCGGCATGAGGAAGTGCTGGCGTTCCTGATGATGGACGTGGATCATTTCAAGAAGGTCAACGACACGTACGGTCATCCCGCCGGCGACCGCGTCCTGTGCGCGATGGCGCACGTGCTGACCGTGCAATGCCGGGAATCGGACCTAGCCTGCCGGTACGGCGGGGAGGAATTCGCCGTGATTCTGCCCGGCGCGGACTCGCACGAAGCCGCCCACCTCGCCGAACGCTGTCGCGAGGACGTCGAACAACTCGCCCTGCCCGCCCAGGATCGCGTGATTCGCGTGACCGCCAGCTTCGGCGTCGCCGACTCGAAGGACCTGGTCAGCCGGGACGATCTGCTTCATCACGCCGACGCGGCGCTGTATCGCGCCAAGAGAGAAGGGCGGAATCGGGTGATCGTCTGGGAACCGTACATCGCCGACACCACCGTCCCGCGGGAGGTGACGTCATGACGAACCACAGAACCTTCCGGGATTCGTGGAAATCGGCCGCCCCGCGCGAAACCGCCGAATCCCCCGCGAAGATGTCCCCGCGAACCATCTCCATGCCCCCGGAACGCGACGTCCGCGAGATGATTCACGATCTGAAAAATCTCCTGACGCCCATTCTGGGGTACGCGCAACTGGTCCTCAACGATCTGCCCCCGGACGACGCGCAATATCAACGGATCGAGAAAATCCGCCACGCCGCCGTCGCGGCGCGGGAACTGGTGATGCGCTCGCTGGAGAACGACGCGAACACCGGGCCGCGCCTCCCGCTGCAACTCAACGAACGGGTACGGGCCGTCGTGAAACTCGCCGACGGATTGATCCCCGGAAACGTCCGGGTGGAAACGTACCTGGATGAAGACCTCCGCACCCTCCACGTAAATCCCGGAGACCTTCAGCGATTGCTGATGAACCTGATCGCCAACGCCGTCCAGGCGATGCCCGACGGCGGAACGTTGCGCATCCGGACGCGCCATGCGCCGGCGTCGCGACGACCTGCCGGGATGGACCGTCCGTTCGTCCCGGTCCGGGACGCCGCGCGGATCACCGTGCAGGACACCGGCGGCGGAATCCCGCCGGAGGTGATCGAGAAAATCTTCGAGTCGGGTTTCACGACCAAGTCCGACGGCAACGGACTGGGCCTGGCGACGGTGCGGCGAATCGTGGACGCCCGCGGGGGATGGATTCGCGTCGAAAGCGTCCCCGGCGAGGGAACGACGATGCACGTTTACCTGCCGTACGCCAAAACAGCGTCCCTCGCGAAGGCGGGATAAAATCCTCATTCTTCGCCGGAGAGATATCGACAGTCCTTGGCGCCGCCGCGCCCGCAGCATTTTCGATAGGGCACGTCCAGGCCCATCGTGCATTGTCCCAGAATCGGCTTGACGCCGCGTCGGATCGCCATTTTGATTCGTTTTTTCCAGCGGGCGGCGTGTTTCCACTTTTTGTGCGAAAGATACATCGCCAACCCCTTTCTCCCATCCATTGGCTCTCGTGCGCGGATGGGGTTTCGCTCACTTCATTGTAGGCGAGGGAAAATGATTTTGCCGATTCACGTCACAATGGTTCCCAGGATTTGCGGAGATTCCGCGCCCGTGGCGTGGTGACAGTGGGCGGGATGATTGTCGATCCGCGCCGCCGCGAGAACGGCGTGGCAGAGCGCCTGCTTGGCGCGCAGGCAGAGGTTGTACCGCTCCACGGTGTACGTGCTGGAGGGCGACAGCAGCGTCCGGATGCGCCCCGCCAGGTGAATATTCATCGCGCCCCCGCCGGTGAGGATCACTTCGTGCGCCCGTTCGGTGATCGGCCCGCTCGCGGCGAATCCGACGGCCTTGGCGACGGCCTGGGCCGTCAGCTCCGTCGCGGTGGCGATCAGGTCCGCGCCGTCGCAGCCGTGCTTCTGGGCCATCTGCAACAGGCGATAAAGGTAGGTGTTCGTCCAGGCGGCAGCGTCCGTCCGCTTGGGCGGATCGACCTGGAAATAGGGATTCGCCAGCAGTTCATTCAGCAGGGGGGCGCAGACGCGCCCGCCGGAGGCCGTCGCGCCGTCCGTGTCGTGCAGGCGATTGTGAAATTGGTGGACGAGTTCATCGATCACGATCGTGCCCGGTCCCACGTCGAACGCCTCCACGTCCGACGGAGTCGCGCCGGCCGGAAGGAAGCAGGCCGTCGCGATTCCCCCCAGGTGCACCGTGACGCGCGTCAGGCGTTCGTCGCGGAAGAGCAACCAGTCGCACCAGCTCGTGACGGGCCCGCCGACCCCGCCGGCGGCAAGGTCGCTCGCGGTGAATCCCGCCGCGACGGGTCGCCCGATGCGCCGCGCGAGGATCGCCGCGTCCCCCAGTTCCATCGCCGCGCCGAGTTCGTTCGTCGCGCCGGGCGCCGTCAGCGAGATCAACTGCCCCGACCAACCGACGGCTTCGATTTTCCCGGCCTCGATCTTCGCTTCGTCGAGCAACAGCCGCCCCGTCTGCGCCGCGGCGATGGCGATGTCGCGCGAAAGCTCCGCGAAAAACTTCGCCCCGCCTTCGCCCTGCCTGCCGGGCGCGACGCGAATCCGCTGCCGAACGTCTTCGGGATACAGCCTGTTCATGTGAGCGATCTGCTCGACGCTCATCGCCTCCCCGTCACCGCGCACCGCCGCCAACACCGCGTCCACACCGTCCGCCGCCGCGCCGGAATACAATCCCAAAAACAACCGTTCCTTCGCCATTTGCCATATCCATATACAAGAATATCGGGTGCCGTGGTTCGCGTAGCGCAGCGAAGCAACCACGGTATTCCATGCATCCAATCAACGTGGTTGCTGCGCCACTACGGGGCTCCGCGAACCACGGCACCCTTTCATTCAATAATCACTCCGGTCCCAAACCCACTCTGCTTCGCCCTGCGTAGCGGCTTCGCAGAGCAGGGTCCCCAGCCCCTTTCCTCCCGTCATCTTCCCTCACCATATTCTCCCCGATTTTCAAGGCCGTATCGATCAAATATCGCAGCTTCGGATTCCGCCGGGAAATTTCAAACACCGTAAACGCGCGGAGTTGATCCGGCGTCATCTGCCGGGCGGGAATGTCGGCCTTGACCGTCCTGCCTTCGGCGTCGACGAGTGTGTATTCGTAGATCGTCTTACCGTCCTTCACGCGTTGGGTGATATCGTACAGCGTGGCGCTGTCGGATTGGAATGTCCCCGTCGCGCTGGGATTCGGCCGATACCAGCGATCCCGCTTCACGCCGGCGACGGATTCAACGAATCCCGCCGCGCCTTTGACGTTGCGAAATGAAACGGCGTCCAGATCGTCAAGCCGCTCCTGCAGTTCCCGGAGTTTCTCCTCCCCGGATAGTTTGGCGACGCGCTGATTATGATATTCCATATCCCGTTTCACGTCGGCGGCTGTGGGTTCCTGCACCGCCGAACCGCTTCCGCCGCCGCCTTTCGCCGCGTCACCTTCTTTTTCGTATCGATCCAGCGCCCACAAACCGATTCCCGCCAGCAACGCGACGTGCAGCAGAATCGAAACCACCCAAGGCCAGGTTTTTTTGTGAAATATCATTGAAATGTTTACAAAATTTTCGATAACGAGAACAAAGGGAAAAGTTTTTCTTATGATAGTAGCCACGGGCGCAAGCCCGTGGAAAAGTGAAAACTCTTTCTTTTCAGAGCTCCGACAGGAGCGACTGAAATATATTTTTCGAGTTTCAATCGTTCCTGCGGAACTCTAATGATATAGAAACGCTCACGTCCACGGGCTTGCGCCCGTGGCTACTTTCAAAGATTACAGGATGGATATCTTTCTGTCGTATTCATTCTGAACGTTACGGATTCATTCGAGAAGATAATGCGGCATATCATCATATCCTCTCTCATCGTCACGAACAAGAACCTAACCCTTGCAGATGGCCGGTTTGGGCGGTAGTATTTTCCATGACATTCTGAATCCCGGAGGAACTTTGTCATGATTGCACGGGTGCATTCGAGCATTTTGCAGGGGATCGACGCGATCGGCTGCGAGGTCGAGGTGGACGTCGCCAAAGGGCAGCAGGGCGAGTTGAAACTCGTCGGCCTTGCCGAAGCCGCCGTGAAGGAATCCGTCAGCCGCATCCAGGCGGCTCTGCGAAACAGCGGTTATCGCTGGCCCGGACCGAAGGTGACCATCAACCTCGCGCCGGCGGATGTTCGGAAGGACTCTGCCGCCTTCGACCTTCCCATCGCCATCGCGGCCTTGCTGGCCGGCGGACAGTTTCAAACCGGTTATCCTTCCACGCCGAATCGCGTGGATGATTATCTGATTATGGGCGAACTGGCCCTGGACGGCCGGGTTCGCCCGGTGCGTGGTGCACTGGCGACGGCCTTGTTCGCAAAACAGCAGGGGCGTCGTGGCCTGATCCTGCCAGCCGAGAACGCCGCGGAGGCCGCCGTCGTGGAGGGAATCGACGTAATTCCCGTGCGGTTTATCTCCGACGCGGTGGGGTTCCTGACCGGCGAGCTGCCCCTTGAACCGACGCACGTGGACCTGGAGGAGGTCTTCGCCGATTCCAGCCGCTACGACGTGGACTTCGCCGACGTTCGCGGCCAGGAGTCCGCCAAGCGCGCCCTGGTAATCGCCGCCGCGGGACATCACAACATCCTCATGTTGTATATAGTTCTAAGAATTTTGGCTTCTCCGGTAGGCTCTTAATAGTTTGTTGAGGTCTGGCCGAACATACCGCCACTTTTTCCCGCCTTCCCAAACACAATGTTCTGCAAGCGATCCTTCGGGCGCAACGTCCACCCTTGCCCCGGATTTGAAATGGATTCGACAAAACCTTCCGGCCTTGCCCATTGCCTGTTGCGTTGCCCAATCCTCAAAGCCCGCCGGTAGTTTTACTCCTGCCTCATAAGCGACGGCGGAAATGTATTCCCCAAGGCTTTCGGAATCCTCGTTGTCCTCCCTTCTAGCATCGGGATCATGTGCTTTGGTGAAACCGTGGGTGAATATCTCGATATAGTCGATCAGTTCCTTTAAGTGTGCCCGTAAACGAAGCCGGATTTCAACGTCGCCATTGGATAGCTCTTTTACAAGGTCTTTCAGACTTGCTTTCCATTTTGAAAATGATTGGCTGGCGGATTCAGCTTGGCGTAGTTCGGTGGTGGTTTCTTTCCGCTGTGCCTCTTGGGAATCATCGGAAGCGTCTAATTCGTCCAGCCTTTTTTCGTATCGCCGGCGAGTTCTATCGCTGGCGGAATGCTCAATCTGCTCCATGAGGTTTTGGCGGCGGGATTCGTTGTCACGCAATACGCCGTCGATACCCGCTAACTTTTCCCGAAGTGCCCTGCATTGGGCTTCCGCTTCGTTGGGGTTCGGCAGGACTTCTTCCGGGCGGAGTCGGTGGCAATTTTTCAAAACGATATTTTCTATTTCATCATATCGGGTGCGATGTTTCCGGTCACAACCCGCTCCCCGCCGTCCCGCATCACAAACAAGATATCCCGCTCCCTTCGGTGGACGTCCCTTGCTGATGAAGTGCATCGGCCCGCCGCAATAAGCACACCGGACGATTCCTGCAAAAAAATTCTCTGCCTTTCCGGTTTGTCCACCGCTGCCGCGATTCGCTTGGAGTGTTTTTTGTACGACGTAGAACAGGTCGGGCTTTACCACAACGGGGAAAAAGTTTTCGACCGGCTCACCATCTGGAATGCGTTTCTCGTCTTTCAATTTATGCGGTTGATACTCACCAATCACCGCCCGGTTAGATAAAATCTTCGTGATGTACGAATCCCGCCACGACGGCGAGGTTTTGGCGTTGCGGCGGGGCGGTGGTGTCCAGTAGCCCTTCGCGTTGAGATGTTTTGCAATCGAACCCTTACCAATACCGCCCGCCTTCATTTCAAAAATTTTCCGAATGGCTTTCACGGCTTCCGGGATGGGAACGATTTTATCCTTTTCCAGCCGCAACCATGCAGGAAGCCGTCGCGTTAAGACTTCACCATCGCGTGCTCGCCGTTTCTTCTCGCTCCAAACAGCGGAGAGACGCTCGGACTTCTTTTTGCTATCATCGTGGGCTAACTGTATTTGGCCAGTCAATTGATAAATCCCATAATTGTTCAGGGCGTCGCGGTCGTAGGTGGCTTCTGGGGCGAGTGTGCGAATGGTAATGCCGCCGTCGATAATACCGCTAATGATTTTGAAAGCCTCCGTAAATTCCAGTCGGGATAATCTATCCACGTTTTCAACGACAAGAACCGAACCGGGGGGAACGTCGCCGCGCTTCACACTCTCTAAAAACTGGCCGAGAGCACCCTTTTTCAAATTCGTTCCATGAAAGCCAGAAAGCCCCCGGTCATCCATGCGCAGGGATTCGTCGAAAGGAATCGCTTCCTTTTCCGCAAAATCCTTCGCGGCAGAAAGCTGGCGGCGCTCGCTGTCGCCTAGCCGCTGCTCAGGCGTAGAAAAGCGAATGTAAGAATACACGCGGGCATCATTGGGACGTTTTTTATGTTGTTTTACCATGGCACGGCCTTCTCCATTTGTTACCAGTACAACAATTATACGTTGTAGACGGTTATACTAAAGATAAAAATAAAAAAAACGCGGGACGGCGGGGAAAAACAATCCCCGCCGTCTGGGGCGTGGAGTTCGCCCCGTCGCCGCGAACGGGAAAAGAAAAGCTCAAGCCGTGCTTGGAAGCGGTAACAAATCTTCAAAGCACGCGCCGACATTCTTCAATAGCCCCGCACCGTCTGCGAGGGAACATGCGCCTTTTTGGTCAGGGAGAATCGCAAGGTGATCCGGGGCGATTCCCGACAAAACAATTGCTCCGTCCGCCGTTTTTTCGCCGTCATCAAAGCCCATCAGGCCCGTACTCACGCCGACAGGATTTCCCTTTTGCAACGCGGAAAAAACACGAGCATCAACGGCTTGTAAACGGTCGGGATCCAACCACGCCGACGCCTTCAATTTTTCACCGTCAAAATTCGTCCCAAAAAGCACACCGACTTTTTGCGAGTTAAAAACGTCTGGATTCGTCCAGCGCAGCCGCCCTGATCGGCGGGGGGGTGATTCCGCAACCCGGCGAGGTGTCTCTGGCGCATCACGGAGTGCTGTTTCTCGACGAATTTCCCGAATTCGCCCGCGCGACGCTGGAGATGATCCGCCAGCCGCTCGAGGATCGACACGTGACGATCCCCCGCGTGCATTCGACGCTGAAATTCCCGGCGGCGATCATGCTGGTGGCGGCGATGAATCCCTGCCCGTGCGGATATTACACCGACCCGAAGCGCCCTTGCAAATGCACTCCGCCGCAGGTGGAGCGGTATCGGGCGCGCGTCAGCGGTCCTTTGATCGACCGCATCGACATTCACGTGGAAGTGCCCCCCGTGCCGTGGAAGGAACTCCGCGCCGAGACGGGAGGCCTGTCGAGCGAGGCGATGCGCGAGATGGTCACGCGCACGCGGAACGTGCAGCGCGAGCGGTTCGGCGGCGACGGCGATAGCGTGACGACCAACGCGACCATGTCCCCCCGGCAGGTGCGCCGGTTCTGCAAACTCGACGACCCCGGCGAGGCGCTGCTCAAGCAGGCGATGACGGAAATGGGCTTATCCGCCCGCGCGCACGACAAAATTCTCCGGACAGCCCGGACCATCGCCGACATCGAAGGCGAAGCAAACATCCAGCCCCAGCACATCGCCGAAGCGGTGCAGTACCGCCGCCTGGACCGGAAACTGTAAAAAAAGAAACGGCAAGATAGCCACAAAGTGCACAAAGGTCACAAAGAAGAAAAACCAAAGAAATGGTTCTTTCCCTTTGTGACCTTTGTGCACTTTGTGGCAAAATGTCTTCCTCGAAAGGACATGAATATGAAAGTTGTGGCGTTTAACGGGAGTCCTCGGAAAGACGGCAACACGACGCGGCTGGTGCGGCGCGTGTTCGCGGAACTGGAAAACGAAGGGATCGAGACGGAACTGGTGCAACTCGCGGGGCGGACGATCCCCGGCTGCGTCGCGTGTTACCAGTGTTTCGAGCGCAAGGACAAGCGCTGCGCGGTGACGAAGGACATCGTCAACGAATGCATCGAAAAAATGATCGCCGCGGAGGGGATCATCCTCGCTTCGCCGACGTACTTCACGGACGTGACGGCGGAAATGAAGGCCCTCATCGACCGGGCGGGGTTCGTCGCCCGCGCGAACGACAACTTGTTCCATAGGAAGGTCGGGGCGGCTGTGGTGGCCGTCCGGCGCGGCGGATCGATCCAGGCGTTCGACACCATCAATCACCTGTTCCTGATCGAACAGATGATCGTGCCTGGTTCGTGCTACTGGAACATGGGCGTCGGCAGGGATAAAGGCGACGTGGAGAACGACGAAGAGGGCATGAAGACCATGGAAGTCCTGGGCCAAAACATGGCCTGGCTGTTGAAGAAAATTCATGGATAAAATTTGACTCATGGAACATGTAAAATGTTTATATTGTCATCCTGAGCGAAGCGCAGCCCCTTGGGGGTAAACTACGTCGAAGGACCTTACGCGTAGCTACCCCCAAGGTCCTTCGACTTCGCTCGAAGACTCGCTTCGCTCAGGATGACAGCTTTTTTTATCATTTAAGAAACCTGGCGGGACGGCGCCCCGCCATGCGAAAGTGAGTTGAACGACACGATGGACGTACGCATGGAACACACGGAGGGGTTGGGGCGCAAGTGCGAGGTTTGGGTGGACGGCACGCTGCTGGACGTCTGCGACGGGATCAGCTCTCCCGAGAAGCGCACGCCGCCCGGTGCGCTGGAAGACGTCACTTTCCGCTACACGACGGACGAAACGGTCTCCTGGGAGGAGGCTGTCGAAGCCAATCCCAGCCGGCGCGTCACGCTCGAGCCCGTCAAGGGCTGGGCGTACGCCGGGTTCGGCAGGGTGGAGCAGGTCATGCCCGTGGTGATCCACTTCGGTCTGCTGCGCATGGAAGACCCCAACTGGTCCACCGACGAACACCTGGTCGGAAAGTTCGTCCGCGTTCCCATCGACCGCCTGGAGATCGTTCCGGCGGAGGAAGAATAAACGTAACCGAATCGTTCATCGAACACCCCGTTGTCAAACGCCTTGAAATCCTCTAAGCTACCGCTCATGGCGAAGGTGGAGATTCAACATGTCACGATTGTCGGCGTGGGATTGCTGGGCGGATCGATCGGCCTGGCGATTCGGCGACGATTTCCGCGCGCGATTGTCGCCGGTGTGGGGCGGCGCGAGAGCAGCCTTGCACTGGCGATGAAGCACAAGTGCGTTCACGAAGCCTACCTCGACGCGACCCAACCCGCCTCGAAAAGCGACCTGGTGATCCTCGCGACGCCCGTAGGCGCGTTTGAGAAACACTTACGAAAGATTCATCCGGTGCTGCGCCGCGGGGCGCTGGTGACGGACGTCGGTTCGACCAAGGCCCGGGTCGTCCGAGTCGGGGAGCGCATCTGCGGGCGCGGTGGGGCGTTCGTGGGTAGTCATCCGATGGCCGGGAATGAAAACAAAGGCCCCGCGTTCGCCGACGCCGATCTGATCGCCGGCGCGCTGTGCATCGTGACGCCGACGAAGCATACACCCGCGGCGCGGGTGCGACGCACGGAAGCGATCTGGCGGGCGCTGGGCATGCGGACGCTTCGGCTCGCGCCGGCGGAGCACGACCGGGCCGTGGCGGCCGTCAGCCATGTGCCCCATGCCTTAGCGGCGCTGCTGATGCTCCTGCCGAAGGATAAGCAACTGCCCGTCTCCGCGACGGGGCTGCGCGACATGACGCGGCTGGCGGCCGGCGACCCGGAAATGTGGCGCGATATCATGACGACCAATCGCCAAGCCGTCCTCGGATCGCTGGACCGACTCAGCCGTTCCCTCCGACGCCTGCGCGACCTGCTGGAACAAGACGACGCCCGGGCGATCGAGCGATTCTTCGCCCGCGCCAAACAACGCCGCGATTCGACCGTCGGAATCGGTCGTTCACAGGAATAAAAATCAATTATTGTCATCCTGAGCGGAGCGCAGCGGAGTCGAAGGACCCCACGGGTAGTTTTGCGTAAGGTCCTTCGACTCCGCTGCGCTCCGCTCAGGATGACAATAATATGCCCGGAAAGGAGAATCCTGTTGAGAACCATATTCATTTTATCCATGGCGGTGTTATTGGCTTCCTCGTCCATCGCCCGCGAGCGGGATCTTCTGGTCTCGCGGGAGTACGGAATTTCCATCTCTCCGCCCGTCGCGAAGGAGATCACGTCGTATCCCTACACGATGGCGGTGTTCTTCCTGCCCTATTCCGACGGATTTTCCGCGACGGTCAACGTGCAGAAGCAGGTGTTCGCCAAATCCCTGGAGGAATACGATCAGATTTCGCGAAAGCAGTTCCGGCAGTTCAACGCGACGGTGCTGCAGCACAAGGGGGAGGAGAAGGAAATTCTCTATGAATGGAAGGCGCTCATGGAAGACCGGAATATGCATTATTATTCCCGCGTGGTCAAACAGGGGAATTTTATCTATCTCATCACCGCCACGGGACTGGAGAGCCGGTGGAACCAACAGAAGGCGGAGTTGATGAAATCCGTCGACAGCTTCCAGGTGATGGAGTAGCTACGTTAGGGAGTATTTTTTGTCGTGATTCGGTATCGCTTATGGCTTTGAACATGCTCAAGAAAGAGCGACACTGAGAGACAGAATTTTCAGTAATTCAAACGAATGGTACACATAGCATTAACCATAGTATCGACAACGTCTTTGATAGTAGCCCCGGGCGCGAGCCCGGGGAAGGAAACGACATCCTACTCTCCGAGTCCCGTCAGGGACGATTGAACGATTCAATCGCCCTAAAGGGCTCTGGAGTAGAGAATCCCCGGGAACCCCGGGCTCGCGCCCGGGGCTACTTTCATTCAAAACAAAGAATCGTAATGATTTTCAAGCACTGCATGAATATGTATTTTGAATTACTGAAAATCCTGAGGGACTGATAAAACCAGAGAAGAAAAATCGAAAAAAATTCTTCTCAGTCCCTCAGCAACTCAGTGTCGGATTTGTTGCTTCTTCGTTATGCCGGAAATTCAGGTTGCTCACGAATCGGCGCGGGATTTTTTGTGGTACTTCCGGGGCGGGTGTTGGACAATACGTTCATGTTGCAATTTGAAGCCTATCGAAACGGCCGGCCCGTGCAGCAGGTGGATTTGTCCGGCGCGTATCTTTTCGGACAGGACGAGATTCCCCTGCGGGCGGACCTGGTGACCGACGAGCAGAAGATCCGCTGCATGAAGCGCATGCCCGGACCGGCGGGACTGGCGATCACGTGGGATCTCGGCGGCGCGGGCTGTTACCTGCTGACCACCACCCGCCTGCCGGAACGCGCCAAACCGTACCTGCTGAACCTCGAGCTGGCCCGGGCGCAACTGACGCGCCTGTATCAGAAACGCGAGGACTGGGCGCTGTTCGATCATCCCAAAGCCAAAACCGTCAACGCCGCCTTCCGCGAAGTGCACGACCTGTTCGTCGAGGCGCTGCGCGTCAGCGTCTTTGATCCCGCCGAAGGGGCGCGCCTAGCCGACGCGTGTCTCGCCCGGGCGCTGACGGTCGGAGAGAAGACCGCGATGTTCCACGCCGACCGCCTCGTGCTGAAGCGCTCCGCCGCCGGCGGGCCGGGATTGGCGGTGGGATGTCGCGTCGATCCGGAACGCCTGGACGCCGAGTACCAGCAGCGTCTGGAAGCCTGCGCGGATTTCATTCACATCCCGATCCCCTGGAAGGTCGTCGAACCGACCGAACGGGCGTGTCGTTTTTCGCACGTCGACGCCTGGTGCAACTGGGCCGCCCGCCGGCAGAAGGGGGTGCACGCCGGGCCGCTGCTGAGCTTCGCGCCGGATTACCTGCCCGACTGGCTGCGCGTGTGGAAAAGCGATTTCGAGTCGCTGCAGACCCAGGTCGCCGGGCACGTTCGTCGCGTGGTCGAACGCTACGCGGACCGCGTGGGAGTCTGGCACGTGCTGGGGGGCGTCAACGCCTGCAACTCGCTGGAGTTGTCGTTCGACCGGATCATGGAACTGTCCCGCACCTGCTGCCAGATCGTCAAAACCCTCGCGCCCCGTTGCGAGGCGGTGCTCGAACTGGCGCTGCCGTGGGGCGAATACTACGCCCACAATCCGCGAACGATTCCCCCGCTGCTCTTCGCGGACACCGCCTACCAGAACGATCTTCGTTTCGACGCCTTCGCCGTCCCGCTGGAGATGGGCATCCCCGTCGAAGGACGATACGTCCGCGATCTGCTCCAGGTCAGCACGCTGCTGGACAATCTCCTGCCGCACGGAAAGCGCGTGCATATCACCGCCTGCGCGGTTCCCTCCTCGGTGCGGGTGGATCCCCGCGACGCCTGGGGCGGCACGAAGAGCATCTCCGAAGCCGGACGCTGGCACGACGTGTGGTCCGAGGCGGTCCAGTCCCGCTGGATGCAGAGCGTGCTGCAACTGACCGTCTCCAAACCGTTCGTGGACAGCTTCTGCTGGGGACGCCTCGCGGACGCGCCCGGGCAGGTTATCCCGCACGCGGGATTGTGCGGCCCGGACCTGCAACCGAAACAGACGTACGCGGATTTGTGTCGCTTGCGGGGCGGCGAGGATCTTCCCGAGGAACCGGACAAATCCCAGGAGAAGGAATGACTCATCCGCGCGCGAAATACGAATTCGCTTTCACGCCTGTGCAGGTTCGGGCGCTGTGCGTTCTCCTGGCGGCGGGATTACCGGCGTTGGGCGCGTCGGCGTTCGGGAGGGTGTGGTTCGGCGGGACGATTCCCGTGGTGGAGGCTCACGTCGCCGCGGCGCGGGAATTCCTCGATCCCAACACCGCGTCGGACGGTTCCCTCGAGCGCTTACCCGGCGTGGGTCCGACGCGCGCCGGCGCGATCCTGCAATACCGTCGGGAGAAAGGCCCCGGCGCGTTTCGCACCGCCCGCGACCTGGAAAAGGTGCGGGGCATCGGTCCGGGCACGGTACGGAAAATCGCCCCGCATCTGGCGATCCCCCGAGGGGATATTTGATCGCGGATATGAAAAACCATCAAAAAAGACATGATGGAAACCAAGCCGCTTTATCTGGTTGGTGCAGAAACGGTTCGTGTGAGAAGTTGAAAAAACACCATGTTTTTTGGATGTAGTTTCTTTTTCAGGATATAATAAATAGTTGCCGATGACCTTTATGTTATAACAATAGACATGATCCGTTGATAAAATTAATTCCCAATACCCATGGCGAGAATAACAGTCAAATCCGAACTCTTTCGCTGGGCTTTAGAAAGATCCAATCATACGGAAGAAGATGCGTCTGAAAAATGGGTAAAGTTTGTTGATTGGATAACAGAGGTCAGTAGTCCTACGGTGCATCAGTTGGAAGAATTTTCCAAATGGACACAAACACCATTTGGTTATCTCTTACTTGAAACTCCTCCAGAAGACAATTTGCCTATTCCTGATTTTCGGACGTCCCAAAGTAAAACTCGGCGACCTAGTCCGAATTTACTGGAGACTGTTCAGGCGATGCAACGAAGACAGGATTGGTTTCGGGAGTTTTTAATTGAGGAGAATGAGGACTCTTTACCGTTTGTTGGTGCGTTTGATCTGAAAAGTTCTCCAGAAAAAATAGCCGATGCAATGCGAGATGTTTTAGGTCTTGAACATATATGGGCCAGCCACGAAAGAAATTGGAGTGATGCAGTTCGCCTTCTGAAGAATAGAATTGAAGAAGCAGGGATAATGGTTGTTGTTAATGGTGTTGTCGGCAATAACAACAGACGCCGACTTGAGGTTGAAGAATTTCGTGGTTTTGTTCTCGTTGATCGGTATGCGCCATTAGTCTTTATCAATGGCCGAGACGCTCAGTGCGCACAAATGTTTACACTGGCGCATGAATTAGCACATATATTTGTTGGCCGAGAAGGCGTGTCGAATCTTAGGCAACTACAACCTACTAATGTAGATGTTGAAATTGTATGCGATAAAGCGGCTGCTGAATTTCTTGTGCCGAAAGAAGCTTTTGTCGCTTCTTGGCGTGAAGTCCGGAATCAAAACAATCGCTTTCAATTACTTGCGGGTAAATTTAAAGTCAGTGCTATTGTTGCGGCGAGACGAGCACTGGACCTGAATCGGATTGAGTGGAATCAATTTAATGAATTCTATGAAAAGGAGATTCGTGAAAGTAATGAACGAGTAGCAAAACAACGAAAGCAAAATTCCGGAGGTGATTTCTGGAAAACCCAGGGAGTGCGTATTGGGTCTTTGTTCGGTTCCGCCGTCGCCCAGGCAACTTCGACGGGTAGATTGTTATATCGCGACGCATATAAACTCACAGGTTTACAGGGACGAACATTTGACAATTTTATCGCAAGGTTGGGTTTGAAGGGGACGTAAATGGCTGAAAAAGTTAGATATCTTCTTGATGCCAACATATTCATTCAAGCACATAGAACCTATTATGCTTTTGATATATGTCCTGGCTTTTGGGATAGCCTTGTACATCATGGGAAAGAGGGCGATTTAATAAGTATTGATAGGGTATGTGATGAGCTGAAAGAAGGTGATGTATTGGATCACTGGAAAAAAGAGGTGGCGAGAGATATCTTTTTGTCAAGCGATAATAGTGAAACTCTTACCGCTTATACGGATGCCGTTCGATGGGTACAAAAACAAGCTAGGTTTAAAAATTCAGCAAAATCAGAATTTGCTAATGATGTTGATGCTTGGATTATTGCTTTTGCAAAAGCCTTTGGTTTCATTGTTGTCACTAATGAAGAATCCCGCCCAAATTCACAAGCAAGTGTTAAAATACCCGATGTATGCGATGCACTGGATATCCAATGGTCAAATCCTTTTAAAATGTTACGAAATCTTGAAATTCGCTATCATTGGAAAGCAAGCAGTTAAGAATCTCAAATCGAATTTCTTATCAGGAGGCTGGGATATGAAACGCAATGGAATGTTCAGTTTTGTGGACACTGTAGCAACGATACATGGAATTTCTAATGAT
>JAFGJE010000221.1 GCA_016929245.1 Phycisphaerae bacterium
ACTCCTCGACAGCTTCACCAAGTTCAAAAAAGTCGAAGATGTTTTATGGAAAGAAGTCTCGGCGGAGTAATCCTGAAACCCGAAGGGTTGAAAGCGTTTAGCCGGGGGTGAACGAAGTGAATCCCCGCAGCGCGGTGGAATTTTCCTGAGTCCCGGCGGGACGACAGCATTCGTCGCGTTAATGATTCGCGTTGCTTCGCTGTCACCCCGTTGGGGTTTGAATTATCCAGGAATCAGTCCGGGGGTTCGCTGCGCTCACGCCCCGGCTAAATGCTGTCGATCCCTTCAGGATCTGAAGATCATATTCCTCTGGATGTTTCATGTTCCGATATGCGAAATCGTTTAAAACGTCTCCCCGACGGTGTGGATTACGATGGAATTGGTGCGGTCCGGGCCCAGGAGGGGTCGGCCTGACACTACGATGATCTTATCGCCCGTTTTGGCGAGGCCTTTTTCCCGCGCGACGTCGGCTGCCATCGTGAGAATCTCCCTCGTGTGTTCGGGCACGTGGTCCGCGTGCGGCACGACGGCCTGCACACCGTAGTACAGGCAGGTGCGCCGGGCGATATGAGGGCGGGGCGTCAGCGCCAGGATCGGACAGGCGGGGCGATTCTTCGCGAGCATCCGGGCGGTGTCGCCCGTGGCGGTGAACACGGCGATCGCGGCGATGTCCTCCGCGTCGAGAATGGTCCGCACGGCCCCGGCGATGGCAGCCGTCGTGGGCGAATGTTCGTACGTCACCGTCTCGGCGGCGTGCGTCTGGTCGTCGTACGCCTGGATGGCCTGGACGGTGCGGTTCATGGCCGCGACGGCCTCGACGGGATGCTTGCCCACGGACGTCTCCCCGGAGAGCATCACCGCGTCGGCGGAATCGAGCACCGCGTTGGCGATGTCGGAGACTTCCGCCCGCGTGGGCGTGGGACACTCGATCATGCTTTCGAGCATCTGCGTGGCGATGATGCAGGGCTTGCCCAGTTGTCGCGCCCGCGCGGCGATGCGCTTCTGCGCGACCGGGACGGCGGGGAAGTCCATCTCCACGCCCAGGTCGCCCCGCGCGACCATCACGGCGTCCGCGGCGCGGAGGATTTCGTCGAGATACTCCAGCGCCCGCGGTTTTTCGATCTTCGCGATGATCCGCGCGTCGCAGTCGTCGGCGAGCAGGATCGCGCGGAGTTCCTCGATATCCTCCGCCCGCTGCACGAACGACAGCGCGACGTAATCGAAATCGTGTTTGGCGATCCACGCCGCGTCGTTGCGATCCTTTTCCGTCAGGGCGGAGAGTTTCAGTCGCGTGTGCGGCAGGTTCACGCCCTTGCCGCTCGAGAGCACGCCCCCGACGACCACGCGACAGGTGATTTCGTCCGGGGGTCGGGTTTCGACGACCTCCAGCCGCAGCTTCCCGTCGTCCAGCAGAATCGCGTCGCCGACGCTCACGTCGTCCACCAACTCCGCGAGGGTGGTCGAAATGCGCGTCGTGGTTCCCTCGACGGGCTCGCGCTGGATGACGATTTCCTGCCCCTCCGCGAGCAGCACCGCTCCGCCGTTGATCAGTCCGACGCGAATTTTCGGCCCGCATAAGTCGCCGCAGACGGCGACGGGCTCGCCGCGTTCCCGCTCGACGGCGCGAATATCGGCGAGGAAGTTTTCCCGCTGCTGCTCGTTGCCGTGGGAGAAGTTGATGCGGACGGCGTCACAGCCGGCTTCGAAAATGTCGTGCAGCGCCTTGCGGGACGCGGTCGCGGGGCCGACGGTGGCGAGAATTTTGGTACGAATACTCATGGACGGATTGTACAGTTCCGACCAAACGCGACGCAACGCGTAATTGTCATCCAAAATGTATTGTCATCCTGAGCGAAGCGAGTCTTCGAGCGAAGTCGAAGGACCTCACGCGCAGTTACCTGTGAGGTCCTTCGACTTCGCTGCGCTGCGCTCAGGATGACAGTTATAGGTTCTGCCGGAAAAGATCATTGATAACGTCGGATTGAACCGTATGATACCGGTTCCGTCTTCCCCCCGGAGGCGAGAAGGAGTAGAAGGAGTTAGCATGGCATCGTTTAAGCTGAATCTGGCGACGATCAACAATTGCCCCTCGATCAAGGACCTTACCGAAGCGCTGGCGGAGTATCACCTGCCGGAAGCGGAGGAGTTCGGCGTGCTGAACCACACCGCCGGCGAGGGCGCGGTGTACGCGACGATTCTCCGCAAGACCCACCAGGCGATCCAGCGGCTGGACGCCGAAAGCAACGAGGTGCTGACCGACGCCGTCGAAAAGGTCACCGTCTATCCCATCGGCGTGTTCCCGAAGCGAGGCCTGCTGGAGGTGTACGAGGGTTCCGCGACGGGGATCGAGCAGATCGGCGCGTTTTTCGCCAGCGGCCTGGCGTTGCCGACCGTCGTGTCGCCGATCGACCTGGACATCCCCTCGGCCATCGACAAGCTCCGCGCCGAAACCGACCGCTTCCAGCTCAAGAGCATTCGCGTCTCGGAATACGCGCACAATTCGTACATGTCCGGGCCGTACGGGCCGAAGTTCCTGGATTCCGAGCACGGCATGGATTTCCTGCGGGAGTACGTGGACTACGTGACCTCCGCGAACTGCCGCTTCCAGGCCCCCAACGGCAGAGCGACGGTAACGCTGTCCCCCAAAGCCTGCTTCCGCTTCTCGCTGAACAACGAAGACGACCAACCGGCCGTCCAGTCCATCCTGCGGAAATTGATCTGAAGAATTACGCATTTGAGCATCTTGGCTTTGAGAGTAGCCACGGGCGCAAGCCCTCACCTTGACTCACATCTCAAAAACATGTACAGGATTGTCTTGAAGCCCGATAGGGCTGACCAGCGTTTAGCCGGGGCGTGAGCGCAGCGAACCCCCGGAACACGTTGGATTTCTATAAGTCCCAACGGGACGGCAGCGATGTTGGAATTTCGCCGAATGGAAGGATATTCCCGGTTCGCTGTCGTCCCGTTGGGACTCCGATTCAGAAAAACCTGTACCGGGGGTTCGCTGCGCTCACACCCCGGCTAAACGCTGCCGTCCCTTCGGGACGAAGAAAGTAGGCGGCATATCTTCTCTGGAAGTGTGTTGGCATGTTTCAGGATATTGAATGACAGGCCGAATACAACAATTGTGGGTAAAGGTAAGGGGTTGCGCCCGTGGCTACTTTCAAAGAAAGGGAAATATATTTATATCAGACTTTGATTTGTCGAATTGATAATACGCATCTCATTCACGTCAGCAGAACGACGCAGGCGTCTTCAGGTTGTACGGTGCAGGTGAGTCGGCCTTTTTCGAGTTGCACGTTCTGTTCCTCGTAGATCGGTTTGGCGGTTTGGTAGTTTTGGGGCAGTTCGATGGATTCGGTGATTTCCTCCGTCCGGGAATCGTTGAACACCGCGAGGATGGCTTGCTTATCGTCGCCTTGAATCATTCGCGGCCTCAGGCGGTTACCATGGATCGGGACGGTAATGTGTTCCCGCAGCAGTGTCGTGAGGAGTTTCATGGCTGCGGGGTCGTGCTGGTAGACGCCGAGTCCCAAATACGTGCCGATGTAGTACGCCTTGCCCTTCCCGAACTGGTTCATCACCGCCGGGGTCAGGCCCATGCATTCGGCGATGGGTTTGCCGGTCGTGGGCTGAAGCGGTACGAGGTAGCGACGGGTTTTCATCTGCAATAACACCGGTTCGTGGAATTCGATTTCCGGGCCGTTGTAGATCGGATCGGGCCAGGGGGCGTTATCGGGATTGTTGTTCCAGGGTCGATTCTCCGGATCGCTGCACAGAGCTTCGCCTTCGACGCAGCCGCACACTTCCGCCAGCCGTCCGGCGGGGAACACCGGGCTGATGAATCCGCGTCGGTCAAACAGCCCCGTGCGGGCTTCGGCGATCAGCGTCCCGCCCTCGGCGACGAACTCGGCAATCGCGTCGGTGACGTGCGCCGGCAGCGTCAGGCACATCGGAATGACCAGCACCTGCAGGCCTTTTAGATTGTCCAGCGAATCGTAGGAAATGTACCGGGCGGTGGCGTCGACGTTCCAGATCGCGTGATAGTATCCCATGTGCGAATGCGTGTGCAGATCGTCGTTATTTTCCAGGGCGAACAACTGTATCGAGTTGTCCGGATCAAACAGCACGCCCACCTGGGCGGCCGGCTGGTGTTGCATGATGATTTCGGAATGCTCCCGCAGCAGGGCGGCCGTGCGAGCGGCTGCCTTCGCGCGGGGCGTAACTTCACCGTTGGCGCGAACCAACCCGAAGCTGCCCGCCTCCGGGCCCGTGCTTTCTTCGAGGTAGCACCAGTGGATGGTCGCCTTCGCGCCGCCCGCGACGCTCATCCAGTTCCACGCGCGGTAGTCTCTTTCCGTCGTCAGGGGGGTTTTGTCGAATCCGCGCCGGCCATAACTCGACCCGCCGGACATCTCGCTGATCCAAAACGTCTTGCCGGCTGCGGCGCTGCGGGTGGCGTCGATCGTGCCGGCGCAGTCCGCGAGCGTCCAGTTGTGAATTTTCGGCGAGAAGCTCGTCCCCCACACGTCCACGGGTTTGGCGAGTTTTTCGTTGTGGATAAACGCGTTAGGCCGGGGCAGGAACGGTGGAACCGCGCCGGAATGACTCGCGACGACACGCTCCGCGTCGACGGCCTTGATCGTGTCGTACCGCCACTGCATGTGCTCCATGAGCTGGTCGTGCCAGAATCGCCCCCAGTCCAGCCAGTCGGCAGCCGTCCCGTGACGATTGGGCGGCTGAACGTCTTGCCACTCGCCATACGCCCGACCCCATTCGACGTTGAGGGTTTCCACGTCGCCGTACTTCCCCGCCAGCCAATCGCGGAACGCCTGCCGGCTTGCCTCGCAGTAGCAGAACAACCGGTCGCCCATGTTGCCCCAGTAATTGCAGATCCACGCGGGTTCCAGGTGCGGTTCGTTCCAGCAGTCGTAGCACAAAAGGTGCGGCTGCCCGCGGAAGTGCTCCACCATCGCGGTGATGTATCGTGCAGCCTCGCGCGTTATGGCATCGTGATGAAAACACAGGCCCGGATACCCGCCGAATTGCGTCGCGTCGTAGGGTCCCAGTTCAATCGCCTGACCGTTCGCGCTGACGTAACGCGATTCGGGATTCCGACGCTCCAGCCAGTACGGCGCGGTTTCGACGTTCAACTCGAGAATGAACCGCAAGCCGACTTCGCGACAGATGTCGACGATCTCGTCGTACTCGTCCCATTCGAACACGTCGGACCGGCGGTGAATGGCGTTCCATTGCATTCGCAACTTCACCACGTCAAACGCCAGTTCTTTTTTAATGCGCGTCAGATGCGCGCGGTGTTCCCGGCGCGGTGGATTCGGCGGACGAAAATAATGCGTTCCGTAGAAAAATGTATTCATGATTGTGAATGCTTACATCTGCTTGGCGGGGCTCCGTCCCGCCAAGTCTTCGATGATGTCGGAAGATGGCGGGACGGAGCTCCGCCATCCAAAAATGTAACTGCTATTTTCAATACTACGTCAACCGTTTAAACAAAGGCCGGCTGGGCCGGTGCTCAATATCCTCCATCAACGTGTTCTTGTCCAGCGAGTGTTTGACTTCCTTCATGCTTTTTTCGCAGGCCGACAGGTAGGCCTGGATATCCTCCCGCGTGTGCGATGTCATCATGTAGTGCATGGCGCTGGAGAGGAATCCCCTGGAGAGTTGCCCTCGCACGAAGAGCGTTTTCATCGCCGCGGCGACGTCGGGATTCTCATCCTGGAACGCGAGAATGGACAGCGGCGCCCAGCCTTGCACGTCCGCGGGAATCCCGGCGCGGGAGATGGCCTCCTTCAGGCCGTTCATCAATTCCGTTCCCAGTTCCCAGACGTATTCGACCGCGCCGGTCTGGCGGATTTTTTTGATCGTCGCCAGGGCGGCTGCCGTTCCGATCGCGTCGGTCCAGTACGTGCTGCTGATGAACTGCTCGTCCACGATTCGCATGATTTCCTTTTTCCCGACGACGGCAGCCATCGGATAGCCGTTCGAAATAGTCTTGGCGAAGGTGGCGATATCCGGTGTGACGCCGAAATATTCCTGCGCCCCGCCGAGGGACATGCGGAATCCGGTGACGACTTCGTCGAAGATCAGCACGGCCTGGTGTTCATCCGCCAGCTTCCGGACGCCTTCGAGGAATCCCTTTTCAGGCGGATGGTGACGGGTGGCTTCCATGATGATCGCCGCGAACTCGCCGGGCCGGGATTCCAAAAGCTCCTTCAGGGACTGGAGATGGTTGAACTGGAACGGAAGGGCGGTTTGCGCCAGTGGCCGCGGTACGCCCAGCGGGCGCAGACCCGGCAGGAGGTGTCCGTCCAGCGTGCTGTCGTCGGCGAGATTCGCCGAGAGATACCAGTCGTGCCACCCGTGATATCCGCAGAAGGCGACCCGGTCTTTGCGCGTGAATCCGCGCGCGATGCGGATGGCGACGACGTCCGCCTCCCCGCCGCCGCGGGCGAAGCGCACCTGCTCGGCGCAGGGGATGATGTCGCAAAGCAGTTCCGTCAGTTCGATTTCACCGGGATAATTCTGCGTGCAGAAATTTCCGTGCTCGATGACGTTTCGCACGGCCGCGTTGACATCCGGATCGGCCCGGCCTAGCAGGGTTGCTCCAACATCGCCCACGAAATCCGTATAGACGTTTCCGTCCACGTCTTCGACCTTCGAGCCCCAGGCCCGTTTGAAATACACCGGCCAGGCGCCCGGCGCGAACAGTTCGGGACGTTTGGACAGGAGCATCGTCGCGGCGGGGATGCGCTCCCGCGCTTGGGCGTACAATGCGTTGCTCGCGGTAACATTCGGTAATGATTCAGACATGTTTGTTTTCCTTTTTTAAGTCTTCTGTCATATCCAAAAATATCAAGTTGTCATCCTGAGCCCCTTAGGGGTGAACTCCGCGAGTCTTCGAGCGAAGTCGAAGAACCTCACGGGTAACCATGCGTAAGACGGTATCCAGGCGTGGGGTCCTTCGACTTCGGTTCTCGCTGCGCTCGAACGCTTCGCTCAGGATGACAACATAATCATGATTTGATTTACTTCCTTTGGAGAAGCTCTCGCAAGGCGGGAAGGTCTTTTTTCCGTATGGCCTGGATGATCCGCTTGTGTTCTTCGGCGACTGCCAGAAGATTTTCCCGCGCCGCCGGTCCGGTTAATCCTCCCGCGCCCGCGCCGGTGAGCATGATGTTGGCGTGGTCGTACACTTCCATCAGCCTGTCGTTGTGCGCCGACCGCACGAACACCGTGTGAAATCGCAGGTCCGCTTCGTCGAATCCCTGTTCATATTCGTTTTGGGCCATCGTGATCATGTGGCTGTGAATTTCTTCCAGCTCCCGCAGATCCTCTTTGGTCGCCCGCTCGATCACCAGTTCGGCGGCGCCTTTTTCCAGCAGGTAGCGGGTTTCGAGCATTTCCTCCGTGTCCTTCGGGGAATAGTCACGGACGAAAAAACCTTTTCCCTCGCCTTTGACGATCAGTCCCTCGGCGAACAGCCTCGCCAGCGCCTGCCGCACGTCTCCGCGATTGATCCGCAGCGTCCGCGCCCAGTGCGTTTCCTTCAGCCGCGTTCCGGGAGGCAGAAACCGCCCGATCAACTGCCGGCGCAAATGCTGATACGCCTTCTCGGATTGTCGCTCGACGCTCATGGAATCACGCTGCGGGGATGAAAAAAAACCGTCCGCTCACGAGGAGGATTATACAATATTCGTATACGAAGACAATAAAATTGTGTAGACCTAAAATAAAAGTGTGCGAGGATAAATCATGGCGGCCTCAGGCGGCGGCTTTTTCTTGTGTCCAGTAGGTTCGCCACAGGCCGCTGTGATAGATG
>JAFGJE010000222.1 GCA_016929245.1 Phycisphaerae bacterium
CGACGGGTTTTTTCCGGGCCGGGTCGAAGAGTCCCTCGGCCTGGAGTTTTTCCTTGCGTTGCCGAAACGCCAATTCCAGCGTCCCCTCGCCGCGCGGGGTCATCCGCTCGACGTACAGTTGCAGCCGTCCCTGCACGTCGTAAATATCCACCCGGCCTTCGACGACGACCTCCAGGCCGTCCGACGGGCGAAATTTCAAACGCTCCGCCTGGCTGCGCCACATCGCGGCGCCGATGGCGGCGTCGGCATCCTTCAGGCTGAAATACAGGTGTCCCGAAGACGGCGCGGAAAGGTTGCTGATTTCCCCGATCACGCAGAATCGCTCCGGCAGGGCGGCCGACAGGGCGGATTTGATCCGTCCGATCAACGCCGAGACGCTCATCGCCGCCGGTTCCGTCCCGGCGTCGGGTGCGTTTCGCGGGCCTTTCGCCCGGGCGGGGTCAAACAAGGTTCGTCGCTTCCGTGCCATGGGGGGTATTGTAACGAATCCGAAGGGCGGATGGGAGTGAAATGGATATTTGCTACATCATAGAATCGCGGTACATATTCTTTGATAGTAGCCACGGGCGCAAGCCCGTGGATAAGAATCGGTTATCGAGTAAAAAGAGCCCCGGAGGGGCGATTGAGAGGAATGCGTGTCTCTCATTCGTCCCTCCGGGACTCTGAAAAAATACCGACATTGATTCCACGGGCTTGCGCCCGTGGCTACTTTCAGAAGATCAATCCGACCGGAATAATAATCTGTTAAATGACAACCCACTGGTCATGTCGCTTCGGGGACGGTACAATTTCTCACCAACGGAAGATTCGGTTTGTGCAGAATCCTTCCCGAAACCTAAGTACAGGGACGAATGGATTATGACAGCACCAGACGAATTACGGCAGAAACTCCAGTCCGTCGGACAAGAGCATGTGCTCGCGTTTTACGATGAACTCCCGAAGGAACACCAGGAACTGCTTTCGCAGCAGATCGACGCGCTGGACTTCGATCTGCTCAACGAGTGGGTGGAAACCTACGTTCGCCGGAAAACGGCATTTGAAATTCCCGCGGAGCTTCAGCCGCCCGAGATCATTCCCTCCGACGGCGGTCCGACCGCCGAAGAAGCCCGGAAGCGCGGCGAGGAACTGCTCGCTGCGGGGAAGGTCGCGGCGTTCGTGGTCGCCGGCGGACAGGGCACGCGCCTGGGCTATGAAGGACCCAAAGGCTGCTTCCCCGCCACGCCGGTCGTGAAAAAGCCGCTCTTTCGCCTGTTCGCCGAGCAGATTCGCGCGGCATCGATCCGCCACGGCGTGACGATTCCGTGGTACATCCTGACCAGTCCGACCAACGACACCGCGACCAAGGCCCACTTCCGCCAGAACGATTACTGGAGCTTCGATCCGAAGGACGTGATCTTCGTGATGCAGGGGACCATGCCCGCGATCGACTTCAACGGAAAGCTGCTGCTGGCGCGGAAGTATCGCCTGGCGGTCAGCCCGGACGGGCACGGCGGTTCCATAACCGCGCTGCGCAAAAGCGGGGCGCTGGACGACATGGCCGGCCGCGGGATCGAGCACATCAGCTATTTCCAGGTGGACAATCCCCTCGTGCGCGTCCTCGATCCGCTGTTCATCGGCCTGCATGACCTCGCCGGCGCGGAGATGTCCGCCAAAGCGCTGCCGAAGAACGATCCCATGGAAAAGCTGGGCAATTTCTGCGTCGTCGACGGGAAGGTCAACGTCATCGAGTATTCCGACCTGCCGGAAGACCTCGCCCGGTCCTGCCTGCCGGACGGACGGCTGAAGTTCTCCGCCGGCAGCATCGCGATTCACCTGTTCCAACGCGCGTTCGTGGAGCGCCTTACCGAGGGAGGCCGTTGCCTGCTGCCGCTGCACCGGGCGGATAAAAAGGTGCCCTACGTGGACACCACGACGGGCCAGTCCATTCAACCCGAAGCCCCCAACGCCGTGAAGTTGGAAATGTTCGTCTTCGACGCCTTCCCGCTGGCGGAAAAAACCATGCTGCTGGAGACGCGGCGGCAGGAGGAATTCAGCCCGATCAAGAATATGGAAGGCGTGGACAGTCTCGCGACCAGCCTGCACGACCAGGTGCGCCGCTGGGCGAAATGGCTGGAGGCAGCCGGGGTGAGCGTCCCCCGCGACGCGGACGGACACGTAGCCGCAGCCATCGAAATCTCACCCCTCTACGCGGACTCGGCGGATGAACTGGCGAAAAAGGTGGACAAAACCATCTCCATTTCCCCAGGACAAAACTTCTACCTGGGCAGCCGGGGGCAGATCGGCGGGGCGTGAAGAACCAAAAAAGAAACCCCGGCTCCTGCACCGCCGCAAGGACGGGAGAAGAAGTATCGGGGCTCACAATGAATTATACGATGCGATAGATAATACTACAGCGCGAAGTATGCTTATGATTTTATAGAATTTCTGTCGATAACTCCTTTCAGGAACATATCCTGGAAGGAGAATCGGAATGCAGGTGCAACAGATCAAAACGATGGGCCGGGAATTGA
>JAFGJE010000223.1 GCA_016929245.1 Phycisphaerae bacterium
AAAATGGTGGGGCCACTACCCGAGCGACAACCACGACGCCGGCTGGAACGGCACGGCCATCGCCCAGATGCTGATGCGTGCGATGATTGTGGATTATATCCTGGCGAAGGACAACATTCACGTGGCGGGAGATCAGTGTCCCACCGGCGCCGCCGGCGGAACCATCCAGTTCGACCGTGCAGGCAGCTATGATCCGGATTGTGTCGAGTGGGATTCCGACGGCGAGTATTCGCAGATATACGGCGTGCATGACCAGGGGATTCAGTACTACCTGTATGACTTCAACGGCGACGTTCCCTACGGCGGAAGCTGGGATTATTCCACGTCGTCGGACGTGCTGAATTTTTCCGTGAACGATCTGATCGGATTTGGAATTCCGACGAATCAATGGTCATGGTTCTATGTCGCGGCTGTGGATAATGAAGGCACGGCCTGGTCCGCCGGCGACTGGATGTACCTCTCCAGCGGCGCCCCGGAACCGGCGAGCCTGAGCCTGCTGGTGATCGGCGGTATGGGAATTTGGGTGCGTCGGAAACGATAACCACGAGTCACGAGAGGAAGGACATCTCATCATCTCCTTTTTTAGTTACGTGGTTTGCAATATGTGGGGCGGTCCTGAAAAGGATCGTCCCATGTATGTTTTAGAAATGAAATAAAATATCTGGTCGACAAAATATATATTGTTTGATTAAACAATCTTTTGTATAATACGAGTATCTGATACTTTATCGCATCGAAATATTTACATTGTCATCCCGAGCGCAGGCCCGAAGGGCCGGAGTCGAAGGACCTTACGGGTGGTTGGGCGTGAGGTCGACACAGCTTGCCCCCAGGGGGCTTCGCTCCGCTCAGGCCCTAGGGGCTCCTTAGGAGATGACAACCGGATCGTTTTGGATGTGACAAAATGTTGCATGTGTGCCGGAGGAGGAATTCCTCCGGTCGGTTCCAGGAACGTTTGATCGAAAAGGAACATTGTATGTCGAAGCTGTCACTTGCGATATTGAACGAGGATGAGATTCAGGCGTTGCATCAGCAGACGTTGTGGGTGTTGGAACACGTAGGCTGTCGGGTGGCGTCGAAGGAATTTCGGGTTGCTTTGCGAAAAGCCGGCGCGAAGGTGGACGACGCGTCCGAGACGGCGCGTTTCCCCGCGAAGATGGTCGACGAGATGATCGACTTGGCCCCGGACACGGCCTTGCACCAGGAACTCAGCGGAAAGGTGCATACGTCCAACGCGGAGAGTCGGTTTTACGGCGCGATTCTGCTTGATCCCAACGTGGTGGATTATCACGAAGGCCGGCGCAAGCCGGTTCTGGAAGACGTCCGCCGGCATACGATCATCGCCCAGTCCCTGCCGCACGTCAGCGCGTTGATGCGGATGCAGCAGAGCATCACCGCCATCCCCGGTGAGGCGGGCTATCTCGCGACGATGGAAACGTATATCCGCCATCACAACAAGCACCTGCACATCATGCCCACGGATATGGACAATTGTCGCCTGTGGCTGGAACTGCTCGATATGCTTCAGGACCATTACGGCTGGGCGGACCGTTCGCCCGTCGCGACGATCGCCGTGGCGGTCACCAGTCCGTTGCAGCTGCACGACATCAACTGCCAACTCCTCCAGACGGCCATCGACCGCGGATTTCCCTTCACGACGACCGTCTGTCCGATGGCCGGCGCGACTTCGCCGTATACCGTCGCGGGTACGGCGCTGCTGGCCAACGTCGACGCGCTGCTTCCGATCCTGATCGCCCAGGTTCTCAAACCCGGACACCCGTCCTATTACGTCACCGCGCCGTCGGTCATGGACATGCGCAGCGGACACGACCTGTATTACAAGGCCGAGAAGGTCAAGTTCAAATTGATCGCCGGGCAGATGAGCCGTTTCTACCAACTCCCCGCCTCCGGTGAATTCGGCGGGTCCATGACGTATCAACACGACATGCAGAACGGCGCGGAGTCGATGGCCTACATCCTCGCGTCGGTGCTGGGCGGGCAGGCGAGCATGATCGGCCTGGGCAGTCTCGACAACGCCAACGGCATGAGCGGCGAGCAGATCATCATTCAGCACGCCATGCTGGAGATGGCGGAGTATCTCCGGAAGGGCGTTTCGATGGATCGTCTGGAAGCCGACGCCCGGTCCATCGCCCGCGCGGGGATCGGCGGGAATTTTTTGGCCGACGAATGGACGCTCGAAAATCTGCGAGGCGATGAGTTTTTCGATTCCGACCTGTTCGATTTTTCGGGCGGATATCACAAGGATTCCGAGGACATCTACGAACGGGCGCACCACAAGGCCGACGAGCTGGTCGAGAATTATACCCACGTCGTACCCGACAAAACCCGCGACGCGATTCAAGCGTTCTTCGACGAGAAACGAAAACAACGAAGCGATTCCGGCGGCACCTATGTACAGGTCTCTCAGGAGACGAAGGAACAGAAGGCCCTGTAGTTGTGATCCTGTCATTATTTGTCATCCTGAGCGGAACCCCCAAGGGGCTCCGCTCAGGATGACAAGTAGTCTTACGATAAAAAATTCACAACCCACCCCCCGATTCGCCTAACCAATTCCCTGCGCGCGTGTCTAATTAGTGTACAAAGGGCGAGGCTCGCTCTATACGGCTGGGTGGTTCCAACATGGAGGAAGCCACACAAGGTACAGCCGTGAGTCTTCGTCCGGAACTCGTCGTTCGATATCAGGAGGAGACATCATGAACCGCACCGCAGCCGTCATCGCTCTGGTTGTACTCACAGCCGTCCCCGCACTGGCGACCACGTACAGCCACACCTACGAGCTGGACATCACCAACCTTGAGAATCCCATGTATCCCCCGGACCTGGTGGACCTGGATTTGTACGTCAACGAATTCCCGCCGCCGAATATGTCCGCGAGGCTGTTCGACGCGCTGCAGGTCGGGGCGCACAACGTGGGAACGACCTGGATCGCCACGTCGTCGACCGACCCGGCCTTTAGCGGCGTGGCGGTCTGGCTGACGGACCTGAACGACGATTTTCTCTCCGTGGAGCTCTGGCTGACCAGTGAAGGCATGGACGAGAGCATTTTCTTCGCCCCCGACGGATTGCCGACGGGCAAGACCGTCCAGGAAATCCGACTCACGCTGGATTCCTGGTACGAGGACAACAGCGGCCCGAACGGCATCTGGACGGCGAATGTGACGGTGGACGTCGTGACCACGCCCGAACCGGCGACGATGGCGACGCTCCTGCCGGGGATTCTGCTGATGCGACGAAGAAGGGAACTCCGCCGTCGGATTGGATAAGGAAATTATTCCACTTTGTCATCCTGAGCGAAGCGCAGCGAAGTCGAAGGAACCCACGTCAACGAACCCTTGAGGTCCTTCGACTTCGCTGCGCTTCGCTCAGGATGACAGTTTAGAGATTTTTATAAAATCCTACGCGTTGGCGTATTTGGCGATGATCGCTTCCATCCGCTCGGATTTTTGTTCCATGTCCGCGACCATGGCCCATTGGGTTCGGCAGCGGTCGAGGTTGTGGTTTTCTCGGTGAATTTTGAAATACACGTCGCCCGCGAGGTGGTCCGTCAGGAACCGCAGGCCGATCGTGAACGTGATGAGCTTCGCCGAGAACGCTAGGTGCTCGATCTCGATCGGCAGGAGGAATTCCCGCGCCGCGTCGAGATAGCCGTGCGCCAGCCGCTCGAACAAATCCAGGCCGATCCCGCATTTCGAGAGGTCGGTTTCGTCTTCCTTCGCCGTCGCCGCCGCGGTGCGGACGGAGTCGCCGAAGTCGTACATCGGCAGGCCCGGCATGACGGTGTCGAGGTCGATCACGCAGACGCCCTTTCCGGTCGCGTCGTCGATCATGACGTTGTTGAATTTCGTGTCGTTGTGCGTGGTGCGTTCGGGAGTCTTTCCCGCCGCGAGAAGATCCACCAGCACCGAGGCGATTTCTTCCCGCTGCAGGGCGAAATCGATCTCGGCCTTGCAACCGGCGGCGCGGTTTTTCACGTCGTGATTCAACGTCTCCTGGAACGCGTCGAAGCGTTTGCGGGTGTTGTGGAAGTTTGGGATGGTTTCGTGCAGCCGGCCGCCGGGTAAGTCGCTGATGTGTTTCTGGAAGGTTCCGAAGGCGTGGGCGGCGTTGTAGACGTGGTCGAGATTTTCCACCAGGTCGTAGGTTTGCGCGCCTTCGATGAACTTGTACGTCCGCCAGTATTCGCCGTCGATGATCGCGAAGCTCTCGCCGTCCGTCGTGGGAACGAGGGTAAGCGTTTCGCGGTCCGGGTCGCCGCCGGCGGCGAGGATCTTATTCCGCAGGTGCTCCGTGACGCGCCGGACGTTTTCCATCAGGTTTTCCGGCTGACGAAAAACGTCGGTATTGATCCGCTGGTGGATGTACCGAACCAGGCCGGCGTCGGTTTTCACGTGCGCCGCATACGTGTCATTGATATGCCCCGAACCGTAAGATTCGGCGTCGACGAACGTTCCGCCCAACTCGAAACGCGAGGCGATCCTGGCAAGGTCGTGTTTCATAAATTCTCCAAAAATTCATTGGAAGAAAACGCGAATAAGACGAATGAAGACGAATCAGACGAATTGTTTTATAGAGAAAGTGTTGATAAAACACGAAAAAATATTCGTCTTATTCGTCTTTATTCGCGTCATTCGCGTTCTCTTGTTGGTTATTTATTCCAAAGGTTAATGGGATACACGCCGTCGGCGGCTTTTCGGCGGATGGCGTCCTGGACGGCCGGGCGGTCCTGCTGGTACGTCACGCCCAGCCATTTTTCATCCGTCGGCAGCACCTTCACGACGGCCTTCTTCTCCGCGAGCAGTTCGTTAACGACGGTGGGGATGAAAAACTCGGCCTTGGGTTTCTCGATGTTCGCTTCGAGGAACTTCGGGAACCGGGCTTTGAGTTCCGCCATGATGCTCGGTGTGAAGCCCCACATGTTCATCGAGACGACGCTGTTGGGATCGATGGCGGTCCAGGTTTGCCCGTCGTCCTCGCTGAAGCGCGTCCCGGCGCCTTGCTTTTCGATGCGGGTTCGCTCGACGACGTTTTCGAGCAGCCCGTCCGCGCTGACGTTGCAGACGCCGCGAGCGACGTGCCCGTGCTCCGTGACCGTGTTACCCAGCACAAATCCGACCATGCTGTAATCGTACACGCCGTCGGCGTCGGCGGCGGTTTTGAGATGATCCGCCAGCGCCTGGAACGACCCGGCCCCGTAGAAATCGTCCGCGTTGATCACCGCCGCGGGGGCGGTAACCGCGTCGGCGGCCGAGAGTAGGGCGTGTCCGGTACCCCAGGGTTTGACGCGACCTTCCGGCAGGATGAATCCTTCGGGCAGTTGGTTGAGTTCCTGGAACACGTAGGCGGTGTCGATCTGCTTTTCGATGGTCCGGCCGACCTTCTCGCGGAACACCTGTTCGATATCTTGGCGGATGATGAAAATCACCTTGTCGAATCCCGCGCGCAGGGCGTCGTAGATCGAGTAGTCGATGATAATCTCGCCGCTCGGTCCGACCGGGTCGATTTGCTTCAAGCCGCCGTACCGGCTGCCGATGCCGGCAGCCATCACCACCAGTTGCGGATTCGCCATGCCTTCTCCTTCCGTATCGCCAACGAAGTCGAAATCGTGAATCATTTATTTTACACGAAAACCCGATTCCGGGAACCCCCAAACCGCCGCAAATCTCGCCACGGAGTTTTTTATAAAACCCTTCTTGACGAACCGGGAATTTCCGCGTATTCTTTCCGGTCTGTAGCTATGCGCTCCGCTGGTGTAGGCGGTATCCAAGCGCGGCGGACATCCGGCCCGCAACGGGCTGGAGGCAAAGACGTTAGGCCAGCCGAATCGATCGACCTGCCTGTAAGGTCGAGGGCGAAATCGCCGGAGAATTCGGCCCGGAACATGGAGAACTCCAATGTCGGACATGGTAAAGGAATTAATCGACGCGGGCATTCACTACGGGCACCGCGCCAGTCGCTGGAATCCCAAAATGAAGCCGTACATCTACGGCAAACGGAACAACCTTCACATTATCGACGTGAAGGAAACGCTCCGCGGCCTGCTGCTGGCGAAGAAATTCATCGCCCAGACGGTCAGCCGCGGAAAGGACGCGCTGTTCATCGGAACGAAGCGACAGGCCCGCAAGTCCGTCCAGAAGCACGCCGAACGCATCGGGATGCACTGGGTGAACGACCGCTGGCTGGGCGGGACGCTGACGAACTTCCGCGAAATCCGCAAGCGCGTCGGTCGCCTGGACCAGCTCGAGCAGATGGAAACGGACGGGCTGCTGGACGCCTACTCGAAGAAGGAAGGTTCCTCCCTGCGTCGCGAGATGCGGAAAATTCTCAAGAATCTCGGCGGCATCCGCAAGATGACCCGCCAGCCGGGCGTGATGATCGTCGTCGATTCCGAACGCGAGCACATCGCCGTTCGCGAGGCCCGCAAGATGGGCATCCCCGTGATCGCGCTGATGGACACCGACGCGAATCCCGATCCGATCGACATCCCGATTCCGGGCAACGACGACGCGATGCGGGCGATTGAAGTGGTCATTCGCGAACTCGCCAACGCCGTCGAAGTGGGGATGCACACCCGCGTGGAGACGGATCAGAGCGGCGAAAAACCCCAACCGCGACGGAGAAGCCGACGCGCCACGACCGCCCGGGCCGAAGATGCCGGCGAGGAAGACGCCGACGATGCCGAAGACTCGATGGAAGAATCCGCCGCGCCCGCGGTAGCCGAACCGGCGACGGAACAAAACGCGTAAGAAAGTTCGTTGGTGAATTGGTTGACTGGAGAACTGGTTAACTGGAGAACTGGTTAACTGGTAAGAAAACCATTCAGCCGATTCACCAATTAACCAGTTAACCATACAACCATTCAACAGAGAGATACTCCGATGGCAGAAATTACAGCGGCACTTGTGAAACAGCTTCGAGAAGACACCGGCCTGGGCATGATGGACTGCAAAAAGGCGCTGGAAGAAGCCCGCGGCGACATCGACGTCGCCAAGGATGCGCTTCGGAAAAAGGGGCTCGCGACGGCGGAGAAAAAAGCCGGCCGGGCCACCAAGGAAGGACTCGTGGCGATGAAGGTCGCCGACGACCGGTCCACGGCGGCCATGATCGAGGTGCAGTGCGAAACCGACTTCTGCGCCCGCAACGAGCAGTTCCAGACGATGGTGACGGACCTGGCGGAGATGGCCTACGAGGCGTCCGACGGCGCCGTCGCGGCGACCGACGCCATGAGTCAACGGCTTCAGGATACTTTAGCGAAGATCGGCGAGAACATGTCCTACGCCCGCGGCGTGAAGATTTCCGCGCCGCTGGTCGGGAAATACCTGCACCACAACAACAAGGTCGGCGTGGTGGTCGGACTCAACGGGAAGGTGGACGACGAAACCCTCAACGACCTGTGCATGCACATCGCCTTCGCCAACCCGATGGGCATCGTTCCGGAGGACATCCCCGCCGACCTGGTCGCCAAGGAGCGCGAAATCGCCAAGCAGCAGGCGATGGATTCCGGCAAGCCCGAGGACATCGCCGAAAAGATGGTCGATGGGAAGATCAAAAAATTCCTCGCCGAACGCGCCCTGATGGAGCAACCCTTCGTGAAGGACGACAAAAAGCAGGTCAAGCAAGTCCTGGGCGGAGTGAAAGTGACCGCCTTCGCCCGTTTCGCCGTCGGCGAGGCGGGGTAAGACACGACGTGGAATGTGGACCTGCTTGTCGGTAGGTTGATACAAAACACAAGCGATTGATCTCTTCGTCCCGAAGGGACAGCAGCATGTAGCCGGGTGGTGAGCGCAGCGAACCCCCGGAAAAGGTTATTGGGAAAATGAGTCCCAGCGGGACGACAGCGATTTTGGAATTGGAAAAACCACCCAAATTCCGGATTCACTGCCGTCCCTTCGGGACTTGGGATTTCAGGGAACCCGGTTCCGGGGGTTCGCTTCGCTCACGCCCCGGCTAAACGCTTACGACCCCTTCGGGGTCGGGAGAATCTTGGAGGCAGATCGAAGGTTTGTGAAGATTGTAATCCATATCATTGCCTTATATTACGAAATACAAGTCCGGTAATTCATTACGATATTTCAAGATGTTGATCCTTCATGACACAAAGGGCACAGAGAGAAGACAGGTCGGCGATTCGCCGGCTTTGGGCGTCTTTGTGATCTTGGTGAACTTTGCGTCTTTTTTTCTGTGCTGATTATTCCTCGTGGTTCGATATCATTTCCATGAGCGGTATCAATATGGGAAAGACGAAATATAAGCGAGTATTATTGAAACTCTCCGGCGAGGCGCTCTGCGCGCCGGGCGGTGCGGGCGTGGACGCCGGCGCGCTGGGCGCGATCGCGCGGCAGATCGTTCCGGTCGTCCAGTCCGGCGTGCGGATGGGTATTGTCGTGGGCGCGGGAAATTTCGCGCGCGGGCGAGCGCTGAAGGAAACCCAGCTGCACCCCACGACGGCCGACTACATGGGCATGCTCGGAACGGTGATGAACGCCCTGGCGCTGCGCGACACGCTGCAGGCCGCCGGCGCGAAAGCGACCGTGTTGACCGCCATTCCCATGCCGCTGATCTGCGAAGGATACTTTCGCCCGCTGGCGATGGAACGCCTCGAACAGGGACACGTGTTGATCTTCGCCGGCGGGACGAGTCATCCGGGCGTGACGACCGACATGTGCGCCGCGATCCGGGCCGCCGATATCGAGGCGGAGATTCTATTAAAGGCCACCAAGGTCGACGGCGTGTACGACAGCGATCCGCAAACCAATCCCGACGCGAAAAAGTACGACGCGCTGACCTACGAAACCGCGATCACCGACCGCCTGGGCGTGATGGACATTCCCGCGATGGCGTTCTGCCGAGAGCGGAACCTGCCGATCCTCGTGTTCAACATGTACCACCCGGGCAACCTGGCGGCGGCGGTCGCGGGCGAAACGCTGGGAACGATGGTCGGTGGAACGGAAACCACGAAATAAGAGAACGCGAATAAGACGAATGAAGACGAATTGTTTTTTAGAGAAAATGTGGAATTTATCACTTAAAAATATTCGTCTTATTCGTCTTATTCGTCTTCATTCGTCTTATTCGCGTTCTCTTTGAATGAATTATCATTGATTTCTGAAGATTGCGAGTGAGTTATGGACGAGATTTTACTGGACGTGGAAGAGAAGATGGAGGGGGCGGTGGAGTATCTTCGCAAGGAGTTTCGAGGTCTGCGCACCGGCCGCGCCTCGGGCGCGCTGGTGGAGCACATCAAGGTGGAATATTACGGTTCTCCGACCGACCTGCGACAACTCGCGACGATCTCCGCGCCGGAAGCGAACCTGATCATCATCAAGCCGTTCGATCCGTCGGGCCTGAAGGATATCGAACGGGCCATCCAGGCGAGCAACCTGGGCATCACGCCCGGCACCGACGGGAAGGTGATCCGCCTGGTCGTTCCGCCGCTGTCGATCGAGCGTCGCAACCAGCTGGCCGGGCAGGTCAAGAAGATGGCTGAGGCGACCCGCGTGGCGATCCGCAACGCCCGTCGCGACGGAAACAAGGACGCGGAGAAAAAACAGAAAGCCTCCGAACTGACCGAAGACGAAGCCAAAAAAGGCAAGGACGACATCCAGAAACTCACCGACCAGTACGAGAAAAACGTCACGGAACTCGTCGACGCCAAGACGCGCGAAATCCAGGAAAGTTAGATTCTAACCAAAGAAACCTCTACCTGTACACGCTGAGAACCCTTTTGGAAAAGGCCGGCAAGGCCGGGGTTTCCCAAGCGGAGGTCGAAACAGGACGGCAGGTTCTCCACGAACAGGTGCGGCGCGTGTGTTCCTCGAAGGATCCGAACGTCGTCGAAGACGCGCGAAAGCAACTGGCGGAAATAATTGTCAGGTTGCAACAAGCGATGAAACCTTAGTGCGATTTGGTTTTTTCGCTTTCGTGTTTGTGACAGTGTTCGCAGGGAGGGCGATGTTCGGGGGGGACGAACAGCAGCGGGAAGATAATGTCGCTCGTGCAGCAGGGCACCCAGACGGCCAGGAACAGGAAAACCGCCGTCGTGAAAATCATGCCCGTCGTCCAGTCCGTGCTCATGGCGGTGGTCATGTGAAACAGCGACGCGGCGGTGCTGATCAGCACGTGCCCGGCGTGGGGGAATTTCGTGCGAGGCCAACGAAACGCGATCGCGATTCCGAGAAACGCCAGCGGATTGACCACGTACCATTCCTCGATGAACCCGATGTGCGGATGGGCGTGTTCCATGCGCATCAGCACCTCGCCGACGTACGGGATGACGCAGTCCGAGAGCGTCGCGATGCCGATCGACCCGACATACCCGATCAGGATCGTCGCCCACCAGCGTCCGCGCCCGTGCAGGCGGTACATCCCCGCGGTCACCATCGCGCTGAGAAGCACGTGCAGCGGATGGGCGACCTCGAACAGGCGATGGGAGACATCCCCCGGCACGTGGGCGAAGACCATCCCCAGCAGAACCGCCACGCCCAGCACGGTTCCGGTAAACGTGAACAGCACGTGATGCTGAAGCTCATGTACAATGCGTCGCAACATAGGATTGCTCCTCGTAACGGTTTCCAATCGCTTGCAAAGCCGATTGCCCGTCGGTACCATGAATATCCTCAGTCGGCTACTACATAGTATCGCCTCGGCGCGGCGTTCTCAAGGCGTAGCGCGGGGCGGAAACAACAGGAGATTTCCCATGAACGACACGCCTTCGTCCCATCCGACGCCCCCGATTCCCCCGATTCACTTTTCACCTCCGCCTCCGCCGCCGCCCCCTCCGGCGAAGCGGTCGCTGTTCGGGAAGTTTTTATCCCTCATCGGCTTTCTGGTGTTCCTCGGATCGATTTTCATGAACATCTCCCTGCTGATGGTCCTGGCGATGGAGGGAATTTCCGTGCCCGGAATGAAGAAGGAAGTTCTCCAGTCCGGGGACGACGACCAGACGGTGGCGGTGTACCGCGTCGACGGGGTGATCGATTCGGAAGCCTCCGATCGGTTCAGCCGGTTCCATCGGCATGTCGCGGACGACGAAAAGGTCAAAGCCGTCGTCATCGCCGTGGACAGTCCCGGCGGAACCGTTTCCGATTCCGAGCAGATTCACCGCATGATTTCGGACCTGAAGAATCGCGGGAAAAAGGTCGTGGTTTCCATGGGCGGTCTGGCGGCCAGCGGCGGATATTACATCTCCGCGCCGGCGGACGAGATTTACGCCGAACCGTCCACGATCACCGGAAGCATCGGCGTGATCACGGGCGTGCTGAACCTCGAAGGAACGCTGGACAAGGTCGGCATGAAGATGACCATCCTCAAGAGCAGCCACGCCGAGGGATGGAAGGACATGCTCAGTTCGTTCCGCGAACCCCAGCCGCGGGAAAAGGAATATGTCGTCAGCCTGTTAAACGACATGCAGGAGCAGTTCGAGAACGTCGTGAAGGAAGGACGCGGCAAGAAGCTCCAAACCCGCCAGGAGACGTACCAGGCGGTGGTCGGCGAAGGTCCGGACGCGAAGGAAGTCACGAAAACCGAAACCGCGCCGTTCAACGGGAAAGTGTACATCGCTTCGGCCGCGCAGGAGTACGGCCTGGTGGACGAGATCGGGTTTCTGGACGACGCCTATCATCGGGCGGCGGTTCTGGCGGGGCTGTCGAAACCGAACGTCGTGCTGTATAAGCGCCATCCGAGCTTTTTCGAGGCGCTGGGCGAGGCGACCGGTCCGAAGATTCAACTCGACGCCAAGAGCATCCAGAACGCCCAGACACCGCAGTTCCTGATGCTGTGGAAACCCCAGTGGTAAGGGAACCGATTCGAGGAGTCCACGAATTTCACGAATGGCACGAATGGAAAATAAAAAAACAGCGCCGAGCGGCAAGCCGAGTTGAATCCCGGCTTGCCGCTCGGCGCTGTTGGGAGAGGTAGTCCATCACGGAACCCGCTTTGTGTGATGAAGTTGCACCTCAGATACATTTTGATTGTCTGTATTCTTCTTTGCGTCGCGTCCAATGGTATCGCGCAGGGAACTACGGACACATCCGATTCCGCCGACGCCGTTTCGCGGGCGAAGGTGTATCTCCTTTCCCGGCTGGATCCGCGGACGGGGCGATGTTTGGATGAGTACGAGAAGGACAATCCGCGCCACGGCGGGATGACGGCGTTGTGCGTTTATGCGCTGGTTACCGCCGGGTGCGATGTTCACAAGACGCCCGTGTTGCGGAAATCCATTCGTTGGCTGCTTGAAACCCCGATGGAGGGAACGTACGCCGTGTCGTTGCGGGCGAGCGTGCTGGCGGCCTTGAAGGACGACCGCGTCCGGGAACGCCTGGAAGGGGACGTTCGCCGGTTGGTCCGGGGGGCGTACGACAACGGCGCGTATACCTACACCTCCGCGGAGGGCAAGGCGTTTTCGGCGGAGAGTCCCTTCGACAACTCGAACAGCCAGTGGGCCGTCCTGGGCGTGTATGCGGGCGTCGAGCGGGGATTGCACGTTCCGATGGACTACTGGCGGCGGATCGAGAAGCATTGGCGCGCCCAGCAGCAGCCGGACGGCGGATGGGGATACGGCGCGCGGCTTCGCGAGGGGAAACTGTACGATCGACCTTACGGCTCGATGACCGCCGCCGGCGTGGCGACGCTTTCGATCTGCCGCGACCAGCTCGCGCGGCCGAATATCGTCAAAGGTCGCCCCACCCCGCCCAGCCGGGCGCTGACGAAAGGATTGACCTGGCTGGAGAAAAATCTCTCCGTGGAGGTCAACCCGCGGAAGAACGCCGAGTGGTATTACTTCTGGCTGTTCAGTCTCCAGCGTGTCGGCGCGACGACGGGACGAAAATTTCTCGCCGGGGTCGACTGGTACGCGCAAGCGGCGGATCGCTTGCGACGACAACAGAATCCCGACGGTAGTTGGGGGTACGGCCAACGGACGGCGGAGACGTGTTTCGCCACGCTGTTCCTGACGCGCGGCGAGGCGCCGATTCTACTGAGCAAGCTGCGATACGAAGGATCGTGGAACACCCGCCCGCGCGACGCGGTGAACGTGACGCGCTGGCTGACGTACATGTTCGAGCGCCCGCTGGGGTGGCAGGTGCTGGATCTGATCGTTCCGGAGGACGGGAAGGGATCGCGGGCCGACTGGCAGGACGGGCGCGTGGCGTACCTGTCGGGGACGGGTCCCTTCGAGCTGACCGACGCCCAGACCGACCGCCTGCGACAGTTCGTGCGGCGGGGGGGGATGATCTTTTCCGAAGCCGTCGCCGGAAACGGCGAATTCACGCTGGACGTCCAACGCATCGCGGCCCGGATGTTTCCGGAATATCGCCTCGCGCCCCTGGACGAGAAGCACCCGATCTATCAATTGCAGTTTCTCGAGGTCGCGCCGCGGGAGTTGCAGGTGGTGGACAACGGAATCAGGCCGTTGTGGATCCACTCCCCGCGCGACGTGTCCCTGGCGCTGGAGCTGGGACCGACGAAGCAACGCCGCTGGACGTTCAACCTGCTGGCGAATTTGTATCTCTACCTGACGGAAAAGGGCGCGAAATCCCCGCGAGACCCGGCGGGTTGGCCCGAACCGGCGGCGGCGAAACCCGCGCGGACGATTCACCTGGCCCGGGTGCGTCATGGGGGAAATTGCAATCCCGAACCGGCGGCGCCGGAGCGCCTGGCCGCGGCGTTGACGCGGCACGGGGTGAAGCTGAAGGTCTCCGACCCCATGCCGCTGGGGCGCATCGAGGCGGAGCAGTATCCCGTCGCCCACATGACCGGAACGGCGGACTTCACGCTTTCGCCCGATCAGATCCAGGCCCTCCGAGCGTACCTGGCGGCGGGAGGAACACTCCTTGCCGACGCCGCCGGCGGAAGTAAAGCCTTTACCAAGGCGTTCCGTCGCGAAGTTCTCGCGCCGCTGGGGGAGACGAAACTGATTCCCCTCCAATCGAAATTGTTTACCGACGCGCCGACGCCGATGGATCGTTTCCGATACCGCAAAGCGACGGCCGCGGCGATGAGCGAGGAGCAGAAATCCGCCCCGCGCCTGGAAGCGATCTACCAGAACGGCAGACCGGTGGTGATCTTCTCTCCCGACGATATCACAGCCGGGATCGTGGGGTATCCGCTGTGGGGGATAAAAGGCCTCCACCCGACCACCGCCCGCGCGCTGATGACGAGTCTCCTGCTGCAACTGGGCAATCACTGACGCCGATTGCGTGTTTTTCAACGATACAGCAGTTCCAGGAACGTAATGTCATCCGCGAAGCGGATTCCGTCGGATCGGCGGAGCAGTTCCTTTTCGATTTCGAGGAAGGAAACGTCCGTATCGGGGTATCCCAATGTTTGGAGCACGTCGATCAGGCCGTCCGTGTTGAGATACCTGTCCGATTCGATATGCACTTCGGTCACCCCGTCGGTGAACATCAGCAGGCGATCCCCGGAATGAACGGGAACGTGGATTTCGTCGTATCCTGAGGCGTTTCGGTCCAGGCCGAACGGCAGGCCCGAACAGGCGATGATCTCAAACCTTCCTCCGCGCCGCACCAGCAGTGGCGGGGGATTCCCCGCGGCCGTGAGTCGCACCTGGCGTTTTGCCACGTCCATCACGCCGCAGAGGCAGGCGGCGAAGGGTTCTTCTTCCCGGATCAGGTCGCACAGTTCCCGGTTGACGATCTGGGCGAAGACGGCGGGACTCTGCACCAGGGGGGCGTGACGCTGCCAGAGGGAGCTGAGGTACATCGTGTACAGCGCCGCGGCGACGCCGTGTCCGGCGACGTCCCCCAGCAGAAACCCGTACAGGTTTTCATCCAGTCGTCCCACGGCGTAGTAATCGCCCCCCAGCAGATCGCAGGGAATATGGTGCGAACGCACCCGGACGGGCGCGTCGGGGGGGAGTTTGTCCCGAAACGACAGCGACTGGATTTTTTTCACCCGCTGGAAATCCTTCTGCTGACTGGTCAGGTCGCGGAACGTCTCCACCCCGCCGGTGATGTGTCCGTCCCGGTTTCGCACGGGCGCGACGCTCACGTGCAGGGGGACTTCCCGGCCGTTCTTGTGGCGGGTGTACACCAGCAGCGGTTTGGAACTGCCCGTTCCGGTGACCATCGCCCGGTGGAGGGGACAATGCTCCTGTCCGCACAGGGGATGCCCGTCCTTGTCGTAATGGCACAGAAGGTTATCGCTGCATCGCATTCCGAGAACCTCTTCGGCGCACCAGCCGGTGATCCGCTCCGCGGAGCGTCCCCAGTAAACGATGCGGCGTTCGGGATTTACGATGTACACCCCGTCGTTGACGGAATGCAGCGCGTCGGTCGGATTCGGTTCCGAGGGGGAAACGGCGATGGATACGGATTTCTTGGTTGTACGTAGGAGCATAAACGAACCCCGGCGGCGAAACGTGATTTGTTATTATAGGGTTCCTCCGAATCGCGGGCCAAGTCGGGATAAAAAAAATCAACAGCCCCGTATGTGGGAAATTTTGTCTTCGTGGCGCCTTCAAGCGTCGCTTCGACGCTTGAAGGCGCCACGGCAGACTCGCTTGAAGGCTCCGCGGGTGGGAAATCTCTTTGCATTCGGGACGGAGATTTGCACAATGAATGGTTCGGGCCTTGGTGCGGGTCACCCCCGCATCGGGCGGGTCTTCCGCCACAAGCGGAGACCGACTGGTCTTTTACCTTTTTTAACGTAAGGAAACGTATCATGGCACGCAAAAAGACGATGATGGACGGCAACCAGGCCGTCGCCCACGTCGCGCACAAAGTCAACGAAGTCATCGCGATCTACCCCATCACTCCCTCCAGCCCCATGGGCGAGCATTCCGACGCCTTCAGCGCCGCCGGGCAGAAGAACATCTGGGGCACCGTTCCGCTGGTGGCTGAAATGCAATCGGAAGGCGGCGCTTCGGCCGCCGTCCACGGCGCGCTGCAGAGCGGATCGCTGGTGACCACCTTCACCGCCAGCCAGGGACTGCTGCTGATGATCCCCACGCTGTACAAACTCGCCGGCGAACTGACGCCGACCTGCTTCCACGTCTCCGCGCGTTCGCTGGCCTGCCAGGCGCTGTCGATCTTCGGCGACCATTCCGACGTGATGGCCTGCCGGCAGACCGGCGTGGCGCTGCTGTCGAGCAACAGCGTGCAGGAGGCGATGGACCTTGCCCTGATCGGATCGGCAGCCACCCTCGCTTCGCGCGTCCCGTTCATCCATTTCTTCGACGGGTTCCGCACCAGCCACGAGATCGACAAGGTCGAGGAACTCACCCTCGACGACATGAAAGCCCTCATGGACGACGAATTGATCCTGGCGCACCGGGCAAGGGGAATGAGCCCCGACACCCCGACGATCCGCGGCACCAGTCAGAACCCGGACGTCTACTTCCAGGGACGCGAGAGCGTCAACAAGTATTACACCGAATGTCCGCGGCACGTCCAGGACGCGATGGACAAATTCGCCAAAGTCGTCGGCAGGGAATATCACCTCTTCGATTACGTCGGCGCGCCCGACGCCGAGAAGGTCATCATCATGATGGGCTCCGGCGCGGAAACCGCCCACGAAGCCGTCGACTACCTCACCGCCAAGGGCGAAAAGGTCGGACTCATCAAGGTGCGGTTGTATCGGCCTTTCAGCGTCGAACATTTCCTGGCGGCGCTGCCCAAGAGCGTCAGGAAGATCGCCGTCCTCGACCGCCAGAAAGAACCGGGCAGTCCCGGCGAACCGCTGTATCTCGACGTGATGGACGTCCTGGCGGAGAACGGCAGGGGCGACCTGACCGTCGTCGGCGGACGGTACGGCCTGTCGAGCAAGGAATTCACCCCCGCGATGGTCAAGGGCGTGTACGAAAACCTCGATCAGCCCAAGCCGAAGAACAAGTTCACCGTCGGGATCGTCGACGACGTGACCCACACGTCCCTTCCGTGGGATCCGACGTTCAACACCGAATCCGACGACGTGGTTCGCGCGATGTTCTACGGGTTGGGTTCCGACGGCACGGTCGGCGCGAACAAGAATTCGATCAAGATCATCGGCGAGGAGACCGACTTCTTCGCCCAGGGATATTTCGTGTACGACTCGAAGAAGGCCGGCGCCATCACCGTCAGCCACCTGCGGTTCGGACCGAAGCCGATTCGTTCGACGTATCTCGTCAACCACGCCAACTTCGTCGCCTGCCACCAGTTCGTCTTCCTGGAGAAGTACGACATGCTCAAGGCGGCCGTCCAGGGCGCGACGTTCCTGCTGAACTGCCCCTGCGATCCCAACGAAGTCTGGGACAAGATGCCCAAACCCGTGCAGCGGCAGATCATCGACAAGAAGCTGAAATTTTACGCGATCAACGCCTACGAGGTCGCCAAAGCCACCGGCATGGGCGCCCGCATCAACACGATCATGCAGACGTGTTTCTTCGCCCTCTCCGGCGTGCTGCCGAAGGACGAAGCCATCGCCAAGATCAAGGAAGCCATCAAGAAAACCTACGGCAAGAAGGGCGACGAAATCGTCAAGAAAAACTACGCCGCCGTCGATCAGGCGCTGGCGGGTCTCGTGGAAGTGAAAGTGCCCGATAAGGTCACCAGCGCCATCGACATGCCCCCGGCGGTCTCGAACGAGGCGCCCGAATTCGTCAGGGACGTCACCGCCACGATCATGGCGGGACGCGGCGACGAACTGCCCGTCAGCAAGATGCCCGCCGACGGCACCTGGCCCAGCGCCACGACGCGGTGGGAAAAACGCAACGTCGCGTTGGAGATTCCCGTCTGGGATCCGGACACCTGCATCCAGTGCGCCAAGTGTTCGCTGGTCTGCCCGCACGCGGCGATTCGCATCAAGGTCTACGACTCGGATTGCCTGAAAAACGCGCCAAAGACCTTCAAAAGCGCCGACGCCAAGGGCGGCGCGGACTTCAAGGGCAAAAAGGCGACCATCCAGATCGCCCCGGAAGACTGCACCGGATGCGGCGCGTGCGTGCACACCTGCCCCGCGAAGAACAAAACCGAGGAAGGCAGGAAGGCGATCAACATGGCCTTCCAGCCGCCGCTGCGGGAAACCGAACGCGAGAATTACGAGTTCTTCCTGAGGCTCCCCGAATTCGACCGCACGAAGGCCAACGTCAAGACCGTCAAGGGTTCGCAGTTATTGAGGCCGTTGTTCGAGTATTCCGGCGCCTGCGCCGGCTGCGGTGAGACGCCCTACGTCAAGCTGCTGACGCAACTGTTCGGCGATCGGATCATGATCGGAAACGCCACCGGGTGTTCCTCGATCTACGGCGGAAACCTGCCCACCACCCCCTACGCCGTCAATGCCGACGGCAGAGGACCCACCTGGAACAACTCCCTGTTCGAGGACTGCGCGGAGTTCAGCTTCGGCCTGCGTCTGACGATGGACAAGCGAAAGGAATACGCGACCGAACTCGTCGCGGCATTGAAAGATAAAATCGGCGCGGACCTCGCGGAGGCGATCCTGGACGCCAGGCAGGACGACGAAGCCGACATCGCCGAACAGCGCGCCCGCGTGGAGCAGCTCAAGGCCAAGCTCGCCAGGGAGAAAGATTCCCAGGCGAGGCAACTTCTCAGCGTCGCCGACGCGCTGGTCAAGAAGAGCGTCTGGGCGCTGGGCGGCGACGGATGGGCGTACGACATCGGCTACGGCGGGTTGGACCACGTCCTTGCCAGCACGCGCGACATGAACGTGCTCGTGCTGGACACGATGGTCTATTCCAACACCGGCGGGCAGGCGTCCAAGGCGACCCCGCGCGGCGCGGTGGCGCAATTCGCCGCCAGCGGAAAGCCCGTCCCGAAGAAAGACCTTGGCATGATCGCGATGAGTTACGGGAATATCTACGTCGCCCAGATCGCGATGGGCGCCAACGACGCCCAGGCGGTCAAGGCGTTCGTGGAAGCCGACAGCTACCCCGGCTGCAGCCTGATTGTCGCCTACAGCCACTGCATCGCCCACGGGATCAACATGACGACGGCCTACGATCAGCAGAAGGCCGCCGTCGCCAGCGGATTCTGGCCGTTGTATCGCTTCGACCCACGCCTGAAGGACGAGGGCAAGAACCCGCTGCAACTCGACAGCAAGGAACCGAGCATCTCCTTCGAGGACTACGCCTACAACGAAACCCGCTGGAAGATGCTCACGAAGTCCCAGCCGGAGCACGCGAAGGAACTGCTGAACCTCGCCACGGGCGACGTAAAAAGCCGCTGGCACCTCATCCGGCAGATGGCGCAGTTGCAGTACGGCGAATTGGCGGAAACCTACGCGGCGGAATAACGTCGAGTCAAAGAGCGTTTCCATGAAAAGAAACGCGGCGGGAACAACGATTCCCGCCGCGTTTTCATTTCTGTCATCCTGAGCGAAGCGCGGCGAAGTCGAAGGATCTTACGGGTTCTTGGGCGTGGGGTCCTTCGACTTCGCTGCGCTTCGCTCAGGATGACAATATAAATTTTCCATCGATAAAATGCGCTACACTTCGTCCAGTTTCACCGCGCGGTGTTCTTTGGCGGCCCGGATGGCGGCGAAGGCTACGCGGGTGGCGGCTACCGCGTCGTCCACGCTGCAGACGACCGGACCTTCCCCGCGGATTTCATCGACGAACCGGTCGATCGCGTGGGCGTGTCCCTTGTCGGGTTCGGCGGTGAAGATCAGGCTGGAATCGCCCGCGTCGGCGGCCTCCTTGCAGGCGGCGCGTTTTTTCGCCAGCCAGCCCGGCAGCCCGCCTTCGGTTCCGATCTTCGGATGGCGATCCTTGAGCATCGGATACGTGATCCGATCCGGCGCGCCCTCGATCCCGGCCGTGCGCACTTCCAGCATGTGATCGACCACCACCGCCGCCCCCTGGCCGAACATTTCGTACAGCTCCTTCGGATACCCGAACGTTCCGTTGCCCACCATCAGGATCGTGGCGATTTCCCCGCCGCGATATCGGATCACCACGCCGTGGTTCAGCCGTCCCGATTCCAGCGCGACGACTTCCTCCGGTTCACCGGCGAGGAACCAGTTGCACAGGTCCGTGAAATGCGTCATCTCGAAGAGCATCGCCCCGTAGTCGGCGGTTTCGGCGCACATCCCCCAGGCCTTCCAGCTGTACCAGTCGTCGTTGATGCGGACGGACATGCCCGCCACGCCGTCGCCTTCGATTGGGGGACGATTTGCACCCTCGCGGTCGTAGCGCCACGGGCACGGCTGGGGGGTGTCCATGTGTCGGCGGAAGATCCGGTGCGCCTCGATCATCGCCGGGCTGCTGCGGCGGTTGTGTCCCACGCAGAACGGGATGTTCGACTCGTGCACGATCTTCCGGATTTCGTACATCTCCTCGAGCGTCCGGGCGAGGGGTTTTTCGCAGTAGACGGGTTTACCGACCTTGGCGGCCGCCTCGATCAGCGGGATGCGCATCTTTTCCGTCGTGGCGATGCAGATCGCCTCCACGTCGGGATCGTCGATCGCGGTGTGGTAGTCTTTGGTGATGTGCAGCGCGCCGTGCATGTCCTTGCATTCGGCGAGGGCGTCGTCGGACAGATCGCAGCAGGTGTGCAGCACGGTCTTGGGGGAGGCGGCGATGTTGGGAACATGCATCATACGCGCCAACATGCCGCAACCGATCACGGCAAAATTCATCGGGGTGTCGCTCATGGTGTTTTCCTTCCTAAGTAGCATGGCGGTGACAGAGATACCTTGTCTGTCAAAGCCCTGCTTTTTACACGATTTTCCCGCGAAGGCAACCGAATAATGAAAAGAAAATGCGGCGGTTTTTTCGGCTGGTTATCCCAGCGATTCGAGGATTCGGAGGTAGCTTTCGTAGCGGCGGGGGGGGATTTGTTCGGTTTCGACCGCGTCGCGGACGGCGCAGCCGGGTTCGTGGGTGTGGGTGCAGTCGCGGAATTTGCAGCGCGGGGCGACGGCTTCGATTTCGGGGAAATACCAGGGCAGCTCCGCCGCGGTGATGCCCACGCCCAGTTCGCGCAGGCCCGGGGTGTCCACGATCATCCCCCCGTCGTGCAGATCGTACACGCGGGCCTGGCTGGTGGTGTGTCTGCCGCGGTCGTCCTTGGCGCGCACCTCGCGCGTGGCGGCCTTCGTGCCGGGCACCAGGGCGTTGAGGAGCGACGTTTTGCCCACGCCGCTGGCGCCGGCGAGCACGCAATGCCTGTGCGCCAACGCGGATCGCAGTTCGTCGATCCCTTCTCCGGTCCGCGCGGAGCAACGGAGAATCCGCACTCCCTGGTCCGCCACGTCCGCGAGGATGGGTTCGTCGCCCTCGCCGAGGTCGATTTTGTTGACCACGAGCATGGGTTCCAGTTCGCCGCGCCGGGCGATGATGAGGAAGCGGTCGATCAGTCCCCGTCGCATCGGCGGGGCGGCCACGGCGGTCACGATCAGCAGGTCGTCCATGTTCGCCACGAGCGCCTTGGTGAAGCATTCCGTGTCGTACGCGTCGCGTCGTTTGGCGCTTCGGGGTTGAGGTCTCGCCAGCAGGGATCGTCTCGGACGGCGGGAGAGGATCATTCCGTCCATGCGGTTTCGATCGAGATGCACCTGCCCGCCGACGTGTTCGTTTCGCGGCAGCGCCACGCGGACTTCGTCTCCGACGGTAAGGGGGCTGGTGTGTTCGAAACCGTCCGGCGGGCGGAAGGTTTTCGCCAGCCCGCAGAACAATTCTTCTCCCTCCACGCGCACGAACACGCCGCGCCGGAACACGCCCGTGACCATGCCGTCGCGTTGGCTCTCGTCGTTCGCGTCGTCAGCCGTTTCGCTCAGCGCGCCCGGGCCGAGTTTCACTTCCCGCGGGGAAAATCCCTGTCGTCGCGCGAGATCGGCTTCCACGTCCTCGCCGGCTTCGTACCGCACCTGCCAGTCCTTCACCCGACGGCGCGACTTGCCTTTACCTTTATGTCCGCCCTTGGCCATAGAGTGCCATTATTCCATCTTGAAGAAGGTTTTACCACAGAGACACAGAGGGCACGGAGAAAGAAATATTTTCTTATGGTTTTCTCTGTGCCCTCTGTGTCGCCGCCTGCCCCTAAGGGGTGGTCAGATGTAATCAGGCCAGCATGTCCTGGAGTTTGGCGCTGAGGGTGTGCAGGTCGAAGGGTTTTTGTAGGAAACCGACGGGATGCTCGCCGTCCGAATCCATGATCGCGTCCACTTCGGCGTGTCCGGTACACAGGACAATACGCACGTCTTCGCGCAGGGAGCGGAACTTGGCGCAGGCTTCGGTGCCGTCCATCATCGGCATGGACACGTCCAGCAGGATCAGGTCGATCTCCTTGAGGCGTTTTCGGAACACGTCCAGCGCGTCGGGACCGTTCTGGGCGACGAGGGTCTCGAACCCCAGCCGTTGGAGCATGGAAGAGCCGATTTTGCAGATCGCCGGTTCGTCGTCCACCAGCAGCACGGTTCCCCGTCCCCGCCAGGCGGTGTTTTGCGGAATTGGCCGGGCGACGTTCGGGATCGGCGGGGAGGACTTGACCGGAAGCAACACGGTGAACGTGGTTCCGTCGCCGTTTTCACTGGCGACGTCGATGGCGCCCTTGTGCGATCGGGTGATTCCCAGCACGGCCGCCAGGCCCAGACCCCGGCCGGTGAATTTCGTCGTGAAAAACGGCTCGAAGATTTTCGTCAGGTGCTCTTCGTCGATGCCGTGTCCGTTGTCGGACACCTCGAACCGGACGTACTGTCCGGCGGGGAGATTGTCGTTGAGATACGTTTTCGAGAGCGTCTTTTCGTCGACGGTGATCACGTCCGTGCGGACGTGGATTTTCCCCGGTTCGTTGCCCAGGGCTTCCGAGGCGTTGGTGATAAGGTTCATCACGATCTGCCGCAACTGGGCCGGGTCGCCCTCGACGTAAGGCAGGTTGTCCGCCAGGTCGTACTGCACCTCGGCCTTGCGGGAAATCGACACCTGCAGCAGGTGCGTCATTTCATGGATCAGGTCGTTGAGAGAGACGTCCTGAATCTTCAGCCGTCCCTTACCGGCGTAGGCGAGCATCTGGTTGGTCAGTTCCGAGGCCCGCAGGGAGGCGGTTTTGACGTTCTCGATCAGTTCCCGGATGGGGGAATGGTCGGACAGGTCCTTCAGCGCCAGGTCGATATTGCCCAGGATGACCATCAGCAGGTTGTTGAAGTCATGGGCGACCCCGCCGGCGAGCACGCCCAGGCTCTCCAGTCGCTGGGTCTGCTGCATCTGCAGTTGCAGGGCGAGTCGCTCTTCCTCGGCCTTCTTCCGGTCGGTGATGTCGATCATCACACCCACGATTCCGCCCAGGGAACCGTCGGCGTGTTCGTAGAGCGCTTTCTGGATAATGACGTTTCGGATCGCGCCGCCGGCGTCGACGACGGTGTCTTCGTAATGCTGCACGCCGCCGTCCCGAAGCAGTTCCTTGTTGCGGGCGATGTACCCGGCCGTGTCCTGCCCCGGCCAGATGTCCGAGATCAGTCGTCCGGCGATGGAATCCGCGTCGATCCCCACGAGTTGCGCGAAGGCCTGGTTGCAGCCGAGGTAGCGTCCGTCGATGCCCGTGTAAAACACGGGGTTGGGAATCGCCTCCAGCAGAGCGGCGAACAGGCGAAGCTGATCGATGATGCGCGTTTCGGCTTCCTGTCGTTGGGCGACGGCCTGCTCGAGGGTGTCGTCCCGCGGAGAATCGTACCCATTGGATTCCCGCGTACCGGTAGCAGGTCCCCAGCCGACACGCCTATCCTCCCCGCGGCGAGTTGTTTCCATTGTTTCATCCATGGGACAAATGAATAACGCATCCCAGTGTAATGAGGATCACGCGATACAGCAAGAAACTATCCTGTTATTTCGGAAGATTAAGGTATTTTCTTTCAACTATTTACGGAAAACAATGTACGGGTGGAAAACGATAAACCGAATCAAGACGCCAAACGGACAAACCGAGACGATTCTCGGCTTGTCCGTTTGGCGTTGTTTTCAAAAGAGATCCAGTCCACGAATTCCACGAATTTCACGAAAGGAATTTTTTTCATTCGTGAAATTCGTGCAATTCGTGGACTCTATTAAAAAATTTACGCGCCGAATTTTTCGAGTTTTTCCGCGTGCGCCAGCGCCAGGGGGATGATTTCCCGCGCGGGGATGGTTCCGATCTGCCCAGCCCGGCAGGCGACTTCGTCGAACGTCGGGCCGTCACCGCCGCGCAGGTGCGGGGCCGCCATCAGCAGCGGCACCGGATGCCAGCTATGGGCCTTCAAGCTCGGTGGCGTCGAGTGGTCGCCGGTGATGATCAGCACGTCGGGTTTACCGTTCAGCAGCGTCGGCAGGGCGGCGTCCATTTCCTCGATGCGGGCGATCTTGGCCGGCAGGTCGCCGTCTTCGCCGGTCTTGTCGGTGTATTTGAAGTGCGCGAAGACGAACGTGTGGTCCGCCATTGCTTTGACGGCTTCGGCGCAGATGTCGGCGGCCGAGGTCGGCTGGCTGACGACGTCCATGCCCACCAGGCGCGCCACACCGCGGTACATCGGATATCCCGCGACAGCCGCCGGGTTGAGCTTCCAGCGCTGGGCGAACGTCGGCCAGCTCGGAACCTTCGCGAACCCTCTGCCGAGAACCATGTTGGCCTTCGGTTCGTCGGAGAGGATCGCGCGGATCTGGTCGAAGATGTCCGCGACCATCAGGGCCGTGCGGGATTCGTTGTGCGGCGGTCGGTCCGCGCGGAGCGGTTCGACGCCGGTGTGCTGCGGGTCGGTGTCGCCGATGTTGTCGTCCAGGCCGTCCCCGCGCAGGACCATGACGGCCCGGTGCTCGGATTCGGTCTCGAAGAACACCTCCACGCCGGCGGGAAGCTGGAGCTTTTCGCGGACTTTGGCGAGGCAGGCTTTGTTGACGTCGTCGCCGATGCGTCCCGCGCGGCGGTCGGTGACCTTGCCGGCCGCGTCGATCGTGCAGAAGTTCAGGCGGGCCGCCACGTCGCGGTCGGTAATGGCGAATTCCACGCCCAGGGCGCTCAAGACGCCCCTGCCGACCTGGTAGATCAGCGGATCGTACCCGAACAGGCCCAGGTGCCCCGGCCCGCTGCCGGGCGTGACGGCCGCCGCGACGGGAACGTGCAGACCCAGGGCGCTGTTTTTCGCCAGCGTGTCCATGTTGGGCGTCTTGGCCTGCTGAAGCGCGGTACCTTTGCCGCCATTGTCGCAATCGCCCACGCCGTCCATCACGAGCAGGACGATCCGCTTGTCATTATCCATCGCCAGCGAACTGATGAGATTTCCATACGTGTCTTCGGTCATGGTGAACATTCCTTGTCGAAAGGGGAACGGGTACTTCCGTGTTTATGCCGTCAAACGCTCGATTTCCGCGGGAATTTTACTCAGACGGATTTCCTTGAGATCCACTTTTTGACTCGCGTTGTCGATATCGATACCGACGATATTCCCTTCGGCGTCGAAATCAAGAACGATTCCTTCGGAAATTTCCTTACTCTCCGCGCCGGGTTTGGCGGAAAGATCGATATAGAGGGAATCCGTATCTTTGTAATAGTTGAGTTTCATTCTTTGACAATCATACGCTACGTTTCCTCAGGAGGGAACTCCTATCTTTTCTCTTTGAGAAGAAGGAGGAGAATCACGCCGCCGCTTCGTCGTGGATGTCCCAGCCGGGGAAGACCAGGACGGCCGGGTGACAGTGAAGGGCGCGGGCCAGCATTTTGGCGCGTTCGACGCCCAGTTTCACGCGGTCGTTTTCAATCGCGGAAATGGTGGACTGCGGAATTCCGCTCAATTCCGCCAGTTGTGTCTGGCTGAGCTCCTGCAATTCCCGAAGGATACGAACGGACTCGCCCACGGAGACGTCAATCCTTTTCTTCGCTTTTCGGAACGATTTCATGTTATCTTTTCCTGTAGTCATGTGGATTCACGTCCAATACCTGTACGTACAATTTCTTATTTTCAATTCGATATAAAACTCGGTATTGCAATCCAAGTCTGGATGATCTGTATCCTTTCCATTTGCCTTTCAGGGATTCGTCGTGAAATCCCTTAATTGAACGAAGTCCCTGAGGGCCTGAAATTCGGACGATATCTTTCCACTTTTCATAGCGTTTGAGTATTTCTTTAGGGATGGAGGACAGTTTTTTCGCCAGGGAAGTATGTTCATAAATTTCCCACATACCAAATATATACTATACTATAAATAATATGTCCATTCAAAAAAATAATTATTTTTCTCTTTTTTGTCGGGTTCCGTTCCTCGATAAAGATCACCTGGAATAGGGGGAATCACTCACCGCCTCCGCGAATCCAGGACGTTGTAATCCCTCTGGACGGCCTGGAGGTATCCGGCGGCTTGGTCGCGGATTTCCTTTCGCGGGTCCAGGAGGAGGCATTGCCGGAAACATTCCCCGGCCTCCAGGAGATCCTTCATCACGAGCCGCAGCGACTCCCGGTTCATTCCCGCCAGTCGCGTCTCCTGGCTGCGCAGGGCGTGACAGGCGCCGAGTTCCAGCCAGGCTTCGGAATAGCGGGGGGATTCCAGCACGGCGTTGCGGAGCAGTTCGATCGCATGGGAGAACCATCCCAGGCGCTGAAGCGTCACACCGGCGACATGCAACGCGGACGGCGCTTCGGGATCCTGCCGGCGAAGCTGTTCCGCGAAGGCCGAGAGATGGAACGTCTCGCGGGTGATCGCGTATTTCTTCACCAGCGAGGAATTGATCCCCTCGGCGCGAAGCCAGACCGTGTGCATCGCGTCGAGATACACCAGCGCCCAGTCGCGATCACCCGTCAGTTCCACCACCAGCGGCGTCGTGACGGCGCCGACCCGCAGGACCACGATCTCCAGGCCGTACTGCTCCACCAGCGTGGTGAACGATTTCATCCCGCGGGAAACGTCCAGCATCTCCCGCATGATCTCCGGCGGATACGCCCAGGTGTTGGTGAGGATCGGCACCTTCGGGTGCGACGATTTCGCGGGGTTGTTCGGGTCCGGGAAGCGGGTGAAAAAGTACACGTTGCTGGAGGAGTCGTGGTCCGTCCAGAGGCGTCCCTCCGGCTGGGTCTGGTTTAACCAACGCGCGGCGCCCACGGGCGTGTTGATGAGGGAAATTCCAAACCCGAACCGATCCGGGCGACGCTGTTCGAAATAAAACCGGTTGGTCGTGATCGCGCCGATGAGTCCCGCGGCGATCACTCCGAGCGTCAGCACCGCGGCGAAGGACGAAACCGACTGGGCGCGGAGATAGTTCCATATTTTCACGTGTTTCAGCGATAAGACCATACATCCCAGCGCCGACGGCGCCAGCAGAATCGCGCCCGGCGCGATATTCCGACGCATGGACAGCGACATGACGGCCATTCCCGCCTGCAGAATCACCAATCCCCAGCGGCGCTTCAGCGTCCCGCACAGTAATCCCGGCAACACCAGCACCAGTAAGACAATATACGCTTTGGTCGCGACGATGTCCGCGAAGGGGGATTCCAGAGGCCGAAAACATTCCCCGATAATGCTCCAGGGATGCCCGCCGATTCGCGGATCCGCGGTGCTGATCTGGTGCCGGCTGAAATACATCAGCGTCTGGATCGGCAGCGCCGCCAGCCGCCACGTCCAGGGATTGGCGAAACTCACGCCGGCCTGCAACATCAGCAACGCGAACAATCGTCCGCCCCGTCGGTGGTTCGCCGCGTCGCGCACGGGGAAAATGTGTCCGATCACCTCGCCGCCGGCGCCCGCCAGCGTCAGTCCCAGTCCGAGCATCCAATAGCTGTGCAGATTCACCAGCAGCCATTGCAATCCCGCCAGAACCGCCACCCGCCACCAGGGAAAAATCGCGTCGTTGCGCCAGACCGGCAGGAGCAGGGCGAACTGCACCGCCAGCACGAGATATCCCACCAGTTCCGGGCGGAGCATGAATCGTTCGTAGGCCGCCAGAGAAATCAGCAAAACTCCCAGCGCCGCCCACGCGGGCGATAAACCCAGCCGGAGCATGGAAACCGTCACCACCAGGAAGATCCCCAGCACCAATCCCGCCTGCAACACGCCCAGGGCGATCATTTCCCCCCGGGCGTGCACGAACGAGAAAAGAACCTGGCTGGCCCAGTTGGCGTTGGGGAAACGATACACGCCCTGTTCGTCGATCCACGCGCCGGGGGGCAGCTCGCTCGTTCGGGCGAGCGCCTCGGCGTCGAGGGTGTAGATTTCGGGACTGGAATCGACGATCCGCCCCGTCCGGAGAAATTCCTCCCCGTAGGCAAGGTGATATCCCAGATCCGGACTGCTGATCGTCCGGATTCCCAGCGACGCCCCGGCGCCCAGCGCCAGAATCAGCACCGCGACGGAAAGGCTTCGATAGACTGCCTGTCCGGTGGAGGCGGGGGATAAAGATTGCTCTGTCGAATCCGTCATGGCCGGTGGATTGTACCGTGACGGGTCGCAAAAGTCATCGCGCGAATCAGGCGGGGAATTTGCCCGTCCGCCAATCGCGTCGTAGATTTCCTTATGGAGGATCGTTCATGCTGAAAAGGGAATGTGCGCCCGCCTTGTGGAAAACGAAAGACAAGGCGGCGGGATTGTATCTCCTGGTGGAACTCGCCTCCCGTTTCGAACCGGAGGAAGTCTTCCAGTGTCTCGTGTTGATGACGGAGCGGTTTTCGGGACGGCTGGATCTCAAGGCGGCTTCCGCCCTCGAACCCAAGTGTCCCGCCCTGGCGGAGGGAATCCGCCAAAGTCTCGAACAGCATACGTAAACGACGAGGCGAACCGCTTTGATTGATCTCGCGGGGAAGGTATAGCAACGGTTTTCTTTATTGCATCCTTGTGTCGATCTCCGCGAAAATTCCCTTTCCTCCCGCCCGGGAAAAGGTAAAATACTCTCAATGATTCCTAGATTCATATTCTCCCGTATCGGGACGCACTTATTCTTTTCATATTGGTTATACAACGCATTTTTGCTAGTCGGGAGTTGTCGTGAATCTGAATATCGAAAAGGGCCGGAAATTCCGGGTCGCGGGATATGAGTTGATCCAACGGCTGGGAACGGGCGCCCGTAGCGCCATTTGGGAGGCCCGGGAAAAAGAGACCGGGCGTATTGTAGCCCTGAAACGCACGTTCAAGCAGCACGGGGACGACGACCGTTATTTTGAGCAGGCGATGAACGAATACGAGATCGGTTCGCGCCTGCAGCATCCGTCGATCCGGAAGGTATTTTCTCTGCAGAAGGTCCGCTCGCTGTTTTCCGTGAGGGAACTGCACACCTTTCTGGAGCTCTGCCGCGGGAATTCCCTGGAGAAGCAGCGCCCGGAAACCTTCCTGGAGGCGTGTAGCATTTTCGTCAATATCGCCGGCGCGATGCACGAAATGAACAACCGCGGATACGTCCACGCCGACATGAAGCCGGAAAACATCGTCGTGGACGAAAAGGGACATCCCAAGATCATCGACCTGGGACTGAGCTGCCGGATGGGCGTCGCCAAGGCGCGCATCCAGGGCACGCCGGATTACATGGCCCCGGAGCAGTTGATCAAATGGCCTCTCGACGCGCGCACGGACGTGTATAACTTCGGCGCGACGATGTACTGGACCTTCACCGGCGAAGCGCCACCGACGGTGATCCCGCACCAGGAGCACTCGATCAGCAAAGGGCAGAAGGTCGCCGTTCCGGCCCAGGTGCTCAACCCGCGCATTCCGGAGCAGCTCAGCCGCATGATCACCGACTGCATCCAGATCGAACCGTCCGCCCGCCTGGGCGGAATGGACGCGATTCTCAACCGCCTGCACGTCGTGATGCGGGAACTGGAAAGGAACCCCGACAAGGCCGAGGAACGAATCCTCGATCCCGATACGGAGACGGATTCCGATCCCGGAATTCACATCGAGCTGGCGGAACATGAGGATTGAACCCATGTCCAACACCGCCGATATCTTTCGACAAGCCGCGGAACTGATCGAAAACGATCCCGTCCGGAAGGGCGCCTGTCTGCACCTCGGTTCGCCCGGACGGGTGGTGGTCGCCGGGGACATCCACGGCCATCGCGGGAATCTTCAGCGAATCCTCAACTATGTCCGGTCCGAGGAAACCGAACCGCCGACGCTGATTCTCCAGGAACTGATTCACGGGCCGATCGACGGGCGGGGAATCGACCGGAGCGTTGAAGTGATGTTCCTGGGCGCTCAGGCGAAGGTCGAGAATCCCGAAAAGGTGCATTATCTGTTGGGCAACCACGCGCTGGCGCAGATCACCGGCAGCGAGATCACGAAGCACGGCCACGGGGTTTGCAAGGCGTTCATGGACGGGATTCGGGAGGTGTTCGGCGACGAGGCGTTGGACGTGTACCCAGCCGTCATGCGGTTCAGCCGCTCGCTACCGTTGGCGGCCCGCTTCGACAACGGCGTGTTCGTGTCTCATTCGCTTCCCTCGCCGAACCGGATGAGCCTTGCCGATCCGGGGATTCTGGATCGGGCGTATGAAGAGGACGATTACCGTCGCGGCGGACCGGCGTATGAGTGGACCTGGGGACGGGACCAGACGCCCGAGCAACTCGACATGCTGGCTGAGCGACTGGGGGTGGAATTTTTCCTGCTGGGGCATCGGCACGTGCGGGACGGTTCCCTGGAAATTCCGAACCGGGCGCTGGCGATCAATTCGGACGGACCCGGCGGGATGATCTTTGAATTTCACACCGACGAAACCATCACCCTTCCCGACGCGCCGCGGCGCCTGCGAAGCGTGGCGACGCTGTAGTTTTTTGTGTTAGAAAAAAACCACCTACGGTCATCCTGAGCGAAGCGAGTCTTCGAGCGCAGTCGAAGGACCTCACGCTCAGCTACCCGTAAGGTCCTTCGACTGCGCTCGAAGACTCGCTTCGCTCAGGATGACAGATATTGATTTTTTCAAGATTGGATGAATTCATCTCCATCCCTGTTCCCCCAGGAGGGGCACGAAGCGAACTCCGCAGAGTTCGGTTCGTCGAATCTCCGTGCCGTGTTTTTCCACCCGCCGCAGCGTCTGCACGTCGCGCGGGCCGGCGGGGGTGACGATCACGCCTCCGTCGGTGAGCTGCTCGATCCAGGCCGGCGGTACGTCCGGCGCCGCGGCGCCGCAGATGATCCGATCGTAGGGCGCGTGGTCCGGCCAACCGAGTGAACCGTCGCCCACGTGGATCGTGACGTTGGTGAGATTCAGTTTCGCCAGCGTTTTTACCGCGCGGTCGGCTAGCGTTTCGATCCGTTCGACACCGTGCACCTCCGCCGCCAGGTGCGAAAGCAACGCCGTCTGGTATCCGCTTCCCGCGCCGACGTCCAGGACGCGATGCTCCGGATGTACGTCAAGCTCCTGGAGCATCAGCGCGACGATATACGGCTGGGAGATCGTCTGGCCGTTTCCGATGGGCAGGGGGGAATCGACATACGCGTCGGACTTGTAGGCGTCGTCCACGAACCATTCCCGCGGCACGAGGCGGAAGGCTTCGCAAACGCGGGGGTCGCGGATCCCCCGGGCCCGCAGGTGACGCTCGATCATGTTCCGCCGCGCCGCGACGAATTTTTGTTCTTCGCTCGCCATGGGTTTTCCATTATAAATAGTAGCCCGACAGGGACGCGGCGGGAAGGTTCATTTGAACCCCCCGGCGCGCGAAATACTTTTTCCATGGGAGAGCAACACGTGGCCAATCGTCCCCTGGTGACGTTAACGACCGATTTCGGACTGGCGGATCCGTATGCCGCGGCGATGAAGGGCGTGATCCTGCGCCATTGTCCCGACGCGGAGATTGTGGACATCAGCCACCAGGTGCCGTCGCACCAGGTTCTGTCCGGGGCGTATATCCTCGCCAACGCCGCGCCGTTTTTCCCGCCCAATACCGTGCACGTGGTCGTGGTCGATCCGGGCGTCGGAACCGACCGCGCCATCCTCGTGGGGCAGTTCGGCGATCAGTTGTACGTCTTCCCGGACAACGGGATCATCACCTTCGTCAAGGAAGCGTATCCGCTCCGGAACCTGGTGGAAGTGCGGGAACTGGGGTTGCTGGGCGTGGAGGAAGTCGCTTCCACGTTCCACGGGCGGGATATTTTCGCCCCGCTGGTGGGGTATATCTTCAGCGGTAAGCCGATCTCGCGTCTGGGAATGATGCCCGACAGCTACACGCTGCTGGACCTGCCCGAACCGCGGGGGCAGGAGGGGGAAATCAACGGACAGGTGATTCACGTGGATCATTTCGGGAATCTCATCACCAACATCACGCGAAAGCACATGCTGCAGCGCTGGGAGAATCTCACCCAGGCCGGCCTGGAGGTGTATTGTCAGGGCCGGCACGTCGGTCCGCTGCAATCGACCTACGGGCAGGTGGAGCCCGGCCGTCCTTTGGCGCTGATGAACTCGATGGGGATGCTGGAGTTGGCGGTTAACCTGGGACGTTTCCGCGATTCGTTCGACGCCGGATTCGGCGCGGACGTGTCGGTTCGCTTATCCGGCGAGGGACAGTAGGACGGTCCGATGCCCACCCAGAACGCGAACATGACGCGGCGACTCATCGAGCGGGATAAACAATTCGTCTGGCATCCCTTCACGCCGATGACGCAGTGGCTTGAATCCGAAGACGAACCCGGGCGCGTGATCGTCGCCGGTGAGGGGTTCGAGCTGATCGACCATCAAGGCCGGCGCTTCATCGACGGATTCGGCAGCTTGTGGTGCAACCTGCACGGCCACCGCGTTCCGGAAATCGACGCCGCGATTCGCGGCCAATTGGATCGCATCGCCCACAGCACGCTGCTGGGACACGCCTGTGAACCGAGCATCGCGCTGGCGGAGCGACTGGTGAAACTCACCCCGCCGGGTCTGGAGAAGGTGTTTTACAGCGACAGCGGCGCGACGGCTGTCGAGGTGGCGCTGAAGATGGCGTACCAGTTTTATCGCAATCGGGGGCAGACCAAACGCAGGCGTTTTCTCGCGTTGGCGAACAGTTATCACGGCGACACCATCGGCTCGGTGTCCCTGGGCGGGATCGAAGCGTTTCATAAGATTTTTGCCCCGTTATTGTTCGAGGCGACGTTCGTGGATTCGCCGAACCCGTATCATCACCCCGCGGGCGAACGGGCCGGGGAGGTTGTGCTGAAGCAGGTGGAGCGGGTTCTCGCCGAGGCGCCGGGGGAGTTCTGCGCGGTGATCGTCGAGCCGCTCGTGCAGGGGGCGGCCGGGATCCTGACGCACCCCGCCGGTTTCTTGAAGGGACTGCGCGAACTGACCCGCGAGCATGACGTATTGCTGATCGCGGATGAGGTGGCGACGGGATTTTGCGCGACCGGTACAATGTTCGCGTGCGAGCACGAGGGCGTTTCGCCGGACCTGATGTCCCTGGGCAAGCGTCTGACCGGCGGATACCTGCCCATCGCTGCGACGATGACCACGCGAGAAATTTTCGACGCGTTCCGCGGGGAGATTTCCGAAGGGAAAACGTTTTATCACGGCCATACGTTTACCGGAAATGCCCTGGGCTGCGCCGCCGCCGTCGCGAGCGTCGACTTGATCGAATCGTCGGGCCTGCTCTCTGCCTTGCCGACAAAGGTTGACCTTGTATCCTCCCGGCTGCTGGAATTAAAAGGCCATTCTAACGTCGGCGACGTCCGTCAGTGCGGGTTGATGGTGGGGATTGAACTGGTTGCCGATCGCGACGGACCGAAGGCGTTCGATCCCGCCGAGCGCGTCGGGGCGAAGGTGTGTTTCGCCGCCCGATCGCGCGGCGCGATCCTCAGGCCGCTGGGCGACGTGGTCGTGCTCATGCCCGCCCCGGCGATGGACACCGATACCCTTAACCGATTGTTGACGATCACCATCGAGACGATCCATGACTACTTCGTTTGATCCAAAGCGGTGGCTTGTCCCTCAGGGACACGCGTCGCAGGATCATCTTGATCCTGCTCCTAATGACGGTTTCGGTCGAGACGACCGTGCGACACTTGGACGGGACGTCCAAGCCACGCTGCCGCGCCTGCGGGGTTTGTTCGTCGTCGGGACGGATACAGCCGTCGGTAAGACGCTGATCGCCGGCGCGATCGCCCGCGCGCTAAGAAAGACCGGCGAGTCGGTGGAGGTGTTCAAGCCCGTCGCCAGCGGCTGTCGAAAAACCCCAGCCGGACTCATCAGCGAGGACGCCGAATTTCTCGCCTGGGCCGCCGAGTCGAAACGAACGCTGGCGGAGATCGTCCCGGTTCGATACGCGCCCGCCGTCGCGCCGAACGTGGCCGCCGAACGCACGAAAACGCCCGTCGATCTGGACGCGATCTTCGACGCCTACGCGCGGCTGAAAGGACAGGCCGACGCCGTCGTCGTTGAGGGCGTCGGCGGGTTGTTCTGCCCGATCACCGACGATTTCTGGGTGATCCATTTCGTGAAAATGACGCGCCTTCCGGTCGTGATCGTCGCCCGCGCGGGATTGGGCACGATCAACCACACGCTGCTGACGCTCCACGCGGCGCGGTCGGCGGGATTGAACGTCGCGGGGGTGGTCGTGAATCGTTACGAAATTGAAACACCGCTTTCCGACGAGCAGGCGGCTGTCAAAGGCGACGCGGTGCTGGCGATGCACACCAACCCCCAACAGATCGCCGATCGCGGAAAGGTCAAGGTGCTCGCTCTCGTGCCCGACGAAGCGGAAAACTCCGTCGCCGACGCCCGGATCGGACCGAATACGCAATTTGTTATCGACGCGGTGGAGTGGGGACAAATTGCGGATCGCGGAATGTCGAAGATCCCATAGGGACGGCTTGCGGATTGAAAAGAATTACATACAACAGCGCCGAGCGGCAAGCCGATCTCCATCTCGGCTTGCCGCTCGGCGCTGTTTTTCTTTTCTCCCTGAAATCCGTGGCGTTTTTTTGGGGAATTCTTTACACTTTCTCCCATGGCGAGAACGAACTTCCAACGTCAGGACGGGCGACGGTTCGACGCGATTCGACCCGTGAGGATCACCCCGGATTTCGTGCGCACCGCCGCGGGCAGTTGCCTCATCGAAATGGGCGAGACGCGCGTGATCTGCACCGCCAGCATCGAGCAGGACGTGCCTCCCTGGCGCGCCGAAACGGGCGAAGGATGGGTCACGGCCGAGTACGGAATGCTGCCGGCGTCCACGGGCGGCAGGAAAAAACGCCCGCTGCTGAAACCCGATTCCCGCGGCGTGGAAATCCAGCGTCTGATCGGGCGCGTGCTGCGCGGCGTGGTGCGACTTGATCGCCTGGGCGAACACACGATCACGCTGGATTGCGACGTGTTGCAGGCCGACGGCGGAACGCGAACGGCGTCGATCACCGGGGCGTACGTCGCGCTGGCGCGGGCGGTGCGCGTCGGACAGGCGGAAGGGCGCTTCGCCCGCGGCGTGCTGCGCGAACCGGTGGCGGCCGTCTCGGTGGGGATCGTCAACGGAACCCCGCTGCTGGATTTGTGCTACGTCGAGGATTCCTCCGCCGACGTCGACCTGAACGTCGCGATGACCCGAAGCGGAAAATTCGTGGAACTCCAGGGAACCAGCGAAGGCGAACCCTTCGCGGAGGAACAGCTCCACGAGATGATTCGCCTGGCGAAAAAAGGCGTCCGGGCGCTGTTTCGCGCCCAGCAGGACGCTATCAGAAAGGGAGTGAAGACATGAAACGGATTGCATGTGTCACGATGTTGGGTTTGTGCACCGTACTGGTCGGCTGCGACGGCGCCGGCGCCGGCGGCGGAGGCTGGAACCTCGGCGGGTATGCCGCGGAGGATGAATACACGCTGCTGTTGACGACGCTCACCGGCCCGGATCACGTGAACCTGGCGGACCTGTATCTGCAACGCATGAAGCAATACACCGACTGGCAGGGATTGTACGTGGTGAACAAGGATGAAAGCAGCGCCCTGTACTGGGGGAAATATCGCACCCGTCAGGACGCCCTGAAGAATCTGCAGACCGCCAAGCAGTACGTCACCCCCGGTTCCGGTGAGAACCTCTTTCGGATGGCCACCATCGTCCCCTTGCCGGGTCAGGACGTCGGCCCGTCGGAATGGAACCTGAAAAACGCCCGGGGCGAATACACGGTGCTGGTGGCGGTGTTCCAGGATTTACCGCAACAGAATTACGTCGGGCGAAAGTCCCGGGCCGTCGATTTATGCAAAAAACTCCGTCAGCAGGGGCAGGAAGCCTATTTCCTGCACGAAACCTCCCGTTCGGGCGTCACGATCGGAACGTTCCCCGCCGAGGCGATGCGGACGCGGCAGGTGGAAAAAATCCATCCTCAGACCGGAGATAAGTATCTGGTGGAGGAACGCGTCGTCATCGATCCGAGGATGAAGGCGATCCTCAAGGAGAATCCGGAATTTCTCTACTGCGGCAACACGGAAATCCGCAATGAGCTGGACCCGCAAACCGGAAAGATCGTCCGCCGCGTGACGCCCTCGGCGCCGTTGTCGATCAGCGAATTCAAGAAAGGACAGATGGTCAACGATGCATTCCATCGTTCTGGCAACCCGTAATTCCGGGAAACTCCGCGAGATACAACAGGTGCTGGCGGACCTGGACGTGCGGGTGACGAACCTGTCCAACCAGAGCCGAATTCCCGAACCGGAAGAAACCGGAAGCACGTTCGCCGAAAACGCGCGGGACAAGGCTCTCTACTATGCCCGCGCGACGGGTCAATGGTGCCTGGCGGACGATTCGGGTCTGGTGGTCGACGCTTTGGGGGGCGCGCCGGGCGTGTACAGCGCGCGCTACGCTGCCGACGAATGTCCCCCCTCCGCCGGCAGGGATGAAATCGACCAGGCCAACAACGCCAAACTCCTCCGCGAACTTCGCGACACCCCCGACGAGCGGCGCACCGCGCGGTTTGTCTGCCGGCTGGCGATGGCGGTGGGGGAGGACATCGTGATCGAATCCGACGGCGAGGTCGAAGGGCGCGTCGCCCACGCGCCGGCCGGCGAAAACGGGTTCGGATACGATCCGCTGTTTTTCGTGCCGAACCTCGGCTGCACGACCGCCCAGTTGCCCCCGGAGCGAAAAAACGAAATCAGTCATCGAGGCCGGGCGGTCCGCCGTTTCGCGGAGAAACTCAAAACGTATCTGGAGCAAGAGTGAGAAAGATATATGTCATCCTGAGCGGAGCGAGTCTTCGAGTGAAGTCGAAGGGCCTCACGGGTAGCTAGGCGTAAGGTCCTTCGACTCCGCTGCGCTCCGCTCAGGATGACAATATTGTAGAAAGCTGACGGACGCCATATTGGATTCCCTTCCACAACCCGATCCGAACCTTGCTGATCGATATCGGATGTATGATCGATTGGAGGGATTCTTTCTGGTGTTTCTACTGATTCTGCTTCTTCCGGCCTGGCGGGGGGTGTTCGGGGAATCGGGACTGGGCACGGGAGCCCTGCTGGCCGGCGCGACGTTACCGGCGGCGTTGGGATTCTTGCTGGCGCTGCGGTGCGGCGTGGTGGATTTGAGCGTCTGGGCGGTGACGGGCGCCGGGGGAGTGCTGGCGGCGGGGGTCGTCAACGCGTTCGACGTCGGCGGAATGGTTCCGTGGTTCGTGTTGCCGGCGGCCTGCGGCCTGGCGGTGGTGTTCGGCGCGTTGATCGGCGGCGTCAACGCGCTGCTGGCGCGGCGATTTCGCCGGTGGAGTTTTTTCGCCACGGGCCTGGTGGGCCTGGCGGTGCTGGGGGGGACGCGATGGATTTGTCCCTTGTCCCGCCTTGTGGTGTCCGACAGCGCCCTGGATTCCTGGGTGTCGGGGTTGACAGCCGTGCTGGTCGGATGGATGGGCGACGGAGAGATTCCCCTGGACGGCCCGCTGGTGATTCTGCGGATGCTGGTGGTGTTCGTCAGCTGGACGTGCGTGCTGCTGGTTCTGATGGGCTACGACTCGGCGGCGCGGAGACGTCCCCGGCTTCGGGAGAAACGCCTCGCCCGGCCTGTTTCACTGTGCGCCTCCGGGGCGCTGGCGGGGGTGGCGGGGGTCTGCCGGATGATCGATCTGGGGCAGGCGCCCGTTCCGACGCGATGGATCGACGGCCTGTCGATTCCCGTCGCCGCGATCCTCGCCGGGGCGGTGCTGCTGCGCGGCACGGGACGCACCATGCTCGCGGTGATTCTCCTGCCGCCGGCGCTGCTGCTGTCGGACGCGTGGGAGATGACGGTTTGGCCGATCTCCGTTCACGGGTATTCCGTCAGCCTGGCGATGCTCGGCGCGCTGGTGCTCATGGGGCAGTTGGGTTTTCGCGCGGGATATAAACACGCAGAACGCGGCCGTTGGTTCGCCAGGATAGCCTCGCTGCTCAGCGGTATGGGGGTGATACTGTTGGGACTGACCGCATGGTTTCACCCGACGGTCCAGCGAATGCTGATTGTCGCGTCATTGGTTGCCGGGGGGACAGGATTGGCGCTGCTGATTCTCGTGATGCAACTTCAAAGACGGCGACATCCTGCACGAGAATAGAAAACAATTCGTGAAATTCGTGTAATTCGTGGACGAATGTTCCGGGGAATGTGCGTCAGTCGGGATTGACTCCGCGGAGGGTCACGCGCACCGATTGAGCGGCCGGGACGGCTGCGGGTTTGGTCACCTCCACCTCGGCCAAGCGCACCTTCGGATCCGCCAGCAGGAGTTGGAGCACCGCGTCGGCGAAGGCTTCGATCAGCCGGAACTGACTCGCCCGGCCGAGGGCGATGATCTTTTCCGCCAGTTCCGCGTAATCCACCCCGTCGGCAAGGTCGTCGGTCCGGACGGCTTGGGAGTCCTTCGGCGTGATCGACACGCTCACCCGCAACTCCCGCGGCGCGTGCCGTTCCCAATCAAACGTGCCGATGACGGTGTGAACCCGCAGATTATCGATGTGAATGACCATAACCGTTCTTTCCCGGAAAGGGATATACGGAATGCTACCATAAAAACGACGTGGAGAGTGCGGAGAAATCGGGATATTTCTAATCCCTTGTTTTGCAGGGAGTAAAACCATCCGCGCAGAAAAAAGGCCCTCGACGAACCGGTGGGCCATCCGAGCCTTTCTCCAGTTCTACTCACGCCGCCGTAATTTTATGTTCTCGGGTTTCCCCTGGCGTGGTTGCGGGGGCCACTTATACTATACGTCGCTTTCCCCAAAAAAACAACTCAATAATCCTAAAGAGGGGAAAAAGGTGGTCGGGTAGCCCCGGGGGATTGCTCTCCCGGGGCTACCCGACCACCTTTCCTGAACTTCACTTGATATTATTTCTATCAATATTATCAAAAAGAACTTGCGCAAAATATTGCCAAAAATGAAAACTAATTTTAATTTCTATTTATAGAAATTATTTGTTGAAATGTTTTTCATATATGTTATAATTTCGTTCTGAGAAAATACGAGATAATTCTATGAGCTCCGCGGAAACCACATACAAAAGCAAAGCGGTAAAACTATCCCAAACGCTATTGCGGGATATATATCGCGGCAATTTCATACCGGGAACCCGTCTGCCGACGCAGGATGAACTCGCCCGGAAATATGGAGCATCCAGGCCTACCGTGCGTCGTGCGCTGAAACTGCTGGCCCAGAAAAACCAATTGGTCAAAGAACCGCAAAAAGGAGCGGTGGTTCCGTTCGGGAACGGCAAGACGGCCGATCTCGAACAGATCGCTTTTGAAAATGAATTTCCGAATGACTCTTCGACTCCCGTGGTGACCGTCCTGTTCTTCATCGGCGAGTATTATTTGGCGCCGGGTCGTTACGAAAATGAGCTGTTCGGACTCCTATCCGGGAAAATCACCAAACACGGAATGGCGATGCGGGTTCAGTGGATGAATCCCCAATCCGACCATGTCAAAACCGTCAAGGAACTCGCCCGACGCAAGCCGCCCGTGGTGGCGACGTACACGCTGAGCCTTCAGCATTTTCCACTCGTGCAATACCTCAACCGGCGGGGAATTCCCTGCCTTCACTTATTCCCCAACCTGGCGGAGAACATCACCCCCTGCCTGAGAAATCAGGATGAAGGAATCATTCGGCGGCAGGTGGAGCATCTGGTGAAGCTGGGACATCGTCGCGTCGCCTATCTTCATGATGTGGATAACCGGGGAAACGGCTTTTGGACGCAGCGAAACCAGTTGGACATCTTTTACCGTCTGTGCCTGGAATACAAACTCGACGTGCAACCGGACTGGGTGCGTTACTCCGGTAGCGACTGGCTGCGTGACACCGGGGGCGACGGGGACGCTCTGCGACGGGAAGTGAAGGACATCATGACGAAACCGGGGCGGAAACCGACGGCGTTCATTATCAACGATGAACACGTCAACCCGACCTACGCCGCCCTGCGCGAGTGCGGGTTTGTCCCGGGAAAGGATATCAGCGTGGTCGGAACGGACGACAGGGCGTGGGCGAAGCACGTCGATCCTCCCTTAACGTCCGTTCGTCTGCCCCGCGCGCAATCGGCGGATGTAATCTGCGACATGATCAGCGACGTCATCGCCGGGCGGAATCCCGGCGTGCGATATCTGGACGCGGAACTCGTGGTGCGGAACTCGACGTGTCCGGTTCCGACGGAACGAAAAACATAATTCCCCCTCCGGCGAGCCGCACATGGAGTCGTACCCGGCCGGGAAGGTGGCGAAACAACGCTTCCGGGAGAAAGGGAAACAAGCAATATCGACGGTGATGATTTCCGACCTTGGGCTTTTTCGTGAAAGCCCATCGGGTGTTTTTATTCAGTGGTGTATGTGAAACACCTATCGCAAATGAAAGGAGAATGGTTATGAGGAAGAACAAGCTATGTCTGGGAGTGGTGCTGTTCTGCGTGCTAGCCGGTACGGCGACGCTATCGCGGGCGGATGTGATTTTTTCGGACGATTTTGAGAGCCACGTCGCCGCCACCTCGTGGGTGGAGCCGAACGACCGGGATCCCGGCGCCCCCCCGGTCGGGGCGGGATGGACCATCGATGAATCGGAGGAAACCATGACGCAGGTCATGCGTTCGCCGGTCAGTTCGAGCTATTACAAGTTCGACACGCCGTACGGCCTGCAGTACCTGCACATGTGGCGCGACTCCAGCGGGAGCCAGTCGGCCTGGGCCGGGCTGACGACGGACGCCCAGAACCAGGTCGCCGCCAACGGAACGATGCGGGTGGAACTCAAGGCCCACAACGTCTCCGGTTTCGACGGTTGGGGCGGTTCGCTGAACATCGGCGGTTTCGACAGCGCCCCGGGCAGCTATGCCAACCGCGCGTTTGACATTTCGCTGCGTTCCAACGGCGAAGTCTGGCTGTACACCGGTTCCTCCGTCAAGAACACCGCCCTGGACGCCGTGTTCGACTGCAACACCTGGGAATCGCTGGTCATCGACGTGGATTTCGTCACCGACACCTGGTCGCTGACCATCGACGGCGTGACCGTCGGCAGCCTGGGATTCGAGGCCGGCGATCTCAGCAAGATTCAGTATGTGTCCATCGGAATGACGGATTACAGCGGCGCCGCCGGACGGGGGGGAATCGATGATCTTGTGGTTCTGACTCCCGTTCCCGAACCGGCGACGTTGGGTCTGCTGGCCGTCGGCGGATTGGGTATTTGGATCCGTAAAAAACGATAAATCAAATTTCTCTTTCTTTTTTGGCGTGGGAAGATTCTCCCAAGGAGAATCTTCCCCTTTTTTTCACGGACCTTCATCCCGTCCTCCTCTTTCTTACCAATGTTTTCCTCTCCCGCGGCGAATTCCTCTCGTCGATTTACCCCCGGTCGTGTACAATACAAAACTCATGGCTGAGTATCGCGTCAACCTGGAGATGTACAACGGTCCGCTGGACCTGCTGCTGTACCTGATTCGTCGGGACGAGGTGGACATTCACGATATCCCCATCGTGAGCATCACCGAGCAGTACCTCGCGTACGTGGACATGCTCCAGGCCCTCGATCCGAACCTCGCGGGGGAGTTCCTGGTGATGGCCGCCACGCTGATCGAGATCAAGTCCCGCGTGCTCTTACCGGCATCGGAGGTACCGGAGGGGGAAGACGACGGTTTTGACATCGATCCCCGCGCGGACCTGGTGCGGCAGCTTCTGCAGTACAAGGCCTTCAAGGACGCCGCGGGCGATCTCAAGGCGGCAGGGGAGTTGCAGGCGCTGAAGTTCGTCCGCAATCCCGGCAGGATACACCTGGGCGACGAGAAGGACGTGGACCTGGAGGAGGTGCAGATCTGGGATTTGTTCGACGCGTTCCGCAACGTGATGGACGCGATCGGCAAACGCCCCCAAAACCACGAGGTGATCTACGACGACACGCCCGTCGAGTTGCACGCCGAGGATATTCTCGACCGCCTGCACCGCGACGGGACGATGTCGTTTGAGAAGATTTTCGAAGGCCGCGAGCAGCGCAGCGAGGTGATCGGGCTGTTCCTGGCGGTGCTGGAACTCATACGGCTGCAGAAGATTTTCGTCGTGCAGGGGGCGAATTTCGGGCAGATCGACGTGCACCTGAACCCCAATCCCCCGGCGGAGCGCGACGTGGAACACCTCTTCGCCCGCGCGACCGTGCCGGACGAGGAACGAGAAAAAACCGACGAAGAACCGGAGGCGGAAGGCGCTTTACCGCCGTTCCTGCCGGATCGCGACAACGAGGAAGACGACCTGTTCGACGAAGAGGGAAACTTATCCCTCGAAGGCCTGCTCGCGGACGACCTGGCGGATATCGATCTGAACACCCCCGCCGACGAACTGGGAACCTACGAATCCGAGGCCGACCACGACGACATGGAACCCACCCAGGGCGACCACGACGAAGACGATTCGGTGAATTTATAAAAAGCCTGAAACGTGTCGTCCCTTAGGGACGCGTATTGCGACCATCTTGGCCGCGATAAAAAAAGCCATTCCGAGAGCAAGATGCTCTGGGCACGCGCGGGCAAGATGCCCGCGACACACTAATATACCGTTTTCATACGGGCTCTTACAGCCAACCCGTCACGACTCCCGTACCCGTGATTCGCGCGATCAGTTCCACATCGCCGGGGTCAATTCCCACGGGCAATTCATAATCACCATAAAACGATATTGTCGAGTTGGGGTAAAGGTCCAGAAGGGATCCCATATGACTCCACAGGAGATAATCGTTCTCATTTTCATCAATCACTCCGTCGGAGGTGCACCAAAGGTCGAGAGCCACTTCGGAATAGGTTACTTCGTCATTTCCGTTTGTAACGTAAATTCTAAATTGCCCCGTCGTATCCGGGATGCCGTCGGTCGGTTCGGTCACCTCTACCGTCATGTCGTCGGGTTGGCCTCCACTGATTGAAATGATCGGCGTTGTCGGCCCTGCTTGAAACATAACACAGCCGTAATAATTATTATCTGTACTTCCCGTCGATCCCCAGTTGCTTGCCAGGATGGTAAAATCACTCATGTTAACAGTGCCTTCCTGGTCAACGGCACCATAATAATTTCCGCCGGCGGCATCCAACTGCGCGACCAATTTGACGTCGTTCGGATTGACACCTTCGGGCAGTTCGTAGTCCACCCAGAAGGAACGTGTCACACCCGGTGCGTGGATGAATAATTCATCTTCGACGGTTTTCAGGAGGTAGTCCCCCGCGCTGCCGTCGATCAGGCCGTCGGAGGTGGCCCAGAGTTGGTAATCCACCTGTCCGATCCCGACTCCGTCGCCGTTGTTGAGAAAATCGATTCGGGCTTGTCCCGCGGCCTTGGGTTTTCCTTTGGCGGGTTTTCCGACCTTAAGTTCGAGATCCGGCGCCATGGACATATCGCTGCTGAATTTACCGAGGAACGCGTTGGTGAAATCCCAATCGTTCCGTTCCGTCCACTTGTCACCAAAAGCGTCATCCGTTATGCCGCAGACGTACAGAAAACCGTTGACGGCGTCGAGTGCGGCGTCCATGACATTTTCGGCCCCCCAGGTGCCCAGTTGACGTGTCCAGAGTTCATTTCCATCCGAATCGTGCTTGGAAATATACAAATCCGAAGCGCCGGCATGGAACGCACCGAGGGTATTTTCGGTATCTCCGATCACGTAGGAATTCCCGTTAACATCCACAAGGATAGACGTGCAGGTATCCAACGCCTCCGATTCGCCGATCCCTCGAGACCATATCTCATTTCCCATGGAGTCGTACTTGTATAAAACGGAATCATAACCATTCTGGTTCGCTTTGTACTCGTACAGGATTCCGGCAAGATAGGCGTTACCCGCACCATCCACGCCGACGGAACGGCTGTGATCGAAGACATTGAAGTCCTGCTGACGCGACCAGAGCAGATTTCCATCCGAGTCATATCGGACGAGGAATCCGTCGGAGGCCCTTCTTTGATCGGTATACGTTGTGCCCGAAAGATAGACATTCCCCTGCGCATCGACAGCCGCGGATTCGCCGATGTCCACATAACTGTTGGAACCGTCGTACTGTCGTCCCCAGATCAGATTGCCGTCGGCGTCATATTTCACCAGGAAGGCGTCCGAGTCTCCCTGCACGTCGGCAAACAGGCTGTTATAGGTTTCTCCCGATATGTAAAGATTGCCGACGGAATCCACCGCCAGAGAATGGCAGAAACCGTTTATGTCGGAATCGAGGGATTTGGACCAGAGAAGACGACCGGCGCCGCTGTACTTGCTGATAAACAGCTCCGCTTCATCCCGGTTAATCATTCTGCTTCCGGCGAGGAAGACGTTTCCCGTCGCGTCCGTCGCCAGGTGCAGATCCATATTTTCCTCGACGCGGGATTGTTTACGCGTCCAGAGGAGCTTTCCGGTGGGGTCGAATTTTCTCAGGTATCCGGTCGAGACCCCGTAACTTTCTTCGCTCGCATAATAGACGGTGTACGAGGCAAGATAGGAATTTCCTTCGGAATCGACAGCCACCGAGGTGGGATCCGTAAACCGGAACTGCTCGATCCATTCTTTCTTATACGGATTGTCGAAAGTAAACGCCCCCGCCGTTTCGGCGGTGTTGTTGGCTGCTTCCAACCCACCCTCGACGAATCCGTCGGCGGGCTGGATGTTCACGAGCAGGTCATAGTCTCCGCAGGGCAGCTCGACGGGCGGCTGAAAGCTGAATCGGAACGTCTTTTCACGCCCGGGCGCCAGGTTGATTCGTTGATTCTCTTTCGTGTACAGCGTGTACAACTGACCGTCGACGAAGGTGCTGATTTCGACGTTCACCCTGCCTTTGCACCGGATATTGCCCTCGTTGAGAATGTTCGCCAATACGGTGACTCGCTGGTTGGGCTTGACGGGGGTGCGGGCGATGACTTTCGTGATTGTCGGCGTGAGGTCCGCGAAACCTTCCTGCACGTTCATGCCGCTCGGCAGGACGGCCGTGTTGTTGGTTTCGTCGGATTCCGCGACCACGTTGCTCGCGTCCACTTCCGCGACGATGGTGTACTCACCCGTCGCCAGGCCCGGCGGGAGAATCACCTGGGCGTTGATCAGCTTGCTCCTGCCCGGCGCGAGGTTGCTAATGCTTTGTTGCGTGAGGGTGTCGAGAAGGACTTTTTCGCCGGCGGCGTTTTCGGCGTAGATATTCACGTCGATCCGCTGGCCTCGCGCGACGCGGACGTTGCCCTCGTTCGTGACGGTAATCGGAACGCGCAGCCGCTGCCCATTGCCGCTGACGGTAGCCTCCGGCAGCGTGAATCGCGCCGCCAGCCGATCGTGCACCCCCGCGACGAGATCGATAAACGGATCGGCGGAGGTAATCCCGACGGTTTGGCCGTCGGGCAGCGTATCGGCGAGATTGTTGGCGAGATTCTCCTCGCCGAAATCATTCACGGGCGTGATTACCGCCTGGATTTCATAGTCGCCCTTGGGCAACCCTTCGGGGAGATTCACGCGAACGGTGTACGTGCGAACCCGCGCACCATTGGGCGCGAGATTCGCGACGTTGCGATTGGCCAATTGTCCGATCACGATGAGTTCGTTGGTTTCGGTGTTACGGGCGAAAACGTCAATATCCACGCGCGCCGCCGGGGGAACCTTCAATACGCCGACGTTCCGCACCTGCACCTGCACGAACCCCCGCACCCGCAGGCCGGCTACGACGTCGTCAGGCAGTGTCTCACGCCGGATTTGTCCGACGAGATCCACGTTCGCTTGGGCAGCCGCAAAAGCCGGACTCGCGTTCGTCCCCGCCAGGAGAGGCGCAAGGTAGGCCGATCCGGCCGGTTCACCGCCGGCTGGATTCGGAGTCGGAAGGGACAGACTGCCCCCGTCCAACAACAGTCGCGGCTCGAGACTTTCGAGCATGGGGGGAATGGCCGAGGGGGGAATATCCTTTCGACTGTGGTGTTTCCGCTTCGTTTGTTTGCGGCTGGACATATCAAAATTCTCCCTGTGCATGGCCCGGGAACACATCTTACCTGTCCTACTATATAGGACTTCATCCGGTCCTGCTTTACGTTTTTTTACACTGACCCTTTGTATCCATCTGCCGTCGTCCGGAACCATCAAGGGCCGGGCGGTGCAAAAGTCAAGAAATTATAACACATTAGGGTGATTCACTCAAAGGATTTATCCCGAAATGCCGATAAGGTGTGCGAGGATAAATCATGGCGGCCTCAGGCGGCGGCTTTTTCTTGTGTCCAGTAGGTTCGCCACAGGCCGCTGTGATAGATG
>JAFGJE010000224.1 GCA_016929245.1 Phycisphaerae bacterium
CATCTATCACAGCGGCCTGTGGCGAACCTACTGGACACAAGAAAAAGCCGCCGCCTGAGGCCGCCATGATTTATCCTCGCACACAAATTCCCGAACCTTCGGAGAACTGTTTGACGGCTGTCCTGGACGGTGGTAACCTCTTTTCCGGAGTGGGATTCAGTTTACAAATAGTTATTCGCATTGAAAAACAATTGGGGAGAAAAACATGCAGGCACGCGGACCGCTGATGATAGAACATCGCCTGATCGAGCGAATGATCGGCGTGATCAAAAACGCAATCGAGCAAATTGCCTCGGCAGGGAAGGTCGATCCCGCCTTTGTCGATACAGCCGTCGATTTCGTTCGAACCTATGCCGATCGCACACACCACGGGAAAGAAGAAGACATTCTGTTTCGCAAACTGGACAAAAAAGACCTGTCGGCGGACGACCGAAAAATCATGAATGAATTGATCGAGGAACATGTATTCGGGCGAAACACGACGAAAGCTCTCGTCGAGGCGAACACCCGATACAGAAACGGTGATGCCTCGGCCCTTGCCGACATCGCGACAAAACTCAAAACTCTCGTCGAGTTCTACCCGAGGCATATCGAGAAGGAAGACAAGGTATTTTTTCCCGCGTCTCGTGCCTACCTCACGGCGGAAGAAGAACAAGCGATGTTGGACGAATTCCGTGAATTCGACCGCAAAATGATACACGAAAAATACAAAACCGTAGTGGAAGCGCTCGGAGGATGAAGATTCAAACCCATCCTTTTGGGGTATACATCAGTGAAGGTAGGCGGATCGTTCTTTGTCCGCGGAGGGCCGTTTACGGTCCTTTTCGATCCGATGGGCTTAAGCCCAAGCCGAATGGGTAAGCCCCCTGAATAAATGCGCGGTGGGAATCCTTTCCCGCCGCGTCCTTTGAGTGTAAATGTGTATATTGATTAATATGGCCTGTAAAAGGTTGTAAAAATTCTGAAAACAGACCGCCTGAGATCTTTATCGATATTTTGAGTCTTTGGAGGAGGAATAATAAAAAAACGTTATAAAAATATATATAATAAACATTTATAAAGATATTGTTTTAATTTGGATGTAATAATTAAGAATTGCCTTCAGAACGTCCCTGATGTTTTTCGTTTAGGTATTGACAAAAGATTAATAAAATGTATTATAAAATGTATGGAAAAGGTGAAACAGTGTGATCTCGAAACCGACGCCTGGTCAAATGATCTCTCTCTTCTGACGGATCGTGTGGAGCGGCAATTGCGCCGCTACATCCAAAATCTCCGGGTGGGAGCGATGCTTCCGACGCAGGAGATTCTTGTGCGGGAATTCGGCGCCAGCCGGCATACGATTCGCGAGGCGATGGAGCGTCTCAAGCGGGATCGTCTCATCCAGTCCACGCGAGGGCGGGGGACGTTCGTCGCTTCCCGTCGACAGACCCAAACCGTCGTTCACCTCGTGAGTTCCTCCGTGTATCACGTATACAACCTGATGTGCATCGGCGTGCTGACCGACGTGCTTCGAGAGCGGGGTCACCGGGTTCACCTGGTCGGCTCGCGCACCCCCGGCGCCGAATGCCAGGAACTTACCGGCGGGTATGAGCCGTCGGCGGGGTCGATTATGATCGGCAATTTTCCGCGCGAGGAAATACAGCGCCTGGTGGAATGCGGCGATCTTCCGTTGGTCCATGTTTCCGATATGAACGAGCGGTATCGCCGCGCGCCGCTGTGCGACACGGTCATCAACGACAACGCCGCCCTTGCGTTTCGGGCGACGGAATATCTCCTGCAGCAGGGGCATCGGCGAATTGCGCTGCTGGGATGGGGGCCGGAGAAAATCTGGGACCGCGAACTGCGCCGCGGGTACGAGGAGGCGTTGCAGGCGCATGGTGTGGAACCGTCCGCCGACTGGATTCTCCGCCTTCCGGAAGGCGTCTCGCCCGATACCGGGCGGGCCATGGAAAAAAACGCCCAACAGGAATCACAAAGCCGCCGGCAGATCGAACAATGGCGCGCGTCCGACGCCGCGCCGACCGCGCTGCTGCACAACGCCGGTGCGGAATTGCAGATGCGCGAATGCCTCGCGGAGTATTTCCCCGGCCTGTTCGATCCGCGAGCGGTGGTGGTGATGACGTACTGGGAAATGCTGCGGAGTAATTACACCGGGGAATCCGACGCGACGGCCGTCTGCCTGAAATTTCGGGATATCGCCGAACGGGCCGTCGATCTGTTGAACCATCGACGAACCGACGGCGCCCCACCGACGCGGGAAATGCAAGGCCGTATTTTCATCGCACAACGCCGCCAAAGCCAATGGCTGGAAACGTAAAATAGAATCGTCGAGTATTCGTTCCGTGATCCCAACGAAGTTCATCTATGATTCAACGAACAATCCATTCCGGGAAAAAAGGGGATAAAACGATCTTCCATCGATTTACGGCGGGACGGGGTTTCACACTGATTGAGCTTTTAGTGGTGATAGCGATTATTTCGTTGCTGGTGAGTATTCTGCTTCCGAGTCTGACCCAGGCGAAGGAACTGGCGCGGCGCACCGCCTGCGCGGCGAATCTGCGCAATATCGCGCTGGGATCGACGCTCTACGCCGAAGAGCAGGCGGGACGACTGCCCACGGGACGACTCTGCTGGTGGAATACTGTTGAAAATATCCGCGCATTTTATCTGATCGAAATGAATCAATCCGCGGCGCTGGTGTTGAACCAAATTCTCGGACAGGATGCCCTCGTTCAGGAAACCCCGCAGGATTTCCCCGGATCGGTCGCGGAGCGAATGATCTGGCGGTGCCCTTCGCAGGAGATCAAAACGGATTCCTATGGGAATGTGACACTGTATTACAACGGCGCCTTCTTGACCGGCGATCGTGGAAAGAGCGGATACATGATGCTCGCGGGGCTTCGACAAAGCGCCGATTGGCAGTACCACGGGACACTGTCGCCGACGACGCTGGAGGATCCCATCGGTCCGCTGGTCGCCGATGCGCTGGGCGGCGGCGGTTGGGGGGGGGATCCCTCCGTTCTCAGCCTTGGCGGATACCACAAAAGCAATAAAAGCGAACACAACGGCGTCGCGGGAATCAACCAAGCCTGGTCCGACGGACACGTGGACTGGAATTCCCTCGACGATTTTCCATCGGGCATCCCCCTGGACGACTGGATGTATCGGCATGAAACGGCCGCTCCCGCCTTCTGCTGGATGGAGTAAGCACTTCTGAATCCCGTGAATCTCAAATCAGCTAAGGAATGTTCATGCGACGTTTATTCTACACTCTCGCGACGTTTCTGATATGCGTTTGTGCGGGTTTTTCCGTTCACACGGCTACCGCCGATACGCCCAAACCCCTGCCGAGAATCACCATCCAGGGCGACAAGTTCGTCGCCGACGGCAAGGAGTTCAAAATCTGGGGATTCAACCAGGGCCACGGCCTGCACCTGCCGGATTCGCTGCTGAAGCAGAACGTCGATCAGCTCGCGTTCCTGGGAGTCAATATGCTGCGGCTGCATACGATCGACTGGACATACTGGGGTGATTCCCGAGGCCCTTCGGGCGAATCTCTCGAAGCCGGCCTGCTGCCCCTGGGCCCGGAGCGCAGGGATACGTGGCATCTCGTCAATGTCGATCAATTCTATCGCCTGCTCGACGCGTTGCGGGAAAGGGGAATTTACGTCGCGATCACCCTGAGCGTCGCGAGCGATTACGTCCCCGGCGACGCGGACATCCTCCGGACCACGCCCGAAGACGCCGCCGCCTGGAAACAGGCGATTGCGGAACTGAACCAGCTGCGGGACGGCGACAGATTGCAGGCCTACAAAACGCTGCCGGTGTTCGACGAGCGATGCAACGCGCTGCGCAAGTGGTGGATCACGAATCTGCTGAGTCTGAAGAATCCGCAAACGGGCGTGAAACTCGCGGAAGACTCGCAACTGGCGCTGCTGAACACCGTCAACGAAAGTTCGATGTGGGGCGCCTTTTTCCGCAACAATCACGCGAAGGACATGCCGGCGTATTTTATGAACAAGGCGCAAAAGGCCTGGAACGACTGGCTGCGGAAGAAATATAAAAACCCCGCCGCGCTGGCGGAGGCGTGGAAACAGGAAGGCAAGAAAGGATTGCTGTCGAGCGAATCGCCGGACGCGGGGACCGTCAAGCTTCTACCCATCGATCCGGTGACGCTGAAGACCGAAGAGGAAAAGAAGGATAAAAGCCACGAGTATTATTCGAGGCAACGGTATGACGATTTCCTGCAGTTCCTCTTCGACATGGACGCCGCCCATCAGCGAAAGATGCTTGCGCTGTTCAAACAACTCGGATGGGATCGACCGGCGGGGTACGGCGACTCCGTCGGTATCGGCCCGGACATCGGCAAGTATTGGCTCAAAAGCGATCTGCTACCGTACATCGAGGAACATCCCTACGACAGCGGCATGATCGATCTGTTCATGTGGTACAAGATCCGCGTCTGCACCTATTGCGGGACGAATTATATTTCGTGGGAAGGGCAGGACCGCCCGATGTGGGCCAGCGAAATCCGCTGCGCCGACGAAGCGCTGGGCTGGACGCGCATCCTGTTTCCGTATTACGTGGCGATCTATCATTCCCTGCAGGGACGCGACGGCTGCACGTGGCACGTGTGGTCGATGGAACGCGGTCATCTGTTGAACAACGACCTGATGGCCCGTAATCTGAATCGTTTCCACTGCAACTGGGACATCCCCTGGCTGTTCGCGTACCGGGCGGCAGGCCGACTGTTCAAGAGCGGCGAAATCCGGGAACTCCCCAAGGACGATCGCAACCGCGAGCGGTTCTCCCGCTGGGAGGGGAATTTCAAAAACGACCAGGTGCAACGCGTGCACGGTGAGAACGCCGCGATCACGACCGTCAAGACAAAGCACTTTCGCGCGGTCGCCACGCCGTATCCCCAGACGGTGCAACTCGGCGACGTGACGATCCGACTCACGAGCAAGACGGCGAACCTGGTGATCGTGGAGAAGCTCTCGCCCGACGAGATTGAAATCACCGCCGTCGGGAAAAGCGGCGAAGTCGAAAGGGACAAAACCAACCATTTCGATCCGCTGGAATTTGTGGAAGGCTCGGTGCGCGTGGAAGGAAAGACGGTCGAGTCGATTCAGCATATCGACCACTACGGCCAGGTGATCGAAACGATCCGGGATTCCCGCCTTGACGTACCTCTGATTCCGGGTGTTCGTCTATATCGTGCACGGTTGAAGAATTGTAATCCCATGGGATGTCCATCCTGACAAGGCGGAATAATTTCGTATTCACGGTTTTTTTTCAAAGGCTTCGGCATGGCGGACGATGTCGCCGGTTTGGAGGAAGATGATATCCTCCGCGATGTTCGTGCAGTGATCGCCGATGCGCTCCAGCGCCTTGGCGAGATTGATGACCGTCATGGCCGCCCCCGCGCCCCCGATTCGTCGATCCTCCTGTTTCAGGACGGCCTGGACGAGATGCCTGTATCCCTTGTCGATCAGGTCGTCCATTTGAATGACGTTTTTCGCCGTTGCCACGTCGGATCGACTCAGCATACGAACGGTTCGCCCGAGAATGTCCGTCGTCGCCTGCGCCAAATGATCGAATTCCTCGTATTCATCGAGCGAGACTTTCTCGGTGAGAAGATGCTTGACGCGTCGCCCCATCCCGGCTGCCAGGTCGGCGATGCGCTCCAGGTCGCTGTTGACCTTGATAATCGTGCACAAGGTTCGCAGGTCGATGGCGGCCGGCTGATACAGCGCCAGAAGTCGGATGCATTCCTGTTCGATTTCGACTTCCTCCCGGTCGATGATCGGATCATGTTCATCGACGGCCTGCCCGGCCTGTTCGTCGTTCTTGCGCAGGGCACGAAGCGCGTCGACCAGCGCCTGCTCCACGCGCATCCCCATGTGATCCAATCGTAGCGTCAACGTATGTAAGCGATGTTGCAATTCAGACATGGTCTCTCTCCCGATCAGCCGAATCGGCCGGTGATGTAGTCTTCCGTTTGCTTTTGCTTGGGATTCGTGAACAAGGTTTTCGTGTCGTCGAATTCGATCAGTTCGCCCAGGCAGAAGAAGGCCGTCTGGTCGCTGACGCGGGCGGCCTGCTGCATGTTGTGCGTGACGATCACAATCGTGTAGTCGTCTTTCAGTTTCGTGATCAGGTCCTCGATCCGCGAGGTGGCGATGGGATCCAGCGCCGAGCAGGGTTCGTCCATCAGCAGGATTTCCGGACGATTCGCCAGGCTTCGCGCGATGCACAGCCGCTGCTGCTGCCCACCGGACAGCGCCAAGGCGGATCGCCCCAGGGAATCCTTCACTTCCTCCCACAACGCGGCGTCCCGCAGGGCGTTTTCGACGATCCTGTTCAACCGCGATCGCCGGCGAATTCCCTGCAAGCGCGGGCCGAAGGCGATATTGTCGAAAATGCTCTTGGGGAAGGGATTGGGTTTCTGGAACACCATCCCCACGCGCCGGCGCAGGTTCGCCAGGTTGACGCGTTTGTCGTACACGTCCACACCGTTGACACCGAGAAATCCTTCCGCTCGCGTGGTCGGAATCAGGTCGTTCATCCGGTTGATGCTCCGCAGAAACGTGCTCTTCCCGCATCCGCTGGGACCGATGATCGCCGTGACCCGACGGGGAAGGATTTCCAGGCGGATGTCCTTCACGCCCGCCTTTTGGCCGTACCGAAGCGTGAAATTCCGGGCGACGATCACGGGGGAGGAATCGTTTTGTACTTCGTTGAAATTCATTGGCCTCGAAGCCTCCTGCTGATACGGGATCGGACAACAATCGCCGCTCCGTTCAACAGCAGCACGAGCAGCACCAGCATGGCGACCATTCCGAACTGATTGTGCGGAACCATCGCGGCGATGCGATCCCCGACAGCCATATCGTAACTGCTGTAGGACAAGGTTTGTGTGGGTTCCAGGATCGACCCGGGAAACCCGTACCGATACGCCACGGCGGCGGTGAAGATGATCGGCGCCGTTTCCCCGGCGGCCCGACTGACGCCTAAAATCGTTCCCGTCAGGATGCCCGGCGTCGCGGCGGGAAGAATCACGGTCAGGAAGCATCGGAATCGTCCCGCGCCGACCGACAGCGCCGCCTCGCGGTACGACGCCGGCACGGAGCGGATCGCCTCTTCACTGGCGCGAATGATCACCGGGAGAATCAGCAGCGCCAGGGTCAACGACCCCGCGAGGATGCTCGATTCACTCGCCAGACCGAATTTCGGCAGGAACCACAGCACGAAAAACGCCAACCCGAACAACCCGAACACGATACTCGGAACCCCGGCCAGCGAATTCACGCAGGTTCGGATCACGCGCACCACCCGTCCTTCGCGCGTCGCTTCGACAAGGTACGCCGCGGAGATCACCCCCAACGGAAGCGCCACGCCGAGGGCGCAAAGCGTGATCAGCAGCGTGCCGACGATCTCCGGACCCACCCCGCCGAAATAGTGTCCCGGAGTCGCCGGATCCGTGAAGTATCGCCAGTACCACGTCGTGCGGGGAAGCAGCATCGCCTCGGAGTGATTCCGCATCCGGGGAAACAGCGACGCCAGCGACGTGCCGGCGAAGTCCTTTTCCCGGGGGTGTCGAACCTGTACTTTCGGTTGTCCCGGTCCCTGGTCAACCCATTCCTCCACCCAAAACAGCCGTTCAAGCAGGTTTTCCGACCGATCCCATCGCGTCGCGCCGTAACGATCCTGCGCCAGGGCGGGGCGTTTATCCCCCGGCCTAGGCCCCAGCAAGTGTCGAAGAATGTCCCGCACTTCCTGGAATTTCTTCCGGTACTCCGGGCGACGGGACAGATCGACCGTCCGAATCACCTCTTGGTATTCCCGCGCCATCCGAACGTATCGCGTGGCGACGGTTCCGTGAATTCTCGGATCCTCGGCGTGGGACAAAACGAAATTCAGCGATTCGTTTGCGTCGGCGGGATCCGTCGTTTCATAGGCGTCGTCGAGAGCGTTTCGCAGGCGCTTGACGAAGCGAGGCCATTCCAGGCGCATCGGTCGATCCACGTCGCGCCCGTCGAGTTGACGTTTATACTCCCGGTAAATATGACGGATTTCCTTCTGAAGCGGTTCAGGATCGATCCCCCGTCCGAAGGCGTCCAGGAGGCGGTATACCTCTTGACGAACCAGATCCGTCCGGGCCGATTCGTCCGCCACCTCCGCGAAATTTCCGTGGCCGAATTCCTCCAACTGCATTTTGCGGAATTCCACCGTTCCGCGAAACACCACCGCCCCGGCGCCCTTGTGCAGAATCGGAATCAGAATCGTCAACAGCGCGGTTGTAATCAGCGCCACCGACAGCAGCGCGAAAAACGTGAAACAATGATTGTAGAACATTCGCAGGCGAACGTTCACGCGACCGACGGCGTTTCGGATCGCGTCGGTGACGAAAAGAATGCTTCGGCGCGGGAGAACCGGCAGGATCGTCCTTCGACGTTTCTTCATCGCCCGAGGGGTATGGTTCGCCCGGCGAATTCGTCCCAGCAGGCGCTCGGACGACAGATTCAGCGCGAAGGTGAACACCAGCAACAGCAATCCCAGGGCGAACAGCGCGTGACGATGCTCGCTTCCGACGGGCGCTTCGCCCATGTCCCCGGCGATGGTGGCCGTCAAGGTTCGCACCGATTCGGTCAGGTCCCACCAGGGGGTGGGGATTTTCGAGGCGTTTCCGCTGGCCATCCAGACCACCATCGTCTCCCCGACCGCGCGCATGATTCCCAGGAGGATCGCCGCGAAGATACCGTTGTGGGCCGCGGGGAGAACCACCTTGAGGATCGTCTCGGATCGCGTCGCGCCCAGCGCGTAGGACGCCTCCCGCAGTTCCCGTCCGAGGGACGTTAAGGAATCCTCCGCGACGCTGATGATCGTCGGTAAGGCCATCACCGCCAGCAGGAGGGATGCGTTTAAGGCGTTGGCGCCGGTGGGCAGTCCCAGCGTGTGCTGCATCCAGGGCGCGACGACCATGATCGCGAAGAATCCGTAGGCGACCGACGGAATGGCGGCCAGGATTTCCACGATGGGTTTGACCACCTGACGCACGCGGAAGGAGACGATATCGCTCAAAAAGACAGCCGTCAGCAGCGCCACCGGCACGGCGAACAGCATCGCCCCGCCCGTGACCAGCAACGATCCGAACACCAGCGCCAGGGCGCCGAATTCCGGATGGTGTCGCTGCGGATACCACTGCGTGCTGCCCAGAAGGGCGCCGATTCGCTCCAGGCTGTTGGACACCGCCTCGTGGAACGACGAAGCGTCCCGGGTGAAATACGGAAGGGATTCCTTGAGGATAAACGCGAAAATCAGCAGCACCGCCAGGACGGACGTGGCGGTGATGGCGAGCAAAACCGCCCGGCCGAACCTGTTGGCGACGTATCCCAACAGGTCCTGCCGAGCGGTCAGTAGCAGCGGCAGCTCTCGCCGTACCGCCTCCGGTTGTTTCCGCGTGTCTGACAATCGATGTTAGTAATTGGTAACGGGCACGAAACCCTTGGACTCGATGATTTCCTGTCCTTTTTCCGTCAGGAAAAACGTCACGAACGTGTGCACCAGCGATCCGAGTTTGGGATAGCCGTTGGTGAAGATGAACAGGGGGCGGCTGATGGGATACACGCCCGCGGCGATGGTCTTTCGCGACGGGGCGATTCCGGCGACCTTCAAGGCCGAGACTTTATCGTCCACGAATCCCAGGCCCACGTACCCGATCGCGCCGGCGGTTTCCTTCACGCGATTGTACGCCTGGGGATTGGAACTGACGTACTCCACGCTCCCGGCCATCTTCTGTTTTTGCATCACCATATTTTCAAACGTCTCATACGTTCCGGAGGACGTGTCGCGGCTGATCACGACGATCGGGGCGTCGACGCCGCCGACGTCTTTCCAGTTCTTGATCTCGCCCTGGTAGATTCGTCGAATCTGTTCAAGACTCAGTTCCTGGACCGGATTGGAGGGATGCACGATCACGCACACGCCGTCCATCGCGACGGCCGTCGCCACGGGCATGCGTCCCTTGTTCACGGCGGACTTGAATTCCTCGGGTTTCATGAACCGGCTCATCGTCGCGATATCGCATCGCCCGTCCACCAGCGCCGCGGCGCCGTCGCCGCTTCCGGTTTTCTTGACGGTGATTTTCACGCGAGGATCGGTCTTCATCAGCGCCTCGGCGAACGCCTCGGCGATCGGACCCACGGTGGTGGAACCTTCGATTTGCAATGCATGCGAGTCCGCCGCCCGCGCCGGCGAAACCGCCGCGCCGAACAGAACCGTCGCGCCGAGTACCACGATCGTAACCATTTGCAGATGCTTCATTGTCCTTACTCCTTACTGATCATCCGAAATTTGTTTTCAAGCCGCGGGCCGTTCCCGAAGCTCCGTGCCTTACGTACCACAGCAAAGGCAAGATTCCGCGAAGGCTTCGTCAAAAATGCGTTAAGATGCGACGGGTTCCTCACCGCCCGGGCTCCTTTCCGGTGTCATTGGTTGGTATTCTATGATCCGTCGATGAAGCCGGCGCTCACGTCGCGCTAAGTTTTCGCTAAACCGGTATTCCCTCGGTTGCCCTTCGGGTGGGTGTCGGTTTACAATGCTTTCCCATGGCCGGGAAACGAATACTCATCGTGGAAGACGAGCGGGATATCGCCGATCTCGTGGCGATGCGCCTGAAGCGCGAAAAGTATGACGTCGAAATCGCCGGAGACGGATTGGAAGGATTGCGGAAAATTCGATCCTCTCCGCCCGATCTGGTGCTGCTCGATCTGATGCTTCCGAAAATGTCCGGCGTGGAAGTCACGGCGGAACTGCGAAAGGACCCGTCCACCGCGGACGTCCCGATTCTCATGCTGACCGCCAAGAGCGAGGAAAGCGACATCGTCGTCGGACTGCACGTCGGGGCGGACGATTACGTGACCAAGCCGTTTTCCATGTCGGTTCTGCTGGCGCGGATCGCGGCGCTGCTGCGACGGTCGGAAACGACGGGAAAAGACCGTCCAAAGCGGGAGGAACTGCTGCACGCCGGACCGATCACCATCGACGAACAGCGCCATCACGTGAACGTCGACGGGAAACCGATCCAACTGACCCTGACGGAATTTCGCCTGCTGGTCGCCGTCGTGACGGGCAAAGGACGCGTCCTGACGCGGGACCAGCTCATCAACAAGGGCATGGGCGTCGACGCCGTCGTGACGGATCGCACCATCGACGTGCACGTGACGTCCCTTCGAAGAAAACTGGGTTCGGCCCGGAAGTACGTCGAAACCGTCCGCGGCGTCGGGTATCGCTTAGCGAGTGTGGACCATGAGGAGTCGTAGCTTTTTCACCAAGCTGTTCCTGGGCAATCTGCTGATCATCGGAGTGATTCTGGTCTTTTCCGGTTTTGCTTCCTACCATTATCTCAACGCCAATTATCAACGGGAACTGGAGGAACAACAACGCCAGACCGTTCGACGAATGCGGCGTCATTTTTCCCGGCTTTGGTCTCCGGACGCGAACAAAATCGACGCGGAGTGCAAAGCCTTGTTCCAGAACGCCCCCATGCGCCTGACGATCATCGCCGCCGACGGGCGCGTGTTGGGGGGAAGTCACGCCGATCCGGCGACGATGGTGAACCACAAAACGCCGGATCGGCCGGAAATCATCGCCGCTTTGCGGGGAAACTCCGGCAGCGATATACGAACCAGTGAAACGCTGGCTGTGGCGTATCGATATTTCGCCGAACCCATTGAGCAGGACGGAAAGATCGTCGGCGTCGTCCGTATCGCCGTACCCGTTCGAACGATGGTCGAAGGCAGCAATCTGATTCTGGGTTCCCTTATTGGGTCGGCGCTCATTGGAATTCTCCTCGCGATGGTTCTGGCGCTGCTGCTGAGTTGGATCTGGTATCGACCCCTTCGACGCATCACCCAGACCGCCCGGCGGATCGCCTCGGGAAAACTCGAAGGACATGTGCGGATTTCCGGTTCCGACGAATTGGCGCAACTGGGAAAAGCCCTCAACGAAATGTCCGACAGCCTGGCGAATCAAATCCGCCAGGTGGAAGTGGAAAAAACCAACCTCGACACGGTGGTGCGAAATCTGCGGGAAGGCGTCGTCGCGCTGGACGGAAACGGGCGAATCGCCGCGATGAACTCCGCCGCCCGTACGGTATTGGATGTGGGGGATATCGACATCCAAGGGAAAGATCTCCAGGAAGTCATCCGGATCGCCGATGTCGTCACGGCCATGAAGAAGGTGATGGAATACGGCGACCCCGTGAGCCAGCAGATTGAGAAAGACATCGCCGGTTTGCCCAAGACATTGGACATGCTGGCGTTGAAAGTGCCCCAGCCGGCCGAGGAGGGAATTCATTTCCTGCTGGTCGCGCGAGACGTCACCTCCCTGGCCCGGATCGCGAAAATCAAATCCGAATTCGCCGCCAACGCCTCCCACGAACTGCGCACGCCGCTGGCGACCATTCGGGCGGCTGTCGATTCGATGGAATCCCTTCGACTGGAGGATCAGGAGGAATTTCAAAAGATTCGATCCATCCTGCATCGTCATACCACCCGTTTGGAGGAATTAATCCGCGATCTTCTGAATCTGCACATGATCGAGTCCGCCCAACAGAAGGTTCGGCGAGAAGAATTGAAAATACAGTTCCTGACAACATGGGTACAGGAACAGTTTTCGTATCGGGCGGCCGAGAAGGAAATCGGACTGGAAATCAAAACCGAAAACGTTTCGGAAACCGTCCTGTCCGATGTAGTGCTCCTTCGCTTGATTCTTCAGAATCTGCTCGACAACGCCATCAAGTTCACGCCGCGAGGCGGCCGGGTTACCTGCGCGTTCCACAAACAAGGGGATTACATTCTCTTGCGAGTGACGGATACGGGCTCGGGAATCGCACCGGAATTTCAGGAACGTGTGTTCGAGCGATTCTTCCAGGTCGAAGCCGCCCGTTCCGGGGAAACCCAATCCCGCGGAACCGGTCTGGGACTGGCGATCGTCAAACACGCCGTGGAACGACTCGCCGGAACGGTGAAACTTCAAAGCAAGGTCAACGAGGGAACCATCATCGAAATCCGACTGCCCGCGTAATATACAACGCGGCGAAGTTCCCGCCGGAACTTCGCCGCGCTGGTATCTTCAAAAAGCACGTTTTTTGCTCTTAGAATTTCCAGACCAGGTCCACGCGGAACGTTCCCGTCATGTCCTGGCTGTGCGGAAAGGCGACGTTACGGTTGGCGGGATTGTCGTTCGTGTGAATCGGCTGGGTGAGATACATCGCACCGCCGAGTGTCAGGAAATCGTCGATATTGTACGTCGCCTGAAGAACGTGTCCCTGGTTGTTTCCTCCGGTTCCCCCGGCGCGAATGTCGCTGTCGGAGAATCCCGGAACCACCGAGTTGGCTTCGATATAGAAGAAGGAATACGCGAGGGAGAAGTCGTTTTTCTTCTTGTTCTCGCCGACCTGGACGCCCACACCGTAGGCGTTGGGATCGCTCTGGAAGTGACGATCGGCTCCGATGCCGCCCAGCGCGGGAATTTCGGGATTTTTCCACGTGCTGTAATCATCCTTGCAGTTGCGAACGTAGGTGAACCACGTCTGCCACTTCTGGAACGGGGTGGGCAGGAAGTCCATCGTCCATCCGACTTTCGTGGTCAATTCAAGGATGCCGAAGTCCGCGGAGGGGTAGTTGTTGGCGTTGTTGGGTCCGTTTCCGCCCGGACCGGAAGCCCACTGGCCGTCCGCGCCGTAGCGTCCCAGCCATCCGCCGTTGGAGGCGTCGGCGTTGTACCACTTGTAGTACGTCGCGCCGAAGAACCAGTTCACGGCGTTGGCGATCTTCCAGTCGAAGCCCAGGCTCATGCTGAGCATTTCCGTGTCCCGCACGGTCGTGTTGGGCGTGCGGGCGCCGTTTTCGTTGACCATCCAGAAACCGATCTGTCCATAGGGCTTGAAATCGCCGAAGAACGGCGCCTGGTAGTCGATATAGATACCTTCGGGATTGATATCGGAGTCCCAGGTCAGCATCGTGTGAGTCCGGAACGGATTTTTCACCTTACCGCCGGCGATCTCCAATCCTTTGGCCCAGTTGGGCTTGTACTTGGCGTACATCAGGTCGATCCAGACGGGCTTTTTATCGAAATCACCGGTCATCGTCTGGTTCGTGGAGGTCGGGTCGGGGTTGTTTCCGCTGGCGAGTCGAAAGCCGACTTCCATCTGCTTGTCCCACCAGGTTTTGGTGAACCCGAAACGAAGACGCATCCGAAGACGGTTTCGATCCTTCGCTTCCCCTCGCACCGCCACGCCGCCGGCGCCTCCGCCGCGTCGGCCCTGGAAGGTCTGATGCTCCGCCCGGAAGCGGAAGTCTCCGGAGAATTTCAGGTCCTTCATCCACTCCGGCAAGGCCGGGGCGGCCTTGGCGTCGTCCAGAATCTCCTTCATCATCTTCGCCAGTTCATCCTTCTCCACCTGGCGGGTGGTTTGGGATTCCATTTTCTCCAGCCGCGCGTTCAACCGTTGCAGTTGCGCCTGGAGTTCCGACACGTCGTCGGCCGCCGTTACGGACGTCAACGACAGCATCACGATAGCGGTGATGCTTCCCAGTACGATGGCTTGCTTCAGCATGGTAGCTCCTTTCCACTAAGGCCAACGTAAAAAACCGATAGGAACCCGCCCGACCGGAACAATTCCGCCGAGGTATCCATTTCCTATCTCTGATTCCAGGAAGGAGATACCAAAAGAGAATTAACGTTGAGTGAAGAGGAAATGAACAATACATCAAGATTCCGTGAAGAAATCTCAATGCATCCAATGAGATGCCGGAAACCTTTCGTTCTCGCCACGTTTGACCAAATCGTGTTTCGTGGGGGGAATAGGCATATTGGTTGCCATAGGAGCACGATTCCCGCGGCGCCGAATTGCTGAATTCCCCCTGGTATCGGCGAAACGACGGGGCGCATCCGGCTGCTCCGCGTCCTCCAGGCCGATCGTCAATCTTCATCCATCCTAAATAAACGAAACAAAACTTTATGATATTTCGTCGTTGCATCCATGAGGCGTTCAAGGCTTCAGTCCGATGGGATTGGTGAACGTCGTTCCGCCGGAACCCAGGATTTCCGCGCGGACGTACTGTTTCAGGCCTTCGGTGCGGCGGTAGTCCAGCACCGGTCCGACGTGAACCTTTTTCCCGCCGGCCGAGATCCAGACGTGGTCTTTCGCGGGGACGGGTTTGCCGCCCGACACGGCGGTGATGGTGATAGTCCCGGCCTGGGCGTCATGGACGATGGATTGAATGACCGGGGTCTGTTTGACGTCGCGCTTCTTTTGGGGATGGGTGGAAATGGTGCTGAAATACGACCGTCCGTTCTTGACCGCGTCGCGCAATTCCGATTCCTTCAGCGCGGTAAGGAGAAACAGGTTCCAGTTCAGGCCGAGTTGTTTGCGGTGGTGCATGTCGTCATTCGCGAATCCCCAGACGGGCCGATCGGGCATCAGGGCGGTCAGCATGGCGTCCCACCAGACGTTTCGGTCCTGAGGACAGAGATAGTTTTTGTTGATAATCTCCCCGCCGACGAGAATATCGTTGTTCCGGAACCACCCGAGATAGATTTTCATCCACGTTTCCGGAACGGCCTTGGGGGTTTTTTTCGACCTCCACCAGGAGCGCCCGGGGTGATTCACGACCGCCAGTCCGCCGGCTTGGGCGACTTCCTTCAGCGACTGCGCGGGACTTTTTGAGTCGGTCTCGAAATCGATGAAGAGACAGTTGATGTGCGGGTGGCGGGACAGTTCATTGCCCGGAATCGCCAGCATTCCCAGCGTTTTCGGATCGCGATTCGTATAGGCGGGAACGGGCGGAGATTTCTTCGGGTCGACCTTCTTCTCCGCGAGGTCCAGGTCTCTCTTCCGGGCGTCGCCCCCGCGTTTCAGGGTCGCCAACCCCGTCCAAGGCCAGGTGCATGCGTTGTGGTCGGTGAGCGCCAGGATCGTGTATCCCCTGTTGTGATACTCGTCAATGACCTGATCCGGCCGTAATCCTCCGTCGCTCTGGGTGGTGTGCGTGTGCAGGTTGGCCTTGTGCTGCTCGATGGTGGCCCAATCCACTCCGGCGTATGGGTTCAGAACCACCCGCACCCCGGCCAACGCCCCGGCCGTCAGACACAACAGGAAAATTGAAAGTACGCTTGACCACAACCACCGTTTCATCGTTTCACCTCAATTCGTTTTTCGTCATTACACCCACATTATGATCCGGCGCTCGCGCGCGGCGCCAACTCCATTTCAATCGTAAACTGGTGCTCCTCGCATTTCGGACAGGTGCCTGTCCCGTTCCGCGGTTGCTTCCGGGTCGTGTCATACGTGATCACCTCGATTTTGTTTTCCGAGGGCAGGAAGCGATAAATTCGCAACGGGCCGGTACCGTAATCGCTCAGCAGGGAATGCACGGTGTTTCCATGATCGCCTTGCTGCGTCAGATGTATCGCCTGGCAGCGGCTTTGGTCGCCACAAAAGATCAGCCGCAAATTGGCGTGCTTTTTGAAACACTTGTCCCACATCTGCCGCGACGTGTTGCCTCGCTTGCCGTGAACCTTTTTCCATTGCATCACGCCCTTGGGGGCGTCTCTAGTCTCTTGCGGCGTCTTGTGGCGCTCCAGCTCGCCAAGATACATGTGCGTGGTAAC
>JAFGJE010000225.1 GCA_016929245.1 Phycisphaerae bacterium
ACGATGAAGCTGGAGGACAACGAGTGGTGGTTCCGCCGCGCGTTCCGGGCTTCCGCGCCCAAGGCGCACCGGGCCCGGCTCGTGTTCGAGGGACTCGACACCCTCGGGGAAATCTGGCTGAACGGCCAAACGCCGGGCCGGGCGGAAAACATGCTCATCGCGCATCGCTTCGACGTGACGGACACACTCCGCGAAGGCGAAAACGAACTGATCGTGCGCATCACCTCCTCGGCGAGGGCCGGCTATGCCCGTCGGAAGCTCCCCGGGGAACATACCGGCCGATACAACCACGCGACGCTGGCGCTCCGCAAGGCGGCGCACATGTTCGGCTGGGATATCATGCCGCGACTCGTCAGCGCCGGGTTGTGGCGCGGCGTGCGGCTGGAATTCGTCCCGCCGGTGCACGTCGCGGAAACGTACTGGCGCACGCTGGATGTGGATGCGACGAAACGCACCGCGCGCGTGGCGGTGGACTGGCGCGTCGAATCGGATAACTCCATTACGAACAAATCAACCGTTCGCATAAGGATCACGCGGGACGGACAAGCCAAACATGAAACCACGGTTCCCTGCAAAGGCTTGGATGGGTCATTGGAAATCGATCTGAAAGACGTCGATCTGTGGTTCCCAAGGGGCATGGGAAATGCGGTGTTGTACGACGCGACGGTGGAATTGCTCGACGGGAAGGGAAACGTCGTCGCCGCGAAAACCGAACGCGTCGGTATTCGAACCATCGAGCTTCGCCGCACGGAGATCACCTCGATGGACTCCCCGGGCGAGTTCGTGTTCGTCGTGAACGGACACAAGGTATTCGTGAAGGGAACGAACTGGGTGCCGCTGGACGCCCTGCACAGCCGGGACGTGCTGCATCTGAAGCGCACGATCGACATGGCTGTCGATTTGAACTGCAACATGATCCGCTGCTGGGGCGGAAACGTCTACGAGGACGACGCGTTTTACGATCTTTGCGATGAACACGGGATCATGGTCTGGCAGGATTTCGCGATGGCCTGCGCGCTGTATCCCCAGACGGACGAATTCGCTGAACAACTCCGCGTCGAGGCGGAGTTCATCGTGAGAAAGTTCCGCAACCGGGCTTGCCTGGCGTTGTGGGCGGGCGACAACGAATGCGACATCGCCCACGCCTGGGCGAAGTCGAAGACGCGCACCCCCGCCGACAACCGCGCCACGCGCGAGGTGCTGCCGGAGGTTTTGACGCGGATTGATCCGCATCGGCCGTACCTGCCGAGTTCGCCATACCTCAGCGAAGCACTGTGGAACCTGCCCGTCGAACAGCGACACACGCACATGCCGGAGGATCACCTCTGGGGTCCGCGCGACGATTATAAAGGCCGGTTCTACACCACCTCGGCGGCCCATTTCGTCAGCGAGACGGGGTATCACGGCTGTCCGCGCGTCGAATCACTGCGCGAGATGTTCGACCCCGAATTCCTTTGGCCGTGGCGGGACAACGACCAATGGCTGACGCGCGCGACGCGCCCCACCCCGGATTCCACGGAATTCAACTACCGCATTGGGCTGATGGCCAACCAGATCGCCTACCTGTTCCAGGACATCCCGGAGAACATCGAGGATTTTTCGCTCGCGTCGCAGATCAGCCAGGCCGAGGCGAATAAATTTTTCATCGAACGATATCGCATGGGCAAGTGGCGGCGGACGGGTATCCTCTGGTGGAACCTGCGCGACGGCTGGCCGATCATTTCCGACGCGATCGTGGATTATTACTACCGCAAAAAACTCGCCTACGAGTACATTCAGCGACTCCAGACAAACGTCTGCGTGATGTGCGGGGAAGCCGAAGACGCCGGGCATCCGATCGTCGTCGCCAACGACACGCTTCAGGCGGTTTCGGGCAACGTCATCGTCCGCGACGCCGACGCGAAACAGGTGTTGTTCCAGGCCGATTTCGACGCGCCGGCCAATGAGAACCTTACCCTCGGTTATCTTTCCCCCACGCGGACCCCGGCGATGTGGCGGATCGAATACACCCACGACGGGAAAACCTTCCACAACCATTATCTCGCCGGTCCGCGCCCCTATCGCCTGGCCGATTACAAACGCTGGCTGAACGCGCTTCGATAAGCGTACAATGTAGAAAACAAACCTCGATCCTACCGGGAGGCGGCGACATGGATGCATCCCTGAAAAACGAACTGATCCAGGCCCAGCGCAACGAGATCACCGAGTATCACGTCTATCGCCGGCTCGCCCGACGGCAGCGCGATCCCCACAACCGGCGGATTCTGGAGCGCATCGCCGAGGATGAAAAGAGGCATTACGAATTCTGGGGACGGCACACGAACCAATCCCCGCCGCCGAGACAATTCGCCGTCTGGAAATACACCGTCCTGGCGCGACTGTTCGGGTTGACCTTCGCGATCAAGTTCATGGAAAAGGGCGAGGAGAAGGCCCAGGCGAAATACGACCGGTTCGCCCGATCTCTCCCCGAAGCCGGCGATATCTCCCGCGACGAGAACGAGCACGAGCACGAACTGATGAACATGATCGACGAGGAACGCCTGCGCTACGTCGGTTCGATCGTGCTCGGACTCAACGACGCCCTGGTGGAGCTGACCGGCGCGCTGGCGGGGTTCACCCTGGCGCTGCGCGACAGCAGCCTGATCGCCGTCATCGGGTTGATCACGGGCGTGGCGGCGGCGTTGTCGATGGGCGCTTCGGAATACCTGTCCACCAAAACCGAAGCCGGCGAAGGCCGCACCCCCGGAAAAGCCGCCGTCTACACCACCATCGCCTACATCTTCACGGTGGGGATTCTCGTCGGCCCGTATCTGCTGCTGAGCAATCCGCTGCTGGCTTTGTGCCTGACGGTCCTGGGCGCGTTGGCGATCATCCTGGCCTTCACGTATTACGTCTCCATCGCGCGGGACCTGCCCTTCGGAAAACGCTTCCTCGAAATGGCGGGTCTCAGCCTCGGCGTGGCGGCGGTCAGCTTCGGCATCGGTTTCCTGCTGCAACGATTCGTGGGAGTGGAAACCGGCGGGTAATCTGCTTTGTCCCAACGAATCGGGACGGTAAAATTTCCACTCTATGTCACTGATTGTCGCGGAGAATTTGTCGAAGAGTTTCAGCGAGGTGGCTGTTCTTCGGAACGTCAAGCTGACGCTCGCGCCGTTGCGGCGCGTGGGACTCGTCGGGCCCAACGGCCAGGGGAAGACCACGCTGCTGCGCATCCTCGCCGGGCTCGAACCGCCGACGGACGGACACTTGCAGCGCAAAAGCGATCTGCGCATCGGATACTTACCGCAGGATCCGCCTGCCCTGGAAGGCGAATCCCTCCGGGAGGCGCTGCTGAGCGTCTTCGACGATCTTCGCCGCCTCGAACGGGACATGCACGCCCTGGCCCACGAACTGGAAACCGACTCCGACGATCGCAAACTCGCCCGGTACGGCGACTTGTCCCACGAGTTCGAGACGCGCGGCGGGTACTCCTACGCACAGCGCGTCGAGCAGGTGCTTGAGGGATTGCGGTTCGAGACGGAATCGTGGGATCGCCCTTTGGCGAAACTCTCCGGCGGGCAGCGCACGCGGGCGTACCTCGCGAAGCTCCTGTTGCAGGATCCGGAGGTGCTGCTGCTCGATGAGCCGACGAACCACCTGGATTACGAAGCCGTCGAGTGGCTGGAGGAATGGCTGCGCGCGTTTCACGGTTCGCTGGTGGTCGTCTCGCACGACCGCTGGTTCCTCGACCGCGTCACGACCGCGACGTGGGAAGTTTCCGACGCGACGCTCGAATGCTACAAGGGCGCCTACACCGACTATCTCGCCCAGCGCGAGGAACGCTTCAAGGAGCGCATGCGTCGCTGGGAGGCCCAGCAGCAGTACATCCGCGAGACGGAGGATTTCATCCGCCGCTTCATCGCCGGGCAGCGCACGAAGGAAGCGCAAGGCCGGCAGACGCGCCTGGAGCGTTTCCTGCGCACCGAAGCGATCGCCCAGCCGCGCGAACATCCGCGGATCAACGTGCGCTTCCGCGCCGGCGACCGCGCGGGCGATATCGTCCTGCGAATCACGGATCTGCGGGCGGGATACGCCCCCGACAAACCGCTGGTGACGGTGGAGGAGTTGGAAATCCTTCGCGGGCGGCGCATCGCCGTCGTCGGCCCGAACGGGGCCGGGAAAACCACGCTCGTGCGGACGATCCTCGGACAACTGCCCGCGCTGGCGGGTGAGATTAAACTCGGTTCCAACGTTCAGCCGGGCTATCTCTCCCAGACGCACGCGGAACTCGATCCCGACGACCAGGCCTTCGGCGCGGTCCTCCGGATCGACCCCGCCATCGGCGAACAACGCGCCAGAAATGTCCTCGGCAGCCTGCTTCTGACGGGGGATGACAGCCTGAAGAAAATCCGCGAACTCTCCGGCGGGCAGCGAAGTCGCGTCGCGCTGGCGAGGCTGATTTTCCAAAGGCCTAACCTGCTGGTGATGGACGAACCGACGAACCACCTGGACATCCTCTCGCAGGAGGTGCTCCAGGATGTGCTGAGCGACTTCGACGGCACGATTCTCTTCGTCAGCCACGACCGGTATCTCATCCACGCGCTGGCGACGGACATCTGGGCGATCCACGACGGCACGATCACGCCGCTCGTGGGCGACTGGGACCGCTACCTCGAATGGCGCGACAAAAAACGCGCCGCCGACCCCGCGACACAACCCAAACCCGATAAACAGCAGCGCCGCGAAGCCCAGCAGCAACGAAAAGAAGACCAAAAGGAGCGTCGCAAGCAGGCCAACGAACTGAAAAAAACACAGCGGCGATTTGACGAAGTGGAAACGCAAATTCACCAACTCGAAGCGAAGCTCGAAGATCTTAACGAGCAGATTTCCCATGCCTCCGGCGAAGGCGACATGAAGCAGATCGAAGAACTCGGCCACGCGTATACCGCCGAGAAAACCCAACTCCAAACCCTCTACAAAGAATGGGAACAACTCGGCGCCGCGCTGGAAGATTCGTAGGGCGTGCAATCCCTTAGAGCCTGCATGAAAACCTTCTTTTACGTGGCTTGGGCCTCTGGCCCAAGCGTCGCAGGGTCATCTTGACCCTGCTGTTTTTGTTTTTTCATGGGGCGGAGGCCCATGAGACACTTGGACGGGACGTCCAAGCCACGTTTTCATACAGGCTCTTAGGGACAGGTCGAAGATCCCATAGTGCGCTCACACCCCGGCTAAACGCTGTTGTCCCTTCGGGACAAAGATAACAAGCGGCTTCTTTTGGATTCCGCTTCTTTTGATTGTTTTCGTATTTCGAAGGCGCACTCACTCCCACATTTCATTTATTTCTGTTACACTCCCGGCGACACGGTACTTCTCTAAAATTGCATTTCAGGAAAAAAAACATGACGAAAACACGAAACAGCAAACAAAATTCCTCCGTGGAAGTGTTGGTCACGGGCGATTTGTGTCCGGACAAGTGCGGCTATGCCAACGGCACCGGCAGGATGCTGAACGAGAGCATGGAAGACATCTTCGGCCGATTGGCGGGGACCATGAAAAACGCGGACGTCGTTGTGGCGAATCTTGAAGCGCCGCTGGTGGCGAAGGGTAAGCCGATCATCAAGTGCGGACCTAACTTAAAGGCCGACCCCAAGTTCGCTCAGGCGATGAAACGGTGCGGGTACGACGTGGCGAACCTGGCGAACAATCACATCCGGGATTTCGGCCCGGAGGGCGTCGTCAGCACCGTGCGCGAACTGGAAAAGGTTTCGATTCCATATTTCGGCGTCGGCAGGACAGCCGAGGAAGCGTCCAAGCCGCTGTTCATGACGCGCAAGGGACTGAAAATCGGATTCCTCGCCTTCGCGGAGAATGAATTCGGCGTCGTGGACGAATACGGCTGGGGCGCCGCGAGCATGGACCCGGCCTTCAACGGCGAAGCCGTCCAGGCGGCGTCGAAACAATGCGACGTGCTGCTCGTGTTCCTGCACGGAAGCAGCGAATACTTCCCTCATCCCAGCCCGGGAATGATAAAACGTTATCGCTACTACGCCCGTTGCGGCGCGTCGGCGGTCATCGTGAGTCACGCGCATATTCCCCAAGGCTGGGAGATCTATCAAAAAATTCCGATCTTCTATTGCCTGGGGAATTTCATGTTCCCCTGGCCGACGCCCCCCAACGCGCGACGGAAATGCTGGACGCAAGGCCTGGCCGTTCGACTGTTTCTCTCGAAAACCAAGCCGGTGAAATTCGAAGTAATTCCCCTTCAAAGTCAATATGACAAGGTGAGCGTGGACATCCTGCCGCCGGCCAGGCGAAAGGCCTTCGAGAAACATCTGCAATCCCTCTGCAAGACGTTACAGCAGCCGAAAAAACTTCAGCGTCTCTGGCACGACAGGTACGTTGATCGAGGTTCCAACTTGATCAAACGCATCCGAAACCTTCCGGAAGGATATCGCTCCCACGCCGACCTGATGCAGTGGGCCATTCTTGAAAACATGTTCCGTTGCGAAACGCATCACGAAATCGTGATGAAATACCTGCACCTGCTGCGAAATCGAAACATTTCCAAGCCGAAGAAAGCATGATACTGCAGTGAATCATTCATAATCTTCCGCGCGGTGGGAATCCTTTCCCACCGCGTTTCTGAAATATGAATATCATCAAAGAACGCGGCGGGAAAGGATTCCCGCCGCGCAATTATGCAATACCGTTTTAATGGAGCTCCGGCTCCGCCGGAATTTTTAAAAATGATTTGAACTTTTTCGATCAGGGGGACTCTGTGGCATTGAAGGACGTTGTGTGGATCGAAACGATCAAATTCGAGAACGATTATGGATTCTTCGTTACCAGGCGGGTGACGAAGACGCATTGGAATCGTTGGTGCAACAGTACCAGGCGCCGCTGCGATATTACCTTCGTCGGCTGATGGGTAACGAGCACCAGGCCGAGGACATCCTGCAGGACGTCTGGATGACGATGATTCGAGAGCTGAAGCGCCTGCGCGATCCGAAATCGTTTTCCGTTTGGTTGTATCGGATCGCGCGAAATCGGGCGTTTCGGTTCCTCCGCCGGCAGGGACGCTTACCGCAGGTGTCCCTCAAGGAAGAAGACAACCTGCCGCGGGAAGACACTCCGGAATTCACCGCCGAAGACGCTGCCGCCATCCACGCCGCCCTGGACAAGCTATCCCTGGACCATCGCGAGATTTTAGTCCTTCGATTCTTTGAAGACATGTCCTATGAGCAGTTGGCGTCATTGATCGGCTGCAATCATGGCACGGTTCGATCCCGCCTTCACTACGCCAAAAAAATGCTGCGAAAACAGATAGAGGAGCAATCCCATGACCAGTAGCACAGAATTAAAAGACGAGTTGCTTCGGCAGAACGGACTTTCGCCGGAAACCTTATCTCGCCAGGATCGCGAAAAACTGCATGAGACGATTCAGTTGGGCAAAAAGCGCGTCCGTCGATTGAAATGGGTCGCGGGGATCAGTTGGGCAATCCTGTTCCTGGCCTATTTCATCGCGTTACCGCTTACCGTGTTTATCAAACAGCAACATACTCCCGAATCCCCCGACTCGCCTTTGTTCATTGCCCTCAGTGTATTTGGACTTCTGGCATTTATCCTGGCGATTTCCTTCATCGTTGCCGTCGTGAGCACATTTTCGCTGATTGTCCGAGGCAGTTCCCTGCGAAGCCGGCAGATGGAAGATATCCGCCTGTCTCTCCGCGACCTGGAAAACGAAATGAAGATGATAAAACAGGAAAATCCTTGATTGCATACGAAGCGATAACAAGTGATTCAATGATTACGATGTGTCGAATCAAAATAAAATCCTATCTCTGTTTTTGAAAGTAGCCACGGGCGCAAGCCCGTGGTTATAGAACAATCTTAACTATATCTGAGCCCCGTAGGGGCGACTGAATATTTCAATCGCCCCTACGGGGCTCTTATATTTCTTCGCAACGATATGTCCACGGGCTTGCGCCCGCGGCTACTATCAAAGAAAGAATAATATCCAGATCGACCTTTATTTTTTTGAATTGGTATGAGATCCTTCGCTCCGCTCAGGCCCTTGGGGCTCCTGAGGAGATGACAGAAACTATATCGTCCTGAGATATTCCGCCGCGGCGATGACGAAGAAAATCGTCCCTAAATCGCGGATGTAATACGGCGAGGCGTCGGTGTGGTCCACCGGCGGGAGCACTTTCTCCAGAATCACGCCCTCCAGATTCTTGTCCTGCACGTCCAGCAGTTGCACTCTCATGCAGTACGATATCGCGCGTTGGGCGAGTTCCATCCATTTGTCTTCCTTCGTTTCCTGAAACAGTCGCAGGAACAGAATCGCCGCGCAACCCGATCCCGACGTGACGTGGCCGAAACTGTCCGTGTTGAAATCCATATCCGTTCCGCGAATGTACCCGCCGTCCCTCCGCAGCGCCCTGGCGGTGAATTCACCGGACGCGATCGCGGTGTCGAGGTAACACTTCTCGCCCGTGACGTGATACGAATCCAGCAGCGGTAAGCCCCACCAGTACGTGTGCCGCGGATGGAACGTCCCCTCCTTCGCGTTGCACGGGCCGTAGTCGATCCAGTTGCCCTTCGGGCGCTGGTCGGCCACCAACTGCCGCGACACGCGCAAATGCGCGTCGAGATATTTCCGATCCTTCGTGCGTTCATACAAGCGAACCAGGATCGCGTCCTCCACCAAGGGTCTGCCGCCGATGTTGTCCTTCGTGCGATACGGCGCCGGAATGACGGAATGGATTTTCGGGTCATACAGGTCGCGGAAGAGCCCCTCTTCGGGCATGAACATCTTGTCCACGATAAACGACCCCGCGGCGACGATGCGATCCCAGGCCGCCTGGTCGTTTTCGGCGTCGGCCAACCGCATCAAACCGTCCATGCACTCCATAATCGCCGAGGTGTTGACTTTCTCCGGCAGATCCTCGTACGCGAGAATCAGGCCGTGATCCGGGCCGGCTTCGTCGTATACCTGATGATTGTAAATGAACTCCGCGCCCAGCTTCGCGCCGTTGATCCACCTGGGCTGCTCCAGCGTTTGGGACGCCAGCACCAGCGCCTTGACCGCCTGTCCGGTATGCCAGACGGGGCAGAAAAACCACCATTTCTGTTTCGCGGCGCTGTATTCCCCGCGAATCGCGCCCCGCCAGCGGGTGTACGGAAAGCCGTGGCTGTTATCGGTGTCGGCAGGCAGTTCGTCGCTTTGCAGTTGCGCGATATCCACAAGCCAATGGCAGGCGTGTTCCATGGCTGTCCGTACATCTTTGGCATCCAGTCGCGTCATGAGTCTGAATTTTCCTTGTTTTTCAGGGAAATGGACCATTCCATCCCGCGGAAGCGGGCAATGGTATCCCAGAGCCAAGAGACTGTCAAACGCATAGAGAAAACAATTTCATTCGCGGGAACCCGACTCTGATACCCGGCAGGAGTTGTTCGACATGAAACTCATCGCCAGAGAATCCACCGCCCCGCCGAAACCGGTTTGACATTTCCTCCGGCGGCACGAACCGTTCCAGGAACGTTCACCGCTCCGGTCATGATGGTTTTACCCGGGAAAAATATATACAGTTTTGTGATTCTATCGATAATCCATGGCAAAAATCTATACCCCAATCATAAGAAACCCGTGCTTTCGTCAGCAGGTTTTTCACGCCCGGAATGGACAAAGAAGTTGGATTGGAACTTTTTATGGTATGGTATCCACAGGCTATGTATTTTTTCTTGCTCTATTGGGAAAAAGAAAGAAATGATACCGGAGCCAATTGATAAATACGCGGCGGGAATCCTTTCCCGCCGCGCAAAAACGAATTGCCTTCGGTATTCGTGTCAATGATGGAGTTCGGACATGAGCGATGTTTTGAAGACGTCATGGAATAAAACGGTATTTCTCGCGATTCATCCCGGGGCGCTGGGGGATTGTATTCTTTTGGGGCGGGTGTTGGAGATGTTGGAAGGGGAGGTGACGTTCGTCGGCCATGGGGCTGTGGCGAATCTGCTGGCGGGGTTTGGGGTGGTCCCAAAAACGCTGGATTACGACCGTCTGCCGATGCAGGAATTGTTTACCGATGTTCCAGTGGAGCAAACTCGGCTGACAGAATTATTGGGGACGTGCGATCATCTCATCAGTTTTTTCGGGGAAGGAAATCCGATTCTCGAACAGCGACTCGCTCGCGTGTGTCGTGCGCGGCGGGCGACGTTTCTGCCGATTCGCCCACCGGCGGAGTATCCGGGGCATCTTACGGAACTGTGGCTGGCGAAACTTGGCTTACCCTTATCACGCAAGGATTTATGCACGTCGGTTTGGCGGCCGCCGGACGAGTGGAAGCAATCGGCCCGTCGGTTGTTGCAACAAGTCGCCCTGTCGGATGAGAAATACGTCGTGTTGCATCCCGGTGCGGGGGGAGCGCAGAAGCGCAGGCCTATCGAGGAGTTCCTCGAAGTGGCTTGGGGTATTCAAACCCAACTGACCTGCCGGCCTGTATTCGTTTTAGGCCCCGTCGAGCGCGAAAATTTCACAAAAAGTGATATAAATCTCCTCGCGGCGTATCCCGTCATCACGAAAGCGACGCTGGAAGAATTTTCGGGTGTCCTTGCCGGGGCGGAAGCGTTTGTGGGCAACGACAGCGGACCGGCGCATCTAGCGGCGGCGATTGGAATTAAGACGCTTAGTCTGTTTCGCGTCACCTCCGAAAAGCATTTCGCTCCCCTGGGGAAAAAAGCAAAAAACATAGGTGCAAATTCGGAACCAAAACTCGTTCTCCAAGAAGTTCTTGGAATTGTATTGTCCTGAAACGTCAGATAATTAGGAGAATTCATTTGACTTGAGGTATCCTGGCACCCATAATAGGAGCACTGGGCTGGGCCACTGGGACCCGATTCTGTCCTTACGCCGAAAACCTTTTCGTTGCACGTCGGTATTATTTGTTTTATAGGGTTTTTTTGGGCGCTAGATGTGGAAAGGAGAGGCACGTATGGCCAAGGGTACGGTGAAGTGGTTCAATAACTCGAAAGGCTGGGGTTTTATTACGACGGAAGACGGCACCGAGGCCTTTGTGCAC
>JAFGJE010000002.1 GCA_016929245.1 Phycisphaerae bacterium
AGGATTCGGTTTTTATTGGTGAAATTATTTATACAGACGATCCTATTGATGATCCAAGTGGATGGCCTATCGTTATATTCACATCTTGCATGACGAAAAGGAAATGCTTTGAGCATGAAAAAGAATTGCGGGCGCTTATTTGGAATACAAATGAAGATATTCCACGGGAAGAAGATGGGAGTGTAAAAATTCCGATTCAACCTCGTCATCTTATCGAAAATATCTATATATCCCCTTTTGCTGATGATAGTACTGTTTATGAAGTTCAGCAAATCGCTTCCAAACATCAATTTGAAATTGTTCCTATAAAATCCGACTTAATGGATAAGCCTCTATATTAATAGTAATAAGGTTTGTCATTGTATCATTGCTTGACAGAACAAAAGATGTTTCAAAAAAGGCAAATGTATTTCTGTCATCCTGAGCGAAGCGCATCCCCTTGGGGGCAAGCTATATCGAAGAACCTTACGGGTACGTGCGCGTGAGGTCCTTCGACTTCGCTCGAAGACTCGCTTCGCTCAGGATGACAATGACGTCACACGAACAGGAAACTCACCGCCAGGGCAGTCAGAACCAGCGCGCCGAGGAATTCCGCGGGTCGGCCTATCGCTTTGCCGACGTATTGGCCCAGCAGCACGCCCGCCAAAGACATCGCCGCCGCCACCATTCCGATTTCCACGCACGGCAGCCAGATGGACGAAAACCCCGTCATGCCTTTCAAGGCCAGGGAGAATCCCACGACCAGGGCGTCGAGACTCGTCGCGACGGCGAGTACCAGCAGCGACCAGCCGCGGGTGGGATCTTTGGGGTGACGGTGCAAGGCCTTTTCAATTGCTTCTTCTTCAGCTTCAGCCACCTGGCCGGGGTGGTTCCGCCAGGCTTCGTAGAGCATCTTCACGCCGACGGCGAAGACCAACGTCGCGGCGATGTACGTTCCGTATTGATGCAACACACCCGCGAGGGATTGGCCCACCGCCCAGCCGGCTAGCGGCATGAGGAACTGGAAGAGTCCCATGCTCCAGGCGAGGCGGAATTTCTGCCCGCGCCCGTGCCATTTGACGCCGACGGCGGCGGAGACGCTCATCGCGTCGGCGCCCAGGCCGACGGCGATGGCCAATATGCTCCAGAAGGTTGTCATGGTTATCCTCGGGTGGCATGCCCTCACCCTTCTTAGGGGGTGGGCATGTTCCGTCAAGACATGCCCACCCCCTAAGAAGGGTGAGGGCATGCCACCCAGCTATATTGAATGATACTTCGCTCATCTTCCCGAATCCAGCCGTTGACGTATCGGCCGGTTGCGTCTACCATCCTATCCGCGATATGGATACATCCACGAACAACGCGAAGTCGCCCATCACGTCCCGGACGCTGGTGGTGTGGTTCGTCGTGATGGCGGCGGCGACCGTCGTCGTGGGGATGGCGTGCGGCGTTTTGGGGCGGATCGAGGTTCCGCTGGATGAGAAGTTGTTCGATTCCCCGATCTGGCGGCTTCGCGTCGTGCGGCTGTCCGCCGCGGCGCTGGTGGGGGTCGGGCTGGCTGCGGCGGGGTTGGCGCTGCAGGGGTTGTTGCGCAATCCACTCGCGGAGCCGTACATCCTGGGCGTCAGCAGCGGCGCGGGGATCGGCGTGTTATTGGGACCGAGCCTGGGGGTTGTGCTTCACCTGGCGCCCTGGGCGACGACGCCGGTGCTGGCGATGGTCGGGGCGCTGATTACAGCCGCGGTGGTGTACGGGATCGCCCAGCGGCGCGGCCGACTCGACCCGTACGTGCTGCTGCTGGCCGGCGTGATCGTCAACGTGTTCAACGGCGCGGTGATTATGGCGCTGATGCACTTTCTCAAGCCGGACGAGATTTTCAAGTTCGTCGGCTGGGGGATGGGACAGATTCCCGATTGGCTGTGGAGTCAGCCGAGTCTGATCTGGATCTGCGGCGGGATGATCGTCGCGGGGTGGTTCGTGCTGTTCCTGCGCTCGGCGGCGATGAACATGCTGTCCCTCGGCGACGACGTCGCGTCCACCAGCGGCGTGGGGGTGCACCGGCTTCGCGTGGAGACGTTCGTCGTCGTGGCGTTGATGACCTCGGCGTCGGTAGCGCTGGCGGGACCGATCGGGTTTGTCGGATTGATCGTGCCGCACATCTGCCGGTTATTGCTGGGCCCGGATCACCGCCGGCTGGCGATTGTCGCGGGGTTCGGCGGGGCGATGTTCCTCATGCTCGCCGACACGCTCTGCCGGTTGATGAGTGCATGGTTCCAGTTCGGCGAGTTGCCCGTGGGCGTGATTACCGCGCTGGCCGGCGGGCCTTTCTTCATCGTCCTGCTGCGCCGCCGGGCGAAGGAGGGACTCGGATGAGCGACGCGTCAGCCATTCTGCGGGCGACGGAAGTTCATTTCGCGTATCGCGCGGGAACGGAGGTGTTGCGCGGCGTGAGTCTATCGGCCTCGCGGGGGAAATTCCTCTGCCTGCTGGGTCCGAACGGCTCGGGCAAGACGACGTTGCTAAAACTTTTATTAGGCGTCCTGCGGCCGGGTTCGGGAACGATCGCGCTGGAAGAAAAATCGCTGGAATCCTATTCCGCCAAAGAACTGGCCCGCAAACTCGCCTACGTGCCGCAAACGCCCACGAGCGCCCTGAACTTTCCCGTGCGGGAACTGGTGCTCATGGGACGATACGCCCATACCGGCGCGATGGGCCTGCCGAGTGAAACGGACCTTAAAATCGCCCGCCTGGCGATGGAGATGACCGAATCGACGGACGCAGCCGATCGAACGCTGGAGGAACTTTCCGGCGGGCAGGCGCAATGCGCGATGATCGCCCGGGCCTTGGCGCAGCAGCCGGGCGTGTGCCTGCTGGACGAACCGACGAGTCACCTGGACATTCGCAACCAGCTCAAGATTTACCGCATGATGCGGCGTCTCGCCCACGACTGGAACATGGCCGTCGTCTGCGTCAGCCACGATATCAACCTCGCGGGGCGCTTCGCCGACGAACTGATGCTGATGAAGCGGGGAATCGTAGTCGCCGCGGGCGGTCCGGACGACGTGATCCGCGAAGAGTTGCTCCGCGAAACCTACGACGTTGAGATCGAACTGATTCCCACCGACGAAGGCCCGCCGGTTCTTCGGGCGCATTGAATTGCGGATTGCGGATTGCGGAATGCGGATTTCCCGCTCCCTATCTGACTTGATTCACAAGTCCCTAAACCCAAGTCCCCAGTCCCTACTTATGTCCCTCAATCTCACCTTCGGTGTATTTCTTGACCGCTTCGGCGAGATCGACGTCGTTGATGTTCGCCAGCGTGCACAACCACGCCAGCACGTCGGCGAATTCCTCTTCCTTGTTGGCCTGGTCTTCGCCCGCCAGCGCCGTCGCCAGTTCGCCGACTTCCTCGATGAACCACAGGAAGGTCGCGGGCGTTCCGCGTTTGGAGTCGGTGGCGTAGTACTTCTCGCGGATGAATTCCTGAAACTGCTGAATGGTCGGATTGTTCATTCAACCATTCTGGCGTTTTTGGATCGCGGCGTCAATAAACCGCAGGACGGCTGGGGGAGATTTCGGATTGAGCTGCTTCGCCTTGATCGCGTCGGCGCGGGCCTGTTTAAGTTCCGCCAGGTCGTTTTTCGCCATGCCGATGCGATAGCGAATGGTCGCCAGGTACGTCCATGTTTTGGGATCCTTGGGATTGAGGAACGTGAGATTCTCGGCCGCCTGCCGGGCCTGGTCGTATTGCTTCTCTCGCAGGTGCAGCGTGGCGATCGCTTCATACGGTCCCGGATCGTACGGCTGAATGTACGTCACCTCGCGGAAGAACGCCAGCGCCGGCTGGGCCTGTCCCAGCGTGCGATAGATTTCGGCGATCTGCCGGGCGTATTTCGGATCGTCCATCGTGTGGCGGTGCAGGTAGATCAGGTTCGGCAGGGCTTTTTGCGGTTGGGCGAGTTGCGTGTAGAGCTTCGCGAGTTTTTCGTAGCTGTAGGCGTCCATCGGCTGGCGCTTCTGGAGGAGTTCGAGCGATTCGATCGCGCGGGCCCAGTCCTTCCGCGCGAGGTAACACCGCGCCAGCAGGCCGGGCGCCGTTGTCGTCGTGGGGTCGATCTCCTCGATGCGCCTGCACAGCCGGATCGTCTCGTCGTATCGTTTCGCGCCGAAGTGCACATTCGCCAGCACGCGCAACGCCAGGACGTTTTCTTCGGGCGACTTGATCGCCAGGGGGCTGGGTTTGTACAAACGCCGGGCCTGTTCCGCCTCCTTCAAGGCCCGGTCGTTCTTTTTCGCCAACAGCAGCGCGTGGGCGTATCGGGCGCGGGCGTCGGAGGAGTTGGGATGTTGTTTGACCGCCTGGGCGGCCTTGGTCAGATTCGGCGGGGGGGAAGGATCGAACCCCCATTTTCGCACCGATTGCTTCGCCCAGGCGAGGAATTGTGTGTCGAATTGGTTTTCCTTCAGGCCCAGTGTTTTTTCAAACACCTCGCTTTGCGGCAAACCGTCCGCGAAGGCTTCGAGCATTTTGTGCAACTTTGCAAAGCCATACTGACGGATGATGTAATCCAGGATCCATTCCGATTGGGCGTAGGCGAGCATTCGTTGGTTAGGGTATTTCGGGGTGATGAACGCCCAGTCGAGATCCGCCACGGGCACCAGCCGGTTTCTCCGGACGCTGTCGGTCAGAAGCTCGATGTACTTGAACGCCCGCTTGTCCTTCTGCTGCCAGACGGCGCAGGCCTCGGTCAGCCAGTGGGGGATGCGGTTGCGCGACATTTCCAGCGTGACGGTGTGGGCGAATTCGTGCCGCAGTACCTGGGACCAGTTGTGTCGTCCCAGCAGGCCTCGTTTCTGGCTGGGGGCGGTCAGGGCGATCACGCGACCCGTGCAGGCGCCGACGGTCGGCACCCACGCCCGTCCGGCGATCCGCGCGGAAAACTCCGATTGGTTCGGCAGGACTTCGATCATCGTCTTGACGGTCGGTTCAAATTGGTAATCCCCGGTCACTTCGGGGTAGATCGATTCGAGATACGCCGCCATCGGTTCGAGCAGCACGCGGTCGTGTTCCGGATCGACCTTGATGATGAAATGTTCCGTCTCCTTCACCGCGAAATTTTTTAGACGTTTAGCAATTTGGAGAAAGTGGCTTACATCCATGCGGTAGTCGTCCAGGTCGTGGGCCTGCTGGAGCGTTAGTCGGGCTTTTTCCTCCTGGCCGGTCTGCATATACAGCTCGCCCAGGGACGCGAGCGGGTCGGCCTGCTTCGGCGCCAGGGCGGCGGCTTCCTTGAGGTAGATTTCCGCCTGGTCGAACTGCCGACCGGCCATGTACCAGTATCCAATGGTGTGCGGAAGGGTCGCGTCGTTCGGGTTGATCTCGCGCACGCGGTCGGCGTAGGTTTGGGCTTTTACGGGTTTCTGCTGCCGCATGTAGGCCGCCGCCAGCAGCGACAGCGCCTCGATATGGTTGGGATTCACCGCGAGGATTTTCTCCAGCGGCGGGATCGCCTTGTCGAACTTTCGCCACTGCATGTAGCAGCCGGCCTGCAGGCAGAGCGCTTCGGGATGGTTGGGATTGATCGCCAGGGCCTTGTTGACATTAACGAGGCAGGACTGGAATTGATACTTCTGCAAGTCCGCGTATCCCAGACCGGCGTGGGCGGTCGGGAGGTTGGGGTTGCTCTTCCGCGCGAGTTTGATTTCCTCGAGCGCCTGGGCGGTGTTGTGTTTCTCCAGCAGGAATCGAGCGGCCGCCAGGTTCGCCTGCCAGTAGGTCGGATCGACTTTCTGGTACGCCCGCTGGAAGTAATTGTGCAGGATATTTCGGGCCTGGTCGGAGGCTTTTCTACCGGTGAGAATCGCGTGTCGATCCATGATCCGTCCCAGGGCCGTCAAGGTCGGGGCGTCGCGCTGGTAGTCGTCGGTGTCGAGGATGCGCTCCATTTGCGTGTAGACCGCCAGGGCGTCGTCCTTCCGCCCCAGGGTTTCGAGGAGCTGCCCGCGGAGAAGAATCGTTTCGGCGTGGTCGGGTTGCAGCGCGTCGGCCTGCTCGATCTGCAAAAGGGCGTCGGCGTATTGTCCCACGTCGCGCAGGGCATGGGCGGTTTCGCGGTGCAGGTCGGCGGTGGTTTGCCCTTCGATAGCCTGGCTGCGCAGCAGATCGACTGCCTGGGCGTATCGGCCCGTCATGCGCAGCGTTTGAGACAGTCCGACGACGGCGGCCGGCGAAGGGGAGGACTGGATATCCTTTCGATACTGCTGCTCCGCGAGGGAATACTCCCCCTTTTGATAGGCTTGCCGGGCGGCGGAGAGGGGATTCTCCGACGGCTGGGTTGAGGGAACCTGCCCCATCGCCAGGCTGCCAAGTAAAAACCAAACATACATTGTCATCCTGAGCGGAGCGCAGCGCAGTCGAAGGACCTTACGCTCAGGAACCCGTGGGGTCCTTCGACTTCGGTTCTCGCTTCGCTCGAACCTTCGCTCAGGATGACAATTATGGTGCATGTTTTCGTTTCCAACCCATTGGACGCGCGAAGTCGTCCGCGGTTCCGACAGCGAAGTCTTCTTCTTGTAATTCGGAGTCGAAACGGGGATAATTTCCCGCGAATTCCCGCTGAAAGTCGCTCGCGGGATTTCCCCTTCATTGTAGCACAACACGCTTCCCTTTCGGAAATGAACAATCATGGGATGGCCGGTTCGAGGCGGACCGGCGGCGGATCGGAGAAAGGATTGAGATGATGCTGGAGCCGGAATCGCTCAATTTACCTCGATATCAACGTCAGGAGCTGTTTCCAGGCCTGGGACGCTCAGGCCAGCGCGGCATCCTGAACGCCCGCGTGCTGATCGTCGGGCTGGGGGGAGTAGGGTCGTGGTTAAGCGAACTGCTCGTTCGGGCGGGCGTGAGCATGTTGCGCCTGGTGGACGACGACACGGTCGACTGGACCAACATCGCCCGGCAGGCGATGTACGACGAACTCGACGCCGCGGAGCATTCGCCCAAGGTGTACTCGGCGGCGGAGTATCTCGGAAGGATCAATCACAATCTGGATATCGAACCGAAGCAAACCCACCTGTACGAGGACAACATCGCCAGGTTGGCCGACGGGATGGACCTGATCCTGGACGGAACGTCCGACTGGTCCAGCCGGTTCCTGATCAACGATTACGCGGTGAAAATGGACATCCCCTGGGTGTTCGCCTCCGCGGTGCGGGACGAGGGACAGGTCCTGCCCATCCTGCCCGGGAAAACCGCCTGCCTGCGGTGCGTTTTTGAAACCCCGCCCACCCCGGAGGAGGAAAAAAGCGAAAAAGCCTCCCGCGTGGGGATCCTGGGAACGGCGGTGGCGGCCGTGGCGGCGATGGAAGCCAACGAGGCGCTGAAAATCCTCGCGGGGCGAACTGAAGCTCTTAGTCCGTACCTGACGAAACTGGACCTCTGGTCCAACCAGGTGCGACAGATTCCCGCCGTCCGCGACCCGAAAAACACATGCCCCTGCTGCGGCCAACGGCGATTCGACTTTCTGGAAGGCTGATCGAGTAAGCTATCCGTTGACAGACGGGCGGAAATCATCAAGATAAGAAGCCATGAGCACACACATCGACGCCGATTTGGTTCGGCATATTGGAAAACTCAGCCGCATCGAACTGACCGACGAGGAAGTGACCGCCTTCGTTCGCCAGTTCAGCGACGTGCTGGAGGCGTTCGGAAAACTCCAGGAACTCGACACCGAAAATATCGAGCCGATGGCCCACGCCGTGGAGCTTCAGAACGTCTTCGCGGACGACACGCCGCGACCGTCGCTGACGCCCGACGAGGCGCTGGCTAACGCGCCCGACCGCGTGGACGATTTCTTCCGCGTGCCCAAGGTGATCGGAGGCGGCGCGTGAGTGTACGCGCAAGGAGAAATAACATGGCGGAAAAACAAATAATTATCGTGAAGGATCGAAGTCCTTTCTTTCCCGGGAAACCCGTCACACCGGAATTTTTTATCGGCCGCGAGGAACAAGTCAAACTCCTGGAACGAGCCATTCGACAAGCCAAGTCCGGCAATCCACAATATGTCTTCATTACGGGAGAAAGAGGAATCGGAAAAAGCAGTCTTGTCTCACTGGCGGGGCAGTTGGCTGAAAGAGTACACGGTTTCATCACGGCCCAGTGCCAATTGGGGGGTGTTGATTCCGTCGGGGAAGCCTGTCGCCGAATGTATCAAGCCATCGTCTCACAGCTTCCTGAAAAAACTCTGTTCGATAAGGTTCGAGGAGTATTTGATAAGTACGTTGAAAAAATTGACCTTTTCGGGATCGGAGTTGAATTCAAAAAGGACGCGGAATCTCGTGAATCCCTGGTGGAGAACTTTCTTCCTTTGTTATTTCGCGTTGGACAGGTAATTCGTGAGGCGGGGAAAAGCGGTATATTTCTTGCCGCGGATGATTTGAATGGGATTGCGGACGACACCCAATTTGCGCATTTTCTCAAGAGTATGGTGGATCAAATTGCCGTCGGTCCTCAGCGAAATTTTCCGTGGGTGTTTTCCCTTGTCGGCATCCCGCAACGCATGGACGATCTGAAAGCAAAACAGCCTTCCATCGACCGCATCTTTCAGCCCATCGAATTGAATATTATGCGGGAAAAAGACGCCATTGCATTTTTCGAGCAGAGTTTTCGTTCCGTGGAACATACCTGGGATACGGAAGCATTGGAGCTTATGGCAAAACTGGCGGGGGGACATCCCGTGATGTGGCATGAAATGGGTGACGCCGTGTTTTGGGAAGATCAGGACGGACATATTGATATATTTGACGTATCGGATCGGGGACTCAGTGTGGCTTGTGAAAATGTCGGTAGAAAATACCTTGCCAGGCCATTGTATGAAGAATTACGGAGCCAGGTATACCAGGATATCCTTCAACATATTGGACGCTTGAGTTATCCCATCATCACGAGAGCCGATGTATTAAAATCTCTTTCACCCAAACAAGCGAAGAATTTCGATAATTTCATTAAAAAAATGCGAAAGATCGGCGTACTGAAAAACGTTCCCGGTACAAAAGGAGAATATGAATTCGTGAATTTTCTCTATTTTTTCTATATTACACTTCGTGCTCGGGCCGGTAAGAGTGAAGAAATTATTCAACAATTGGAGCGTGGCGCGTGAGTGCGATCACCGATTTAACCGCCGCGCAACTGGCGGCCTCGATAGTCGCCGGTGAAACGTCCGCCGTCGAAGCGACACAAGCCTATCTCGACGCCATCGCCGCGCGGGACGGGGAGATTCAGGCGTTTAACGAAACGTATCCCGACCGGGCGCTGGACCGGGCGAAGCAACTCGACGCCGACCGGGCGGCGGGGAAACAGATCGGCCCCCTCGGCGGCGTGCCGGTGGCCGTCAAGGACAACCTCTGCACGACCTACGGTAGAACGACCTGCGCGAGCAAATATCTGGCGGATTTTCGCGCGCCGTATACCGCAACAGCCGTGGCGAAGCTGCAAGCGGCCGGCGCGGTCGTTCTGGGCAAGGCGAACATGGACGAGTTCGCCATGGGTTCCTCCACGGAAAACAGCGGAATGCACGCGACGAAAAATCCGTGGGACACCGGACGCGTGCCCGGCGGTAGCAGCGGGGGATCGGCGGCCGCCGTCGCGGGACGCCTGTGCGCCGCGGCGCTGGGCAGCGACACGGGCGGGTCGATCCGTCAGCCGGCGGCGTTCTGCGGTGTTGTCGGATGCAAACCCACCTACGGGCGCGTCAGCCGGTACGGCCTGGTGGCGTTCGGATCGAGCCTCGACCAGATCGGCCCGCTGACGCGCGACGTGAAGGACGCGGCGCTGCTGACAAACGTGATCGCCGGGCACGACCCCGCCGACTCGACTTCCCTGCCGAATTCCGTGCCGGATTACCTCGCCCAACTCGACGAACCGATCAAAAATCTCCGCATCGGCCTGCCGACGGAGTTTTTCCCCGATAGCGCCGAAGCGCTTAGCCCGGACACCCGCGCCGCGATCGGAAAAGCGATCGACGCCTACAAGGCCATGGACGCGGATATCGTGGAAGTCTCCCTCCCGCACAGCCGGATCGACGTCGCTGCCGACGGCGCGATCAGCAGCTTCGCCGTGTCCGCGTATTACATCGTCTGCACCGCCGAATGCTCCAGCAATCTCGCGCGGTTCGATTCCGTCCACTACGGCCATCGCACGAAGGACGCGGTGGACGATATCGTGACGATGTACTCCCGCAGCCGCGCCGAAAGCCTGGGCGAGGAAGTCAAGCGGCGAGTCATGCTCGGTACGTACGCGCTATCGAGCGGATATTACGACGCGTATTACAACAAGGCCCTGAAGGTGCGTCGCCTGATCGCCGACGATTTCAAATCCGCCTTCAGGAAATGCGACGTGATTCTGTGCCCCACCACGCCCACGCCGGCGTTTCGGTTCGGCGAGAAGACCGCCAACCCCATCGAGATGTACATGGCCGACATCTACACGATCAGCCTGAACCTCGCGGGTCTGCCGGGCCTGTCGCTGCCGGTGAGATTGAGCGAGTCGGGTCTGCCCATCGGCATGCAACTGATCGGACCGATCCTCCGCGAGGAAATCCTCTTCCGCGCGGCAAGAATGTACGAAACCACAAACCCCGCGAACCTGGTTCCACCGATGGTTATGACGTGATTTCATCCCCCCAAAAAACAAGGGCGCCGTGGTTGTAATATGAAATATTGTCAGTAGCCACGGGCGCAAGCCCGTGGAATAGGGATAATATCAATACATTAGAGCCCCGTAGGGGCGATTGAATGGTTTCGTCCATTTCAGACGTCCCTACGGGACTCCGAAAAAATGGAATCATGTTTCAGTCCGCGGGCTTGCGCCCGTGGCTACTATCAAAGAGGAAATTATCACATTGCGTTGAAAATTTCCCATTTCCCCCCTAATAAAAACACAGCCGGGCCCCTCCGAACCCGGCTGTGTACCACGAAAGGTTCTCCCTCCCGGCGAAGATTCGTTACTGGAAGGTTGTGCGTTTTTTATGTCGTTGGCGGAAGAGGAGCATTCCCGCGCCCAGTCCCAGCAGCACCATGGTCGCCGGTTCGGGCGTCACCGAACCGCCGACATGAGCGTGGGTGGCCAAATCGCCCGTCGCGTAGCTGTAGGAATGTTTCTGTCCCTTAAAGGCCGAATTCCCGTCGTAGTTCATGTACGTCAGTGTCGCCGAAACATGTTTGTTCTTCAGATCGGCGCCCTGGAGCAACAGGGGATCGGTTTCCAGACCCAGGAGATTTTTCTTCCCGGAAAAATTCAGGGAAATATATTCCAGGGAATCGTCGCCGGTGTCCGCGTACGCGGAGATGGTCAGCGACTCCTGTTTGTTATGGATAGAACTGGTGATCCGCGTGTTGCGCCGCCCGCCGGACGTGAACACCGTATCCCCGATCGTCACTTCCATTCCGAACGCGTCGTCGTCGACCTCGTAGAGATTGTAGAGGAAGGAACTCTTTCCATTGACGGAATTCCGGGCGGTTTCGAGCTTGTCCGTGTCGATCCAGTATTCGCCCTTGTACTCGGTTCCCTTGTCGATGCCCTGAAAAAGATTCCCCGGGTCGTGCGTTTTATCGATGATTCCGGAAAACTGGAATTTCTCGATGGTTGCACCGGCTACGCTCGCGCCGAGAAGCACGGCTACGCACAGCACGCCAAAGGTTCGATACAACCTGAACATATTCTACTCCGGTTCTATCCGGTTCCCTGATTCGTGAATCACTCGTTCACGACGGCAGAGTCATTCCCGCAAAGAGGACGCGAATCCAAGCCACTGCCTTACAAAAGAAAAATAGAATTGAAATGGACGCGAAGCCATTCCCGCGAAAAAATATTTATTAATTTTTACTCAAGGGAATACCCGAAGAAGGTCGGATTTTGTTAGGGTTTGATTGAGTTCGATGAGGTGAAAGCAGTAGATTGGTAAAATTATTCCCTCACCGGGCTGACGAGGTAGAGCACCGCCATGCGGATCGCCAGGCCGTTGGTTACCTGCTGGAGGATGCAGGAGTTCGGCCCGTCGGCGACTTCGCTGGTCAGCTCCACGCCGCGATTGATCGGCCCGGGGTGCATGATCAGCACGTCTTTCTTGCAGCGGCTTAAGCGCTGCGCGCCCAGGCCGTAGAGTTTGGAATATTCCCGCAGGCTGGGGAACAATCCGCCGCCGAAGCGCTCGAACTGAATCCGCAGCATGTTGATCACGTCCATCTCGTCGAGGATGTCGTCCAGGCTGTGCGAGACGCGGCAGCCCATCGCGGTGATCGCGTTGGGCACGAGCGTCGGCGGACCCACGACGGTGACGTCCGCGCCGAGTTTCCGCAGACCCAGGATGTTGCTCCTCGCGACGCGGGAGTGGGCGATATCCCCGACGATGGCGACTTTCACCCCCGCCAGTCGTCCCAGCCGCTGGCGGATCGTGAAGATATCCAGCAGCGCCTGGGTGGGATGCTCGTGCGCCCCGTCTCCGGCGTTGATGATCGACGCGCCGACCTGTTTCGCCAGCAGGTGCGGCGCCCCGCTTTGGGAGTGGCGGATCACGAACACGTCCACGCCCATCGCCTCGATGTTCTTGACGGTGTCCAGCGTGGTCTCACCCTTCGAGACGCTCGAACCCTTGGACGTGAAGAGGATCGTGTCGGCGCTCATGCGGCTGGCGGCCAGTTCGAAGCTCATTCGCGTGCGGGTGGAATCCTCGAAGAACAGCAGCCCCACCACCTTGCCGCGCAGCGCGGGCACTTTTTTGATCGAACGGGTGGAGACTTCCTTGAAGCTCTCGGCCGTGTCGAGAATGTGGAGAATTTCCTGGGGGGAAAGCTCATCCAGGCCGAGTAAATCTTTTCGCGTCCAGACAAAACCCTCCTCGGCCGTGACTTCCTCGTGTAAGCGAACGTCCCGGCGGGGGGGCTTACGCCTTTTTGAAGACATACGCGCCTTCCTGGTCATCGTTCTCCCGGAGTTTGACTTGAATCCGCTGTCCCGCGGGCGCGGAGAGTTTCTTTCCCACGTAATCGGCGCAGATGGGCAACTCGCGTCCGCCGCGATCGATCAGCACGCCCAGGCGCACGCATTGAGGCCGCCCGAAGTCGTGCAGGGCGTCGAGGGCGGCCCGGATGCTCCTGCCCGTCTGGAGCACGTCATCGACGAGCAGCGCCCAGGTGTCGTCAAGGTCGAAATCGATTTCCGTCGCCCGCACCAGCGGAATCCCGCGTCGCTGCGCAAGGTCGTCGCGGTAAAACGTGATGTCTAAAATACCGAAATCGACGCTCAGTTTGGGATATTCCTCGGCCAGCCTCGCCACGAACCGCCGGGCGATCGTCTCGCCGCGCGTGCGGATGCCGATCACGGCGATGCGTTCCTTTTTGGGCATGTCGGCCGTCACGGCGTCGTACAGCGCGTCGAGGGCCTTGTCGAGTTGTTGCGCGGTTAACAGTCGCTTCATGGTTTGTCCCAGCAGTGTAGTGATTCTCTCCGGATTTGACAAGTCTAAAGACCGCTGTTTCAAGGAGTATGCAAGTTTTGGGTAAAGGGAACCGGATTGTCATCCTGAGCGGAGCGCAGCGAAGTCGAAGGACCTTACGCCTACATACCCGTAAGGTCCTTCGACTTCGCTGCGCTCCGCTCAGGATGACAGAAAACTCACCGAGGACAAAAATAAGATTCCAATTGTGTCCGGGCGGAGAATCCGTATTCTGGTTAGCTCCATGAACATCGTAGGAATTCATTTTAATACGCACGAAAGCGGCGCGGCTGTCCTGCGGGACGGGGAGCTTTGCTGCGCCCTGAGCCAGGAACGACTGGACCGCCTGAAAATGTCCGACGCCACCCCCGCCGAGGCGCTGTGGGCGGCGCTGGACGACGTGGGGCTTTCGCCGGCCGACATCGATCACCTCGCCGTCAGCGACGATATCGGCGTGGAAGGATACTACAACAGCCGCGTCGCGTTCAAGAAGGCCCAGTTCCGCGAAACCTGGGCGAGCGCCTTTGGGTACTTCGGCTGGAAGTTCTGGCGCCTGGGCGAGTATTACCGGAGGATGCTCCTGACGAACCGTCGCTCCAGCGACAAGCGTCAGCGCCGCTGGGACGCCCTCCTGGCGGACCTGAAACAACAGGGATTCCGCGGCCAGGTGCATTCCTACGAGCACGGGTACAACCACGCCTGCACCGCGTATTATGGCAGCGGATTCCAGGACGAGTGTCTCGTGTTCGTGATGGAGGCCGCCGGGTTCATCAACGCCTCCAGCGTGTACCTTGGCAAGGACGGGCGGCTGGAGAAAATCCTCGACATCCCCTGGCCGCACAGTCCGGGACGGTTTTACGAGACGATCACGCTGCTGCTGGGTTTCCGCCCGGCGCGGCACGAGGGGAAAATCACGGGCTTAGCGGCGCTGGGCGACCCTGCCGTTCTGGGTGATTACGCGCGGGAACTGTTTCACCTGCGCGACGACCGCGACGACGTGTACCTCTCGCCGCGGATTCACCTCTGGCGGTGGGATTATCGCCGCCGCAAGGAAGGCAGAGGTTTGCCGAAGCCGTTGCGGGGATATTCGCGGGAGGATATCGCGGCCGCCTGGCAGACGGCGCTGGAAGAAACGATTGTCGGGCTGGTGCGGCGGTTCCTGAAGCGGTATCCGCACATCCACCACGTGGCGCTCGCCGGCGGGGTGCACGGAAACGTGAAACTCAACCAGCGGATCAATGAGCTTCAGCAGGTGGAAGAAATCTACGTGCATCCGGGCATGGGCGATTGCGGCCAGCCGGTCGGCGCGGCGCTGGCGTGCTGGGCGGAGCAAGAGAAGAATCCGAAACCCTTCCGGCACGAAACGGTGTACCTCGGTCCCGCGCCGGACGGAAAGGAAATCGAACGCCTCACAAGCGAATATCAACTCGTCAGTGAAGACGCGAAGGATGACGACGAACTGGCCGGGAAAGTGGCGGACCTGCTGGCCGACAACAAGATCGTCGCTCTCTGTCGCGGCAGGATGGAATACGGGCCTCGCGCGCTGGGGGCGAGGACGATCATGTACGCCGCGAGCGACCCGTCCGTGAACGACTGGCTGAACAAGCAACTCAAGCGGACGGAATTCATGCCCTTCGCGCCGGTGACGCTGGTG
>JAFGJE010000226.1 GCA_016929245.1 Phycisphaerae bacterium
CGCCTGTATTGCGGCTGGGACCACGATTACCTGCTCAAAATCCTCACCGGTCCACCCAAGGAAAATTTAGATGCGTAAGCCCTGGGATTCCCCTTCCGGTCGGTTTTTTCGGCGGAAATTCCGGGAAAATCCATAGCCGTTTCCGCCGGATTTTCTTGCGATGGAACCGGATTTATGCGATAATATCCCTGTTACGGTGCGGTGCCGTTTTGAGTTCCTGTGGAGTATCTCACCACCGGTGCGTTGGGAGTGTGGAATGACGGGTGCGGGTACGTATGTAGCCGATCTTTCGGGGTGGTCCGACGCGGAGTCCCGCATCGGAGCCGTCTTGGCGCAAACCTCCGAGGAACTCGCCCACGCCGAGTGCTTCGACCAGGAACAACGGGCGGAAATCTACGCGATCCTCCAGGCCATCCAGACCGACACGATCAACCACCGTCGGATCGCCGAGCAACTGGCTGGGAAACTCAGCCGGGGGAAGGTCGGCCATGCTTGATCAATGCGTATTGCGAGAGCAGTTTCGGCGGCTGCAGGAAACCCAGCAGGAAGCCCTGGGGCAATACGAAACCGCCGCCCGGCAAGCCGACCCAGCCGTCAAAGCCGACCTGGACCAGCTCTGCCGGGAAAAACGGCGCCACCTGGAGCTGACCGAGCGCCTCCTGGAAATCATCGAGGAATAACCCTTTTCGGGAAAAGGATTTGCGGTTTTCTCCAGCGGCGCCTTCGCCTCGGCCCGCTTAAAGCACCCGGTGGAACCTTTCCGACACAAAATGTTTCGGGAAAAGTACTTGTTCTTTCGCGTGGCTGCGGTATAATGCCCGATCCGTTGCGACCACCCCGCCGGGTTCACCGGGCGCAACACCGGGATTACACTAGTAAGCAATGACAGGAGAATCATTCGTGGCACACACGCTTTCGGCTAAGAAGCGAATTCGACAGAACGTCAAGCGTCGCGCGAGGAATCGCTGGCGCAAGGGACAGATCAAGGACGTCGTGAAGGCCTTCGAGGACACCCTCAAAAGCGGCGACGCGAAGAAGATGGACGAAGCCCTCCGCGCCTGCTACAAGAAGCTGGACCAGGTGGCGGCCAAGGGAACGATCCACAAGAACGCGGCCGCCCGCGGCAAGGCGCGTCTTGCCAAGGCCCGCAACAAAGCCACCGCGTAATCCGCGGCCCGGCGATGTTCCGCGAAGAAGATACAATACAAAGCCCATGGCCCGTTCGCCATGGGCTTCATCACGCGCGGAGAAAACATTGAAGGTGAAAGCATAAGGAAGCGATCTCATGGCTGGCGGAAAAGAACTACGGATCGGCGTGATCGGAGCGGGGGGAAGGGGCAGTTTGGCGCATCACGCCCATCAGCCGGACAACGGCGCGCGCCTGGTGGCGGGGGCGGACATCAGGCCGAAGGTGCTGGAAACCTGGCAGGAGAAATTCGGCGCCGATACGTTCGTCACCGACGATTACCGAAAGCTCCTCGCGCGGGACGACGTGGAAGCGGTGTTCATCTGCTCGCCGGATTACCTCCACGAGGAGCACGCCGCGGCGGCGCTGGACGCGGGCAAACACGTGTATCTCGAAAAGCCGATGGCCATCACCATCGAAGGATGCGACCGGATTCTCCGGATCGCCCACGAAAAGAAGCGGAAACTCTACCTCGGCCATAATATGCGGCACATGAGTTTCGTGCAGAAGATGAAGGAACTCATCGACACCGGCGCGATCGGCGAGGTGCGCGCCGGCTGGTGCCGACACTTCATCGCCTACGGGTGCGACGCCTACTTCAAGGACTGGCACGCCGACCGCACGAAATCCACCGGGCTGCTGCTCCAGAAGGCCGCCCACGATATCGACGTGCTGCACTGGTTGTGCGGGGGATACACCATCCGCACCAACGCCATGGGCAACCTGAGCGTCTACAACCGCATCACCGACCGTCATTCTCCCGAGGAGCGCGGCGACGCGTCCTGGAGTCTGGACAATTGGCCGCCGCTGTCGCAGAAGCAGCTCAATCCGATTCTCGACGTGGAAGACCTCAGCATGATGCAGATGCAACTCGACAACGGCGTGTTGTGCAGCTATCAGCAGTGTCACTACGCTCCCGACGCCTGGCGGAACTACACGATCATCGGGACGGAAGGGCGGATCGAGAATTTCGGCGACAATCCTCCCAATTGCGTGGTGCGTTTGTGGAACCGGCGATGCGAATTCAACCGCGACGGCGACGTGCACTACTCGATTCCCGTCGATCCGGGCACGCACGGCGGGGCGGACCCGAAGATCGTCGGCGAGTTCGTTCGCTACGTCCGCGAGGGCGGCAAGGTGCTCACGTCGCCCATCGCGGCGCGGAATTCCGTCGCGGCCGGGTGCCGGGCGACCGAATCCCTCCGCAACAACGGCGTGCCGCTGGACATTCCGCCCGTTCCGCGGGAGATCCTCGACTATTTCAACGCCGACCTGGCGACGTAACGGTTCGATTACCGGTACATCTGCGCGATGGCCGGCGGTTCGTCGAACATGTCGCGGTAGATGTACGGGTGATACAACTGGAACACGATCGGTCGGAGATATTCCATCGGGCCGCCGCGACGGGTGTTTTCGACGATGGCTTTGATCTGTTTTTGCGACCGGAACAGGCCGATCGCCTGGAGTTTTCGCAGGAAGGCGGCCTTCGGACCGGTTATCCGCAGGCGGGGGGCCGTCGGGAAGTTGCAGTAGACCGCCATTTCGTGGATATAGGGAATCCGCTCCAGCGGTTTGCCCAGTTCCGGCCAAATCGCGCCGCCGGCGTGGAAGATGCTGATGAGCAGTTCCGAATGCACGCGCCGGTGATCGGGGTGCAGGTCGGAACTGGTCGGCAGGAACACCTGGTTCGGGCGAATCATGCGTAGCAGCTCGGTAAAGGCGTTCTGAAGTCCCGTGAAGCCGTGGCTGCCCACCGGATCGGACTCTTCTTGAGGACGCCGGCCCATAAACCGCGAAAGCTGGCAGTCGGGAAATCCCAGCCAGTGGATATTGTTTTTCTTCACTCCCAGGACTTTCAGGGAGGCGTAGGTTTCGGCTTTGCGAATGTCGCTGATGGTGTCCTTCTCCTTCAGGGAGCAGTAACCCATCGAGCCGTCGGTGACGACCGCGACGTGCACGGGCACTTTTTCCTTCAACGCCGACTGGATCATCAATCCGCCGCCGATGACGATGTCGTCGTCGTGGGGACTGATGAACAAAAAGCATTCCTCTTCCTGACGCCAATGGCGGGAGACGCTCGCCAGCGTCGGTCCGACGCGACGTTCGTTTTCCACCAACCGAACAAATTCATACGTTTCCCTGGTTTTCGCGGCCATGGTTTTCTCCTGAAGTCGCGGTCAGCATAGTCCCGCGCGCGAGTCGATGCAAGAATTCGTTGACGTTCTTTCTTTGAAAGTAGTCACGTGCGCAAGCCCTTACCTTTACCCACAAATAGTATATTAGGTTTTTTGTCCAATGGCCTGAAACATACCAACACCTTTCTTGGGAAAGGCAAACCACCTGTTTTTCTTCGTCCCGAAGGGACGGTAAGCGTTTAGCCGGGGCGTGAGCGCAGCGAACCCCCGGAAGAGATGTATAGAATTGCAAGTCCCGACGGGACGGCAGCGATGTTGGAATTTTGCCGAATGGAAGGAGATTCCAGACTCGCTGTCGTCCCGTCGGGACTCCGATTCCGATATCCTGTACCGGGGGTTCGCTGCGCTCACCCCCCGGCTAAACGCTTTTGTCCCTTCGGGACAAGGAAGACAGATTATTTCCGAACGACCTCGTCGATGGCTTCGATGAGTTCCAGCCGTCCGTCGGGGATGTCCAGGTCCACCGCGAGTTGCTGAATCGGAGGGTCGGCGGGGGCGGGGGGAAGTTTCACGCCGTCTTTTTGCGTCGTCAGCAGGATGTCCGCGCCGAGTCGTTTCGCTTCGGCGAGTACGTCCCGGATCGTTTTTTCAGTATAGCACGCGTGGTCGCCGAAACGACGGACGCCCACGACGTTCGCCTTGAGCGCCTCGACGGTCCTGTGAAATCCCTCGGGATGCCCCAACCCGCTGAAGAGAAACACCTTTTTCCCCGCCAACACGTCGGGGGGATGGGGTTGATGGTTTTCATCGATGACGACCTGGGGTAGGTGCACCGCCGTCGCCAGCAGCGCTTTCGGCGCCCGTTCGGAGACGCGGGACCACAGGTCGGCCATGGTCTGGCTTGGGACGTGATCGGTGCGCGTAAAGAGGATCGCGTCGGCGTCGGTTAAGGCGCTGAGCGATTCTCGCATGCGCCCCGCCGGCAGGTAGGCGCCGGCCCGCGCCCCCCGGCCGAACGGATTCATCGCGTCGATCAGCACGATATTGAAATCCCGCCGCAGACGAAGATGCTGAAATCCGTCGTCCATGACCAGCACGTCCGCTCCCTCGGCTATCGCCTGTTGTGCGCCGACGACGCGGTCGGGGTTCACGACGACCGGCGCGTCGGTGAGTTTCGTCAGCAGCGCCGCTTCGTCGCTTTGCCCGCCGCGGGCTTTGTATCCCCGCGTCAGAATCGCGGGGTGTTTCCCCGTCGAGCGCAGATACTTCACCAGCCAGGCGACCATCGGCGTTTTGCCCGTCCCGCCGACGGTGAGATTCCCCACGCAGATCACCGGCACACTCACGCGCCGACGGGGAAGCCAGCCGCGACGATACGCCCCGCGGCGACAGCGCATCAGAAGGCCATACAGCATCCCGATCGGCCAGAGAAGCACGCCGGTGATTCGTGTGAAGATCGATGCGCGGAATGGAGTGTGTGTCGGCTTCATTCAGGATCCGTTGCATTCAATGACCGCCACGTCGTAGGCGTCCAGGGTCAAAAACCCGTCGGACGTTTCGCCGGTCAGCAGGTTGGTTCCCTGGGGAAGGTTTTGAATCGTCGCTTGGGAACCATTGTGATTCAGCACAAACAGGAAACGTTGTTTTCCTTTCTTTCGACAGGTAATTTCCACGCCTTCCGGCGCGTCGGCCAGCGGTGTTACATTACTGTAGAGTATAATCGCGTCGAACAACGGCGCGGCGTTCTGTTCGTTCAGGAACGTGCCGATATAAATCACTTTTCCTTTTCCCGCCTTGTTGACGGTGACCGCCGGTTTCCTTTCGGCGGCACAAGGCCCGAAGGAGTCCGCCGCCGTCCAGGTCGCGATGGTTTCGGCGTCGGTGGGAGCGAGGATTTCATATCCTCCGCCGTGGGAAAGCTCGTTATCGCCCAGCCGCAATCGAACGTCCATCTCCGGTTTGAGTCGGCAGAATTCCTCGACGGTGGCGCCGGTGAGTTTCGTCAGAGATCCCGGAGGGGTGACCGGGAGCACCTGGTTGTTTCGATCCCGCGTGGCGCTACGGGCGGTGATCACCAGTACCCCGCCGTCTCGGACGAATTGCTCCAGCTTTCCCGCCAGTTCTTCGTCGATCATTCGCATCGACGGCAGGACAAGCAGTTCCAGGCCGGCGAAGGAATCTTCCGCGTGCACCAGTCCCGCGGGAAGATTTCGCTTCCAGAGTTCCCCGAACGCGATTTTTCGCTGTTCCACCGGCCCGGGCAGTCCCAGGGGCATCGCGTCGTGGGCGTGGTCCTGTTCGTATTGCAGCAGCACCGCCGCCCGCACGTCGAGCGTGGAACCGACGATAGGCCCGGAGAGTTTTTGAAACTCACGTCCTTCCCGCAGAAGTTCCTCGTATCGTCGTCGCGGGACGTTATCGTGATCCAGAACGCCGCACCAGTATTCCTCCGCGCCGAAACGGCAGGTGCGCCAGCGGAAGTGCAGCAGCCCGTCCGCGCCGTGCGCCAACGACTGCAACGCCCACAACCTCATCTGCCCCGGCTGGGGAGTGTAGTGATGGCAGCCCGAACCCGATTGCTGTTCAGGCACGATATATCCGCCGCCGGCGGCCCGGCAGAGCTGGTTCTTGAAAGCGGCCCAATAGGCGTTCTTGGGCCCGTGGGGTACCGCGGCGGGGTACACGTCGATCCCGAGAAAATCCAGGTCTTCCGTGAACGTCCAGTAATCGATGGGCCGGAACAGTCCGTTGTGCGTGATCCACCAGGCGGCGTTCGCTTCCCGCAGCACCTTCACCTGCCGGCGCTGGAATTCGCGCACCGCGTCGCTTACGAAACGGCGGTAGTCCAGCAGATGGGTGGGATTCGGCGGGGCGGGACGGGGTTTGGGATATGCCGGAGGGACGTGCTCGAAGCGGCTGTACGTCTGGGCCCAGAAGGCGGCGCCCCACGCGGCGTTCAAGGCTTTGATCGTGCCGTATCGATCCTGCAACCAGCGTTGGAACGCAGCCTGGCAGGTGGGGCAGTAGCAATCGCCGAAGTGACAGTGAAACTCGTTGTCCGTCTGCCATCCGATGACGTGCGGGTTGGTTGCATAATGTTCCGCCATCGCCCGTGTGACGCGAACGGATTCGGCGCGGAATTCCTCGTGGGTCGTGCAGCAATGCTGCCGGCTGCCGTGGACCATGCGCCGATCCTCGTGATCGACGCGAAGCCAATCGTCGTGGCCTTCGGTCAACCATCGCGGCGGGGCGGCGGTGGGGGTGCAGAGGATCGTGTCGATGCCGACTTCGCCCAGGCGGGCGATGGTCTCGTCGAAGAGGGAAAAATCGAATTTCCCCCGCGCCGGTTCGACGCGGTCCCAGGCGAATTCAGCCATTCGCACTACGTTCATGCCGGCGTCGCGCATGCGTTCGGCGTCGTCGCGACGATCTTCTTCGGTCCAGTGTTCGGGGTAGTAGCACGCGCCGAATAACAGGCGGTTCAAACGTGTGGGACGCTGATGACGGGGACGATCCATGAATTTCTCCACAAAATCCGGGACGATATCGTCCCGTTCGGGGCGAGTGTACAAGCCGCTTCCCTTCGTTGCAAGGCCGTCGATTCCGGGTTTTCGGAAGAGACATGGTTGTCAAATAAGGCGTTTGCGGGTATCCTGTTATATTCCGTATGCCATACAAACGTGTTATGGCGTGCCTGATGGAATCTCTCAATACAAAGGATAGCGGCATGGCGAAATATCTGGTCACGGGCGGCGCGGGGTTTATCGGGTGCAATCTGACGCGGTACATTCTCGAAAAAGGCCATGATGTCGTGGTCCTGGACAATTTCGCCACGGGCAAGCGCGAGAATCTCGCGGAAATCGTGGACCAGATCACGCTGATCGAAGGCGACATCCGCGACCGGGACACGGTGGACCGGGCGGTTCAGGGTTGCGCCGCGATTTTTCACGAAGCGGCGTTGGGGTCGGTTCCCCGCAGCGTCGAGGATCCCGTCACCAGCCACGACGTGAACGTCAACGGAACGATCACCGTGCTGGAATCCGCCCGGGCGGCCGGGGTGAAGCGGCTGATCTTCGCCGCGTCCAGCAGCGCCTACGGCGATCAGGAAGAATCTCCCAAGCACGAGCAGATGGTTCCCCGCCCGATCAGTCCCTACGCCGCGAGCAAACTCGCCTGCGAAGCCTACCTTCGGGGATACGCCGCCGTCTACGGTATGGAAACGTTCTGCCTGCGGTACTTCAACGTCTTCGGCCCGTACCAGGATCCCTTCGGCGCCTACGCGGCTGTCATCCCCGCGTTCGTCAGCAGCCTGCTGAAGGGAAAGCAACCCGTCGTGTTCGGCACGGGCGAGCAAAGTCGCGACTTCTGCTTCATCCAGAACGTCTGCCTGGCCAATTGGCTGGCGGCGACGGCGCCGGCGGAGGTCTGCAAAGGGCAGGTGGTGAATATCGCCTGTCATAAAGCCACAACTCTCAACCAGATTCTCGACCAGTTGCGGGAGCTGCTGGGCGTGGACGTCAAGGCCGAATACAAGGACATGCGCCGCGGCGACGTGATGCACTCCCTGGCGGATATTTCGCTGGCGAAAAAAACCATCGGCTATGAACCGCGGGTGTATTTCGAAGAGGGTTTGCGAAACGCCATCGACTGGTACCGGGAGAATCTGGGGTAAACCTTATTCATGGTCAAACGTCTGTTCGACATCGTGGTCGGAGCGATAATCTTGATGTTCGCGGCCCCTTGGATCGTCCTGCTGGCCGTCTGGATTCGCCTGGACTCGCCGGGCGATCCGATCTTCCGCCAGCGACGGGCCGGTTGGCGCGGCAGGCCGTTCGTCATGCTGAAATTCCGCACGATGCGAACCGACGTGGATCCCTATGGAATGAGTCCGCAATCGGACGAGGATCCCCGCCTGACGCGCGCGGGCAAATGGCTGCGCGAAACCAGCCTGGACGAGTTACCGCAGTTGTGGAACGTGCTGACGGGTTCGATGTCGCTGGTGGGTCCTCGTCCGTTGTACGAACGGCAGGCGGCGCTGTGGACGCCGCGCCAGCGCCGTCGTCTGGACGTGAAACCCGGCCTGACGGGATACGCCCAGGTGATGGGCCGAGGTTCCCTGACGCACGAGGAAAAAATCGAACTGGATTTACTCTACGTGGAACGCCATAATCTAGCCCTTGACGTCAAGCTGCTGTGGCGAACGCTGATCGGCGGCGTCACGGGCGACCTGGATATTTACGAGCAGCGGTACAGCCTGGAACGAAACCGCGAGTTGGATGCGAGCGAAGTGGATCGCGAATCTTCCCTCCCCGACGGAGGAACCGAAAGACTTTGAGTCGTCAACTGAACATCCTGTTTACCTGTGTCGGACGACGCGTGGTTCTGCTGGAGTCGTTTCGTCGCGCGATGAAGGAACTGGGAATCGAGGGGAAAATTTTCGCCACGGACGTGACCCAGGCCGCCGCGGCGCTGCACGTGTCCGACAAGCAGTTTATCGTCCCCCGCGCGGGCAATATCCAATACATGCCCGCCCTGGAAAAGATCATCGAGCAGCATCGGGTCGGGTTGGTCATCCCGCTGACGGACCTGGACCTGCGCACCCTGGCGCGACGCCGCGACCGACTGGCGGACAGCGGCTGTGCGGTGATGATCGGACCGGAGGAAACCATCAAAATCTGCCGGGACAAGCGCCTCTTCTCCCAGCATCTGCGCAAGGCCGGCATGCCGAGTATCCGCACGTTCCCCCTTCCGCAATTTCGTCAAAAGCCGTTCTATCCCTGTTTCGTCAAACCGCTGCGCGGTTCGGCGGGCCTGGGAACCGCGAAGATCAACTCCGAGAGGGAATTGCAAGCGCACATGCACGTCTTCGGCGACCAGTTGCTCGTGCAGGACTACGTGCCCGGCCGCGAGTATACCGTCGACGTGTATCGCACCCGTTCCGGGGAAATCAAAAGCATCATCCCCCGCCAGCGCCTGGTCGTTCGCAGCGGCGAGGTGGACCAGGGGATCACGATCCACGACGAGGAACTGTTTGAGGAAACGCGAAAACTGGTTTCGCTGATGGACGGTTTGTGGGGCGTGTTCTGCTGCCAGTGTCGCCGTCCCGAAGGCAAACCGCCGCACTTCTTCGAGATCAATCCCCGTTTCGGCGGCGGCGCCCCGTTGTCCATCGCCGCCGGGGCGGATTTGCCGAAATATCTCCTGCAGGAAATCCTCGGGATGGACGTCCAGGCCGAAGTGGGCAAATTCACCCCCAACCTTCTCATGCTCCGGTATTCCGAGCATATCACCAAAACCGTGGACGATCCCTCCTCGCTGCCGGGATACGACAACGCTGTTTTCAAGTAACCGCAAGGGGGATTTCCCATGTCCCGGGAGAAACGCGAGATTCAGGTGATCGTTTTCGACGTGGACGACACCCTTTACCCGGAACGCCGATTCGTCCGCGGCGGATACCGCGCCGTCGCGGCTCGTTTGCGGGAGGAACTCTCCCGCCCGGACCGATTCGAGGATTGGTTGTGGCGACGATTTCTCGACGGAAAGTCGGCCGGGGCGTTCAATGATCTCAGCAACGAGTTTCACCTGAACCTCAACGACCGGGACGTCGCGCGGCTGGCGGATTGCTACCGGTTTCACATTCCCGAAATTACTCCGTATGACGGTGTGCCGGCGCTCCTGGAGCGTCTGGGCAAGTCCTATCGTCTGGGACTGCTGACGGACGGGCCGGCGCGGATGCAACTGCATAAGATCAAGGCGCTGGGATTGTCGGAATCCTTTGACGAACGGCTGGTCGTTCTGACCGACGCCCTGGGTCCGGGTTGCGGCAAGCCCAGCCCGGCTGGGTTCGAGTTGATCGCCGATCGCGCGAAGGTGGAGCATTCCTCCTGCGCGTATATCGGGGACAATCCCGCG
>JAFGJE010000227.1 GCA_016929245.1 Phycisphaerae bacterium
GATGGTGAAATATCGTCCGCACGCGGTCTATGTTCGCACGTGTTTTCTTCAAGGTTTGCAGGCGATACTCACCCGCCTGGCCGGCGTGCCGTTGGTGGGAGAAGTGGACGGTATTGTTGACGCCGAGATCCGTTCTCGGCGGGATCCGCTCTGGTGGCGCTATATCATTCTGTTTCTCGATCACGTGAACTTCCGCCTCTCGAGCGGTTCGGTTTGCGTCACGCGAAAACTGGCGGCGGAAGTGATTCGGCGAGGCGGGAATCCACGAACCACAATCCATATCCACAACGGCGCGGAAACGGATGTGATGACGCCCGGCGATTCCGACGATGCTCGGCGAAAACTGAATCTTCCCCGCGAGGATACGCTGGTTGCCTTCGCCGGAACGTTCGCGCCCTGGGCGGGACTGGACGCGCTGATGGCCGCCGCGGAGGTGCTCGCCGAACGTCGCGCCGCGGTTCGCCTGGCGCTGATGGGCGACGGAGAGACGCGGGAAAAAGTCGCCGAATGGTCGCGAACGTCGGCGATGCGTGAACGGGTGATTCTGCTGCCGCGCGGGTCGAGGCAAGAGGTGCGGATCTTACTCAGCGCCTGCGATGTTGTCGTGTTACCGTTCAACGATTTCGGAGTGCTTCGCTTCGGCTTATCGAGCCTGAAATTCTGGGACGCCGTTTCCATGGGCTTACCGCCGCTGGTTCCCCGCCGGGCGGACCTGGGCGACGTGCTGGCGGACCTGGGGATCGGCGCGGAATACGATCACGCCGGTCCGGAAGCTCTTGCCGACGCGCTCGAAGCGCTGGTCTCCCAGCCGCGACGAACGCCGGAACAACGTAGGCAAACCTATAACAAAGTCCGCGAGAAATATTCATGGGACGCCGTGGCAAAACAGGTTGCGGCGTTTCTGGAAACCCTGACGGCAGGAAAACAACAAGCCTGTGCTTGACCATCCACGCATCCTGCAACTCGCCAACGAAGCCGGGCCGCTGCGGCTGTTCGTGCTGCCTGTCTGCGACGCCTTGCAAAAAGCCGGCGCGGACGTGGAACTGGCGTGCATGGCCGGCGGGCCCAACTTCGAACCCTTGCGAGCGGCGGGATATCCACTGCACGCTCTTCCGCGTGGACAGTGGAAGAATCCGCTTGCGTGTTGGCGAATCTATCGTGGCATACGCGAACTGTTCAAGCAGAAGCGGTACGATCTTCTGGTCGTTCACACACCCGTGATGAGCTGGCTGGCGCGCCTGGCCGCCCGCGATTGCGTCGGCGCGACGATCTACGTCGCCCACGGCCTGCCGTTCACCGCGCGCCAGCCGTGGTATGTCCGGCGATTGTTTCTGGCGGTGGAAAAATTCGCGGGTCGATATACCGACGCCGTGCTCGTGATGAACCGCGAAGATGAAGCCGCCTGCCGACGATATCGTCTGACGCGCCCCGGAGGATTTTGTCGTCGCATCCCCGGTGTGGGCGTGGACGTGGCGGCCTACGAACAACCGCTGGACGAGAAAATCCGTCACGAACTGGACGAGCAATTCCACCTGCGAAGCGACAAGCCGCTGCTGCTGTACCTGGGCCGATTCATCCCCGCCAAGCGACCCGGCGATATCCTGACACTCGCCGAACGGCTTGGCGACCGAGCGGATATCGTGATGGCCGGCGAAGGCTCGATGTGGGAAGAAATTCACGAACGGGCGAAGCGCCTCGGCCCGCACGTGCATGTCTTAGGCTGGACGGATCGCTGCGTGGACCTTGTGCGGAGGTGCGACATCGCGGTGTTTCCCAGCGTCTACCGCGAAGGCCTGCCGCGATTCCTGCTGGAAGCCGCCGCCGCGGGCAAACCCGCCATAGCCTACGACGTTCGCGGTTCTCGGGATGTCATCGAGAACAATCAAACCGGCCTGCTCATTCCGCCGGGTGACGTGGAGGCCTTTTGTAACGGCGTGCAGATGATTATTGAAAAAGAAGAAATTTGCCGACGCATGGGGCGGACCGGACAAGAACGCATCGCCGAACAATTCACGCTTCAAAAGTCCGTAACCGCCCAGGCGAATGCCTTCGAGCCGTTTCTTAGGAATTTTCTGGTAAAAAGCACACTTGAATTGCCAAACGGTTGATTGTCTTTGGAATAAAGTGAATCTGCTCCGCGAAAAAGCCGACTTCCTCTACGGCAAAGTTGACTTGCTTTACGACAAAGCAGGTTTGCTTTGCAACAAAGTCGACTCACATTGCGACAGGGCAGGCTTGCTCTGTGAGAAAGCAGGCTGCCTTTGCGGCAAAGTCGACTTACTTAATGATAAAGTAAGCCCAATTTGTGACAAAAAAATCCTTCCCCAATGTGTTGTAAGCGGCTTTTGATGGTCAAGGGCCGAGTTTATGTTCTAGGTAACCTGCTTTTGCAGGGGAGGTTATGAAAATGGCGCAATTTCCGAAGAGTGAAATGGCCACGATGGAATTGGGAAATGACATGGTCAGTGGATTTGCGGCAAATCCGGGGGTGTACCCCGCGCCGCCCGTTTCTCCGGCGGAGTTGTTGACGATGCTGGAAACGTGCATGGCCGCCCACAATGCCTGCGTGGCCGCTCAGGCCGCGGCGGAACAGGCCACCGCCGACAAGAACGAGGTGTTCGGGAACCTTGTCGACGCGATGAAGAGCGACCTTCGCTACGCGGAGAACACCGTCGATTACGACGACGAGAAGCTCAAGCTCATCGGCTGGGCGGGTCGGCACAAACCCACGCCGCTGGCGGCACCGGGCCAGTGTCGCCTGCTGGAGATCGCCAAACAGGGCGAGGGCTGGCTGATGCTCGACTGGAAAGCCCCCGCCGACGGCGGCAAACCCGCCGCGTATGAAATCCAGCGCCGCGAGCGGACCGGCGGAACCTGGCAGTCCGTAGCGACGGCCCTGACCACCGAGGTGAACCTCGTAGACCAACCTCGCGGCAAGGAACTGGAATACCAGACAATCGCCGTAAACAAAGCCGGCGCCGGCGAACCGAGCAATACGGTGATGCTGGTGTTGTAAGTCGGATCAAAATGGTAAACCGGCGGGTCGGTTACCAACTGCCCCGCCGGTTTGCCGCTATTCGGTTGAAACCATGTCGAAAGCACTTGGCAGAAAAAAATTTTTGAAGGATTATATCGCCGTCGGGCTGAGCCTGTCGCTCCAGTCGCTTCGGCCGTTGGTTTTTATCCCCATTATCATTCAATATATGGGGAAAGAGGCCTATGGCGTCTGGGCGCAGGTGCTTGTCACGAGCATGTTTCTGGGACCGTTTCTGACGCTCCGATTCATGAGCGCCTTGAGTCGTTATCTCGCGGGCTCCAAAAATGATCGGGATATTTCTCGTGCATACCTTTTTTCCCTGGTCGTGGTAACCGGGATGTCCTCCATCATGTTTGTTCTGACCGCGCTGTTTCCCGGAGCGATTTCAAGCATAGTATTCGGAGACGCTTCGTTAACGAATTACGTTTGGGCGGGCATGGTGTACGCGTGTTGCAGTGCTATGCTGTCCATGCTGGTGACGTATTTTTACACCATGGGGCGGCAAGTCACCTATTCCATCATTCGGGCCGTGGAAATTCTGGGGGAATGCGCCTTGATGGTTTTTCCCATTCTATTTATGAAACCCTGGCGGGACGTTTCCCAGTGTATTTATGTTTTGGCGAGCTGGCAGGGACTGGTGGCTTTGACGATCCTTTGCACAATCGTTTACCGCCACGGGTGGTTTCGCCCCAGCGTGCGCGGATTTGAAGGATTGTGGCGATTTTCCTTTTCCATGCTGATCATGCACGTGTTATTTTTTGCCGCCAGCAACGCCAGCCGATATGTCATCGTGGGGCTGTTGGGTTTGGAGCGAGTGGCTGTATACATGGTAGCCTATCAGGTAGCTCACATTATCGGTTTGGTCGGTGCTCCCAATCAAATGGTTCTTCTACCCACCTTGAGCACTCATTGGAACAATGGCAAACCGGAACTGGCCCGGCCCATCGTCCGCCTGGCGTTATTGACGCAAACGTTTTTAGGCCTGACCATGCTCGTGACGATTCAGCAATTGTCCGGTCCGCTCGTTCTTGGTTTGACAAAAAAATCACTCGTACCCGAACCGTTATTGATCCTTTGTCTGTCCGTGGGCGTTTGGTTGTACGGGATGTTTCAACTGTGCGAAATGGCCTTCCGTATGACGCGTCGTTTTCTGCCGCTTCAGATTACGATCTCCGCCGGCGGAGCGGTGAACATTGTTTTACCTTTCCTGCTCATTCCCCACGTTGGATTGCTGGGAGCCGGGATCGCCTACCTTGCCTCCATGGCGGTCATGGCCATACCCACATACTATATGAGCACGCGTATTTTCGGCGCCGGGGTTGATTGGGTGCGTACCGGCAAAATTCTGGTTTTGGCGGTGATCGTCTATCTGGCGTTGGCCCCGGTTCATTGGATTCCGGCGGGAAACCTGATCAAATTGATCGCGGGCGGCGTAATCGCTCTTGTCGTGACAGCCGTTTTGTTCTTCCTGCTGCGAATCTACTCGTGGCGGGAACTTCTGGCCCTTCGAGAACGCTTCCGTCGTCGCCCGCAAACACCGCTCTTGGAAGAAGAGGAAGAATCGCTTGAGGCATAAACAATTTCATCCGATTGTATTTATGTTGCGGACGGAAATCTCCCCGCGAGATATCGAAATCATCCTGACAGGAGTAATCCATGTTTCATCTGAATTTACAGTCTCGTTACGCTAAAACGTGGCACACCAAGAATGGCTGTTCCGTCAGCGGTTTTTTTTATTGTGACGATCAGTTGTTATCTGATGAAACGCTGGCGGATAAATTTGCTTCCGCCGATTTCCAATCCCGCTGGCCGGACGTGCTGGCGGACGTGGACGGCAACTGGTGCGGTGTGCTGCAATCGCCCGATACGTTGCGAGCGGCCGTCGATCATCTGCGAAGCTTTCCGCTTTTCTACGCCGTCCGCGGTGAGGACGTCTACCTGAGCGACGACGCCTACTGGGTGCGGGAACAGATCGGCGACGAAACACTGGACGAACTTTCCACAAGCGAATACCTCATGGCAGGATTCGTCACCGGAAATGACACGCTCTATCCCAACGTCAAGCAAATCCAGGCCGGGGAAGCCGTTACGTTCCGCCGAACGCCTGAAGGAATATCCATTTGTTCCGAAAGGTATTTCCGTTACATCCACGGTGATTATTTTTCGGATGACAAAGAAACCTTGCTGGAACGAATCGACGCATTGTATATGCGCATTGGCGAGCAACTGCTTGAATCGATTTCCGGGCGAACCATTGTGATTCCCCTTAGCGCGGGATACGATTGCCGTTTGATCTGCCTAATACTGAAACGGCTGAAATATAAAAATGTTATAGCCTTTACGTATGGTTTGCCGGGTAATTTTGAAGCCAAAGGTTCTCAACGCCTCGCGAATCATCTGGGGATACCCTGGCATTTCGCGGAATACAGCCATGAGTTCTGGGTGAAATGGTTCTCGGAACGACGAAATGAATACTATCGCTACGCGGACAATTTATGTTCTCTTCCGCACATTCAGGATTGGCCCGCCGTGTGTATGCTGCGACAGCAGGGTGTAATTCCAGAGGACGGGGTGGTCGTTCCGGGGCATACCGTATTGGGTACGGCACATGTTCCTCCTAGATTACTCAAACCATGTTCATTGCAGGACATAGTGACGGCCATAATCAATAGAAATTATTATATGCAACCCCGGCGAATCCTTTCTCCGGAAATGTGGGAAAAAATCGAGAATAAAATTGAGAACCGTATCGGAGATATCTTCGACGGATCCGTAGACCGTTCCGTATCGGCATTGGAGTGCTGGGGCTGGCAGGAACGGCAGTCCAAATATATCATCAATTCCATGCGAGCATATGAAATGTGGGGTTTGTCATGGCGAACACCATTGTATGGAATCGAAGTCATGAAATTCTGGCGGCACATGTCGCTGACACAACGTTTGGAAAAACGGGTTTACCTTGAATATATTGAACGTGAAGGAGCGAAAGTATCCGCTCCTCCGGGACTAAAGCAACAAAGAAGGCGTCGTAAACGGTTGCACCGCATCCTGGATGTCACGCGCCTTAGAAAACTATCCAGGAAAATCAGAATAAAATGTACCTATAAGCGCAATGGTTTAGCATGGAATGGATTAATTCCTCCGAAAATCTATAGACAGATGTTGAGTTTTCCAGAACCCGTCCTGCCTTATCTAACTAGGGAACGTTTTGGATGCATCGATTTGACGCTGTCTCCTAGGGATACATTGCGAGAATACAATACAGACGTTTTGGAGAAATAATATGCTTATACAGATTATCATCGCGATCGTATTAGTTGCAGCGGTGATTGTCTATCTTTGTTTCTTTCGCGCGGAGGGAATTTTCGCTTTTTATGTGTTTGGCATGAATATTATCTATCTGGTGACGGGAACATTAGGTATTTCCTGGAGTACCGAAGCCACCGGCGCCGTTTTTCCGGTTCTCTTTTTTCCCTGCGTCCTGTGGTGGTTGCTTTCCAAAAACGAGCCAAGCGACCTACGTCTACCGAGACAATTTGGGTTGTCCGTCATCCTCATCCTTTTTTTGGCGGGGTTTTGGCAGGCAAAGCACCTGTGGGAATCTCAATTCCTCGGCCGTTATACCGTGTATGAGCATTACAAGTGGATGTACATGATCGCGCGATGGATTGCGCCTTTCCTTTTAGGAATATTTTTCCCCCTGACGATAAAACGTCTGAAACGTTTTTTTCTTGCCTCCGCCCTGTTGACGTTGCTCATGGCGGTATGGATTTTGCTCAGTTTTGTTCTCGGCATTCAAGCTGCCGAAGCGGAAGCGCGTTATTCCCCCGTGGAAAGGCTTGGCGGGTTGCATGTTGGTATTTTTGGCGGGTTGGGGGCGGCTTGTCTGATGGGATATATGCTTCTTATAAGGCAGGTGGGTGGGAAAAAATTTCCAGACAGTCTGGTTTGGTCGTCTATTGCGTTCATCGCGATGGCAATGTTTGCCAGCGGTAGTCGCGGGCCGATTGTTTCTCTGGGAATGACGCTTATTGTTGTCTTACTGCTGTTTGGCGGGCGCAACGCCGTTCGTGTAGCCATAGGATTGACCATCGTGGGCGTTCTTATGTTTGCATGTTGGCATTTTCTTCCCCAGGCAGCCATTCAGCGAATCACTGGGGAAGGCGCTATTGTCGGGGAGGGAGGAACGGGGCTTCGATGGAGGCTGTTTCTGTCCTCTTTCAATATTCTGAAGGTGGCGCCCTTCTTAGGTCAAACAATGGAATTGAACGCCATCCTTCAAGTCGGCGATGTGGACACCACACACCAGATTACTACACAGGTGATGGTGGAAATGGGCTTATTCGGCTTAACGTTGTTTCTGATCGCCTTTATGCCTACGGTGGTGATTTGGCTCCGCACTGCGTTCCAGCGATCTTCCTCCCTCAGACCAATTGCGATATCGCTTGCACCGTGTTTGGTGTATGAATTGGCTCAACGTCATATCGCCGGCCAGTTGGCGAATCACGACTTCTGGATTCTCATGGGAATCCTGATGGGCCATCGACTTGTGCTCGCGGGTGGTCGCCCGCAAGAGAAAGAACAATGGACCAATGAATCTCTCGAAGCGCCCCCGTTTACTTTCGAGCCTCTTACGGAGCGTCAACCTCAATGGTAACTATTTGTCATATCACTATTGCTCACAGTCCCTTCGACGTGCGCATTTTCCATAAGGAATGCACTACCCTTGCCCGAACAGGATACGATGTTCACTTAGTCGTTCCGCATGAACGGGACGAGACGCAACAGGATGTGCATATCCACGCTCTGCCTATACCCCGGACACGCTTGGAGAAACTTTTCGTATCCCCGTGGTTGGCGTATCGCAAGGTTCTTGCTCTGCACCCCAAACCCGCTATCTGTCATTTTCACGACCCCACACTGCTTCCCGTGGGGCAGGCTCTGCGACTTCACGGCTATAAGGTGATCTTCGACGTGCACGAAAACGTCTCCGAACAAATTCTTACCAAGGAATATCTCCCCGGTTTTTTGCGCCGGATTGTATCCGTAACTTATTTTTTCCTCGAAAAACTGCTTACCAGCGGTTTGGCTACAGTACATGTGCTGGATTCCATCGCAAAGCAATATCGCCCACCAAAGGTAACCGTACGCAATCTTCCGATCCTCCCCGCCGCTTTGGTGGAAAAAGGGCCGCCCACCGACGGCCCCGTACGGCTGGTCTATACTGGCGCGCTGACACGCCAGCGAGGGGCCATGACGATGCTGGAAGCGGCGAGGAAGCTTCGTGAACGGGGAGTGGATTTCCACCTGGAAATCATAGGCCCGGTTCAGGAAACGGGCCTTGAAAAGGAAATGGAGCAGTTTATTTCTGATGCCGGTTTGCATCATCACGTGATCATGATGGACAAACTGCCTTTTCAGCAATGCCAGGAACGCATGATGCAAGTCGATATCGGACTTTGCCTGTTTCTCCCTTCCCCGAATAACCTCAATTCTTTACCGAATAAATTGCTGGAATATATGTCGATGGGATTGGCCGTTGTCACGAGCGATTTTGATTGCTGGCGGCAGTATGTGCGGGACACCGGCGGGGGTGTGCAGGTGAATCCGCTGGATCCGAGGAAAATCACCGAGGTGATCGAGGCGTTATTTTCCCAGCCGGAAACCATCCGCGACATGGGCCGTCGCGGCCAACAAGCCGTGCTGTCCCGATTCACATGGGATCAGGAGAGCAAGAAGCTCGTGGAATTTTACGCCCATTTGCTCTCGTTCAAGGGAAGCTCTATGTAATCGGCGGAATCTCAGTCGGATTCCGTTTCCGTCGGGGTGGGTTTTTCCAGAAACCGCTTTTTCAATTCCTCCAGACGATCATCGTCGGCTCCCCATGGGGTTCTGCAGACCGGAATGGGTTTGGCGGGAACTCCTATCACGGTCGTCAGCGCGGGAACCGACCTCGTAACAAGTGCACACGCGCCGACCGTGGCGTACGGGCCGATCTCCGTACCTCCCAGCAAGGTCACGTTGGTTCCAATATAGCACCCTTCGCGAAGCACCAATTTTCTGTCTTTCATCCTTGGACCGTGGCAGGCAACTGTTACTCGATAACTGATGGTTACGTGATCTTCAATGATCAGATGTGCGGGTTGAAAGTCGTCCAGATAGCACTGCATGCCGATGAAAACGTGGCGTCCGATATGAAATCCCACCAGGCGGTAAAGCCAAATCCGGAAGCAGTTGATCGGAATAAACGGAATCACGGATACATTGAGATATTTTCGCACGGTTTTCCAGATAAGCATTAAAATACCGCTTTCCTGGAGTCCTCGGGGCGCTTTACGCTTCGTGGATTTCTCATACAACCAAGCCAAAAATTTCATATTCGTTACCTCGCATCCCTTTCTGAAAGCTCTATATTCGTCTTTCCACCGGCGGGTACATCCACCAGTGTCATAAATCGTCGGTCCTTACCAAGATCGATTTCCAACGGCAGTTGATCCAGATCCGCATCACCCGTATTTTGAATAGTGACGGTTTGGCCGTTTTTGTCAATTTTAATACAACGATGTTCCGGGCACAAAACCCGCTCCCAGTAAAGTCCCAGAGCAGAAATAGTGGCGATGTAAAAATCGCCTTGCCCCTCGGCAAGAAGGTATCGGAAGAGATTTTCCGTATGCCGAAAGCAGGACCAGCTTTCGTACAGTTTCAGATGATGGTGATTCATCAGCACAAATACCCCGTTTTTTCTTCGTGACGCTCCCAGCCAGTAGTGCACCATGGCTATTTGATTGGCATTATCACAATCTCCCGGATATTTCGTGGATACCTCCACGAGATGTGGGCAGGAGCGGGGATGATGAACGTGATTGAGCTTCCAGACTTTTTGCCATTTGGAGGAGTCGCTTCCGCTGGAAACGAGAATCCCGGCGGATTCCAAGGCCTTGCCGGTATCGTTATCGTGTATGCCGCCGGGTGATCCCCAACTCAGCATTTTGACACCGAGTTTTTCATAAACAAGAGTATTGTTTTTGGCGACATTATCTTTCTGCTCGTGAAAGGAGTCTTTTTGGGTATGTTGCCAGGAATAGGCTCCCTCTCCCATTTTGGCACGCAGGATCCATTGGTTATCCTCGCAGGCTACGGCGTGCGTGCCGTAGTGCAGGTACATATGGTTGCCCAACTCCGCCGCGAAAGGTTTTCCTTCCTCCAGCGGCAGCGGAAAATCGAGTTCCGCCTTGAAGGAACATTCCTCCCGCAAAAAACGAATAAATTCAGGAATCTCTCGCGTCCGACGGTCGAAGCCGAAATATTCGCAGAATTTCTGATGCTCGTTTTCATCCAGGCTCAGTCGGCCTGACATGTAAATACTGGTGGGGATGTGAAATCGCTTGGCCAGTCCCAAAGCCAGTCGCAGTCCGGGGGCGTCCTGAAAGGTGGCAGGATCGTACAAGTCGTGGTCACCTCGCCAGGCGAATCCCGCGGCGGCGCCGCCTTTCCAACGGCGGATTTCCGCGGCTTGCGGGCGCAAATTTTCCGTCGAAACGCAGGAACGGAAGTGCAATTTTTGCGTAACTACATATGTACCGTGAGTCAGCCGGATCAAAACGGTTATGTTCCGTCCCGGTCGAATGGCTTTCAGACGAAAGGGCAACCGGATCAATTCCCCCGGTTCCGGGGTTCGCTGGGAGAGGGCGGGCGCCTCGATGACGGAAATGGCGCCGTTGGAGGAAGAAATCTCCAGCGTCATGGGATATTGGGGAACGACGAGGCTGGGATTGAGAATGAAGGCCTCGAAGCGATCTTCGTGTCCTACGGGCCAATCGCCCATTTCCAGGCGGTTTCGCCGATGAAGAACCGGTCCCCAGAGAGTCAGCGTCAGCCGGGGCAGTGGCAGCGGAATGAACATGCGCGATCCACCGGGCCCTTTACCGCCGTAACGACGATCCTGCGTTGTCAATTCGCCGGTTCGCCATTTCAGGTCGATTGTCAGACAGTAGGTCCATGCCAACGCCACCAGTAATACGATCGGAACGGCCAACCAGAATCCGATAACCAGCGACCACCCCACACCCAAAAGGACGGTCAATACGGCGTCAATACCCCAGCGATGCCACTTGAATTTTTTATACAGGGTTTCATAAACAATATTCGTCGCCATGACAAGCCAACCGGCTCGAGTGGGGGCCAGAAAGAAACATTTACTCAGAAAGGCCACAGCGGTTATACTCAGCAGGATCAAACTCAGAGTGATTTTCGTTACCACCCAGAAAAGCATGAATATCTCCTGTTTCGGTGGAAAAAAATGGAAAGACTGTCCGATAGTATAAGATGCGGCCGTCTTTTCGGCAACGTTGAAACATGTGTTTTTTCCGCTTGATGGCGTTTTCCTGGTATGAAATGCCGCTAAGATGGTGAGTCGTGATCACGCATTGTGCCGTATCATAGAGTCGATCCCTGGTATGATTATGAATGTAGTCACTTTAGACAATCCAAGTTCAGAATGTGACGATTTTGTGCGGAAGTTCCCCGGCGCGAAATTATGTCATCTCTGGGCGTGGGGGCAGATGGTCCAGCGCGTCAGCAGACACCGAAGTTATTACCTGGTGGCCCGCCAAGGACAGGAGATATGGGGCGTTCTTCCTTTATCGCATGTGAAGAGTCGGCTGTTCGGGAATCGTCTCATTTCCGTCGCCTATGGAAACTACGGCGGCATTCTTGGAAGCGAAGCGGCGCGAGAACCTTTATTCCAGCAAGCCGTCGCCCTGGCCGAAACGCTTCATTGCGAAAGTATCGAATTCCGCAATCAGGATCCGCTGCCTTTTGATCTTCAGCTTCGAACCGACAAGGTGTGCATGCGCCTTCCGTTGCTTCCCGACCCGGAGGAACTGTGGAATTCGTTCTCCAAGGATTCCGGTATCCGGAAGCGGGTGCGCAAAGCGGAGAAATCCGGAATTACCGCATCCAGCGGCCGCCTGGAGCTGCTGGATACGTTCTATTCGCTGTATACGTTGCGCATGCACCAGTTGGGCACGCCGGCTTATTCGAAACTTCTCATTCGATGTATTCTGGAATTTTTCCCGGAGAACAGCAGGATTTTCCTCGCGTTTCTCGACGGCAAGGTGATTGCGGGAAAACTTCTTTTGTTTTTCAATCATTCGGTGGAAGCGTTTTACGGGGTATCCCTCGTCGAATACAATACGCTTTGCTCCACCCATTTGCTGCATTGGACGGCCATGCAGGAATTTTGCCGATCGGGGTACACCTGGTTTGACTTCGGTCGATCCACCGTCGGGGGCGGTCCTTACGAATTCAAGAAAAAATGGGGTACCCAGGAAACGACGTTGCACTGGCAATATTGGGTGCGCCCGGGGCATGAAATATCCTCGCTGAGTCCAAGCAATCCTAGGTATCAACGAAAAATCGAAGCGTGGAAAAAGCTGCCCTTGTGGATGGCCCGTTTCCTCGGCCCGCATATCAGCCGGGGACTCCCCTGAAAAAACGATGAGTGGCGAATGAACGAGTGTTCCATGGATATAATCTTTCCGATGCAGGTCCGCCCGGCGCAATTGAAATATCTCGAAGGCGTCGTGACGTGTCACATGGCCTCTCTGCCGGAGGTCGAGATCACCCGCCTGGGGCGGGATTTTCTGACGCGGCATCATCGTTTTTATATAACCCATCCGGAGGGAATCTGCCTGGTTTGCGTGGAGGAAAAAACCGGCCGCGTCGCCGGATTCATCCTGGGAGCAAGGCCGGAGCTGCGCAGAACGTTCCTGGTGAAACATGGACTTGCCACGTTGACGGCGTTTGCGTCGAACGCCCTCACCGACAGGCACATTCGCCGGAGACTGATCGCCCCCCTCCGGACGCTGGTTCTGAAACTCGCCCGCCGTATCGGCGTCGTTCCAGCGTCCGAAGTGGAACCGGAACCGCCCCACGATCCGCCCGGAACGTGGTCGTACATTCTCTTTCTCGGAACGCATCCCGATTTCCGTCGGCGCGGCGTCATGCGTTCCCTGTTGGAGGCGTTTCGTGAAGAATGTGCGCGGCGTGGGTTCCAGTCCATGCATCTCAGTACGCGCCGGGACAATGACGCTTCCACGGCTCTGTATTTGCGTTGCGGCTGGACGATAATCCACCAGACGAAGTCCATGACATATTTTCGCCAACTCACGCGGTAGGACAGGATTCGTGGCACCTGAACAAGAACATCATTCCGGCGGCGCAGAATTCGATTCCGCGTCATTTCCCCTCGTAAGTGTCATCATTCCCTGCCGTAACGAGGCGGGATTCATCGAAAGGACGATCCGGAGTCTTCTCCGGAACGAATATCCCCAAGATCTCCTGGAAATTCTGGTCGTCGACGGGATGAGCAATGATGACACGCGAAACAAGGTGCAAACCCTTTCGGAAGAGGACAATCGCATTCGCCTTATCGACAATCCCCGGCGGACGGCCCCGACGGCGTTCAATACGGGTATTGAGCAATCCCGCGGTGAGATACTTATTATCATTGGTGGGCATGCGGAAGCGGACGCGGACTTTATCCGAAATTCCGTCCAGACGCTTTTGAACCATCCGGAAGCGTCCCGGGCCGGCGGCGTCATGGAAACCGTGGGCACTTCGTACATGGGCAAAGTCGTCGCGGCGGCGATGAGCAGCATGGTCGGGATGGGAAGCCGGAAATACCGCCTGGATCGGGGACAACAGGAAGATTGGGTTTCTGCGGCGCCCTTCGCCGCCTGCTGGCGATGGGTGTATGATACGGTGGGGAGGTTCGATGAAAGCCTTGTGCGAAACTGTGATACGGACTTCACCTTTCGAGCAGCAAAATCAGGGGTCAAAACTCGTCTGAACAGCAGTATTAGAAGTAAATATTTTTGTCGAGCAAGCCTGTACAAACTGGCCAGACAACAATGGCTTGACGGGTTTTGGCGCGTTAGAAATATTCAGAAAGTCGGCCGGCCGGCGCATCCAAGGCAATTGGCACCCTTGCTCTTTGTCCTGGGGTGGATCGCGTTGATCGTGCTAAGCCTGCTCTGGCCTTGGGGAAAATGGTTTCTGCTGGCGTATGCGGGGTGCTACGCAACCGGAATCCTCTGCGGTGCGCTGGCGGCGATTCCGCGCCACGGCTGGAAGGTGGCGCCATTGATGCCGCTGACATTCATCGTCATGCATTTCTCCTATGGCCTGGGTTCGCTGCACGGCATTTGGTCCTGGGTGATCCTGCGCGGACGGTTCCAACCTAAACCGGAATCCTACTCATTGACGCGATGACGGCTGGGCGGGGGGGATTATGTCGAGATCGTCAATGATTCCAGCCATGGCATGAGTGTTTCACAAAGCGGGCCGAAGTGGAAATCCCCGCAGAGACGGTCCACTTTGCGGGGAAATTTCTTTCGTCCCAATCCCTGGTGCAGGCGCGTCTTCCAGCCGACCTGCCCGCGATAGCTCTTCAACTCGCCGGGATCATATTCGTAGGGGTGCATATATAACACACCGGGCCTATTCGCTCGTTCCATCTGCCGCCAGGCGTTCCTCAGAATCCAATACGGCCAGAGGCGCACGTATCCTCCCCCGCCGACGGGAACGCGTCGGCCCATGAACTGAAATACGGCAATAGGCGCTTCGACAATTCGCCGGCCTTCCGGAGTGTCTACGATTCGGGGTTCGAGAGGATAGTCCGCGATTCCATACCGTCTCATTTCTATGGGGAATACGGAAGAATCGTAGCGATGCCCCGTCTCGGCCAGCACGTCCCACGCCCACGGGGTGCGATGGTCAAGAGAAAACGACGGCGCTCGATAGCCGAAAATCTCCCGCCCCGTCAAATCCTCCAGCAATCCCTTGGCGCGAAGAAGGTCTTGGTGAAACTGTTCCCGCGTGAGATGAAAAACTTCCACATGACCATATCCGTGAGACTGCACTTCGTGTCCGGCGTCACGAACGGCACGGACGATGCCCGGTGATTTCTCCGCCGCCAGCCCCAGCACAAAAAAGGTAGCTCGAACCCCTCGCGCGGCAAAGGATTCCAGCATTTTCTCCGTATTCGCCTCGAACCGCGCCGACAATTCCGCTGACGGATCAATGGTGGATTGATACCAGTCTTCCAGGTCGATAGATAAGCCATGTAATACATTCATTTCATCATTCTACCAAATCCATATCATGATGTCCGGAAAAAGTGTTCATGGGACTCCTCAATTCCCCGCTCATGTTCCCGGTGGCGAATTTAGGATATCTTTGTCGTTTTTTCACGATTTTGCTCATTTTCCCCCTTGACGAAAAATATACAATTGTGTATTTTATAATAGTTCGGAACGCTTATCTGGGTTTACATCGGAGGTTTTTTAACAAAATGACTTGATTTCCTTAATGTAGCCTAAGGTATGAATCCATCGGCTCGCCGCTTGCGCTCGACAGAACCAAACCTGGACGGACATCGAGCGTCTTTTTGAAAAATTTAATCAATTTTGGAAAAACAGGAGTTTGCCGTTTTGTCCGGCTCGGAACCATCGACATCACGAAATCCCCGCATGGATCCCGCGGAGCATCGTCCGCCGGACGCGGAATTGGAGATCCTGGCCTGCCTGTGGCAAAACGGCCAGGCGACCGCCCGGCAGGTGCGCGAAATCATGAGCGGATATCGTCCCATGTCGCACGGGGCGATCGTGACACTGCTGAAACGCCTGGAAGACAAGGGCATGGTCGCCAAGGAGAAGGGTTCTGTCGGGAAAGCGTTCGTGTATCGGGCGACGAGTTCCCCCCGCCCGACGTACCGCCGAATCCTCCGCGATCTGACCCAGCGAATCTTCGGCGGCGACCGCATGGAGATGGTCTCGACGTTCTTCGACGCCAAACCCCCGACCCCGAAGGAATTGGACGAACTCCAGGACCTGCTGGACAAAATGCGCAAAGAAACCGGCACATGAGCCGGTAAAGGGCGACCTACGTGACCAACGCGATCGTTCTATTTTTGAATCGCGCCGCCGAAGGGTGGTGGGCATTTACGCTCCACGCCACGTGGACTTCCTGTCTGGTGGCCGCGGCGCTGCTGCTGTTGGTTCGTTGCAAATCCCGCTGGCCCGCGAAGGTTCGCCACGCCGTTCTCCTGATCGCCCTGGTGAAATTCGCCCTTCCCCCGACGCTTGCCCTGCCGGTCGGGCTGTTCCACTGGTTCGGGCCTGAGGTGGTTCAAAACACGACAGCCGCTTCGCCGGCAGGTACGGCGGCGACGGCGGCGGCCGGCTGGGAGGACCTTTCCTGGAAGGCCTGGCTGTTTGTCGCGTACAGTTGGGGAGTGATCGTCGCGGTGACGATGATCGTCCGCCAGATGTTCCGCGTGCGACGCGTCGTGCGCGGCGCGACGCTCGTGACGGCTGGGCCGGTCCACGAGCGGTTTGTGCGTTTGTCCCGGCGCATGGGCATCCGTCGCCCGATCCGTCTTCTGGCGACCGGCAGGCCCGTCGCGCCCATGGCGTTCGGGCTGCTGCATCCCAGCGTCCTGACGCCCATGTCCGTGCACAATCGACTCCCAGCCGGGGAGGTGGAAACCGTGCTCGCCCACGAGCTGGCGCACCATCGTCGCGGCGACCTCTGGCTGAACTGGTTCCAGATTCTCCTGCGGATCGTCTGGTGGTTCAATCCCGTCCTGCGGGTGCTGAATCGGGCGATTCGGCAGGCGGGCGAAGACTGCTGCGACGACCTGCTCCTCGCCCGGCGCGTCACGACCGGGGAAGGATACTGTCAGGCGTTGATCCGCGTCGCGCGGGAACTGGGCCGTCAGCCCATGCTCAGCGGCGCGCTGGGATTCGCCGAATCGATCCATCCGTTGAGCGATCGGATGCGCCGGTTGATGGACCCGAAACTCAAACGCGCCGACCGGATTCCCCTGGCGGCGTTCGCGCCGATGATTCTGCTGGCGTTGATGGTCCTGCCCGGATTGCCCAGCCGTGCGAATCCCACCGTCTCGGCGCAAGGGCCGGAATGCGTCGCCGTCGCGCGGAACAGCGCCGCGACTCCCGCCAAGGCGACTCCTTCGTACACGACGGACGCCGAAGCCGAGACGCTCTACGACGTCACTCTCGCCGGTTCGATGCGACATCCCTGGGACGCGAAAGTGACGACCTGGCGGCCCGCGGGTTCCGACGTGACGAATCTCCGACACGCCGCGTCGGAGGAAATACCGCTCGTAGCCGACGACGAGAACCGCTCGGAGAATTTCCCCACCGTCGCGTCGCGCTCGACGGAGCTTCTGACCTCCGCCGAACCGCTGCTGGTTTCGTATCCCGTTCCGGACGTGAGCAGGCAATTGACAGCCGGGTCGGGCGGGTCGTGGGATCCGCTGGTTCCCCAGCCGGCCGACACGCCGACGGTCCGAGCGAAAACGCCTCTGCCCGAGCGGCAGCCGATGGAGAAGCAGCAATACGCCGACCGGAACGAAGAACCCCGGGAGATCAAAATGCCCTCGCTTCCGAGTGGCGAGGAAGAGATCCCGGGCGTCGAAAAGCTCCGGGCGCCCGAACCGCAAAAATCCCAACTGGCCCGTCGCTCACCGAAGTCGATTCGCAAAGCGACCGACATGGTCGTAGCGGCCCTCACGGCGTCGGACCGTCTGATCGACGTTGGCCTGTCGAGAAAGCAGGAGGTTTGGAACGACGGGATTTCCGACAAACCCATCGAATATTATGCTGATGACCTGCCGATCCTTGCTCTTTCGGATACAGCCGATGACGCGATCGATTTTTTGGGTGACGAACCCATCGCCATGCTCTACATGCCGACCCCAGCCGCGGCGGCCGGGACGGAACCTTTCAAGATCGAACCGGAAGCTCAATTACGTCCCATACTGAAATCCCCCATAGACATCGATCTGCCGGATGCATTCCTCCCACAGGTATCCGACGGTCCCCGCGCCGTTCCGGAACCGCTGTCTCTGCTCTCTCTTACCCTCGGTTTCGTTACCCTCCTGCGCCGTCGCGGGATGTAATACCAATTCGAAGAATTTAAGGTCGTTTTTTTTCTGTCCTTTCATTGATAGTAGCCACGGGCGCAAGCCCGTGGGAGAATATGTTCTATAATTCAATTGAGTCCCGGAGGGACGATTGAATGTTTCAATCGTCCCTCCGGGACTCAATTTCTATTTCAGGACGGGATGTCCACGGGCTTGCGCCCGTGGCTACTGACAAAGAAAGGAGAATATCCAGATCGGCCTTTCCACTGTTGAATCGGTATTAGGGGTGGAGAGTAAAAAAATAAAATATACAAATGTATATTTTATGCTTGACATATTAAATACGCATGTATATATTTAATCCATAGCCCTTCGCCAGAGGTTTTTTTGAGGAAAGGACACAAGAGACATGATACGAAAAAGGAGACATATTCGAGGTTTTTCAAGGACCGCGGCGCGGCAGGTCGTGACGGTTGAGGACGCGAGGCACGCGCGAGTGGGGGTGATTTCGATGTTGCTGATCGTGTTACTCACAACGTCGCCCGGGTGGGCGGTTATTATTCGCGGGGGCGACGGAAGCGGGAACACTTCCGCGCCCGCGGACGATCCCGGATGGGCGAACGTCGGCCTTCGCGGTGCCGGCAGCGCGGTGTATCTGGGCAACGGATGGGTACTCACCGCCGCCCACGTGGGGGCCGGGGTCGTCAATTTCGGGGGGGAGGATTACTCGGCCCTGGAGGGTTCTGCCGTGCGGCTGCACGATCCGAGCAATCCGGATGCACTGGTGGATCTGGTGATGTTTCAGATCGACGACCAGCCGGAAGGTCTGGAGGCGACGCGGATCATCGCCGCGTCGCCGTCGAATGGAACTGACGTAGTAGGAATCGGTTACGGAAGAAATCGGGAAGAAGAAAGCACCTGGTGGAACTCGGCATGGCAGCAGGAGACGGGGTCGACCGTTTATCGCGGATTTGAATATGACGACGGGAGGGAAAAGCGCTGGGGCGAAAACGACATCGACGCGAGCGGATTCAAGGTCAACGCCGGGTACGGCGCGACCTACGCCCTGCGGATGGATTTCGACCGGTTCGGCGGACAGGGGGCCGACGAATTCCAGGCCGCCGACGGCGACTCCGGCGGGGGATTGTTCGCCTACAACGGAAGCGAATGGGAACTGTGCGGCCTGCTGATGGCGGTGGGGGTGTACGGGTCGCAGCCGGGCGACACGGCGGTGTACGGCAACTACACCTACGCCGTGGATTTGAGTCGATATTACGACCAGCTTACGACGGTCATGGCGACGCCCGAACCGGCGAGCCTGGTGCTGCTCCTCTCCGGGGCGGGAATGATTCTGTTTCGACGGCAACGTCGGAAGTGTGCCTGATTATAGACGAATGTATTATTCGCCAGTGATGTAAAAAATACAAAAGTATAAAAAGCTCGAACCTTGCTTACGCAACCAATAAAGGAGAAACCCATGTATCGCAAATGCACAATGTTTGGAATTCTGATCCTGATGAACCTGATGAGCATGGCTGCTTCGGCGACGACGATCCAGGAGATCATCGACGGCGGGGGGAGTTTCACGGTCGGCCATTTCACCTTCAGCGACTTTGTCGTCCAGGCCTCCGCGATCGGGGGGATCAGTCCCGGCGCAGACCGGATCGACCTGCATTTTTCCGAGGACGAAACCGGCGCGGTGACGCTGGAATTTCACGGCGCGTGGTCGGCAGGGCCTTTGGACTGGTCGGTCATCACGAGCAACATCGGGTATAAGGTGACGGTGGACGAGGAATACATCGCCGAAACCAGCGAAGCTGCCGTGATCTCCTCCTCGCTGATCGGCGACGCGTTTTACCTCCTGGACGTCGGAATTTTCAACGACGATCCCGCCGACCCGTCAGCCGAAATGGTCGCGGAGCACCTCCTCCAGGAAGGCCTGGGCGACGACGTGACGGGCGATTCGCGGGTGTTCACCATGCCGTTGCAGGAATTTTACGTCAACACCAGCCTGTACCTGCGAACGGAGGAAGACGGCGCGGTGGTGGTGCTTTCCCAATTCGCGCAGACGTTCGGCGGCACGGTGGTCCAGACGCCGGAACCGGCATGCCTTTCGCTGCTGGCGGCAGGGGGGGTGCTGATTTCCCTGAAGCGATTTCGATGACAGGTGTTCCAACACTTCTGCATTTCCAATGTCCATTTTATTTTAAAAAACCCTTTCCCATCGGCCGGGGTTCCCAGGCGGCGAAAGTCGCCGGGAATCCCGGCGTCTTTTTTATGGAGTAAAAAGGGCGTCCTGTTTTTTGAAAAAGGACACCGCATTGACATGCGGTGCTCGTTATCGTGCGCGATGTTCGTTAACGAGCGGTGAGTGTCAACCCACCGTTTCTTCTTGTGAAATATGCGGATTGCAGGTTACAATTCCACCGCACGAAATACAAGGCAAGGAGTATCGCGGTGAGTGATGAAACCAAGACGCGGGTGAAGGAATTTCAGGCGGAGGCGCGGGAAAAGCGCACGACGCTTCCTGGGGAATTCTGGGAGCTGCTCAAGCACAACAAGAAGTGGTGGCTGACGCCGATCATCATCCTGATCCTGCTGCTGGGACTGATCGTCATCGGCGGCGGGGCGATTCCTTTTATCTATACTCTCTTCTGATTATTGATAATTTTTCGGATAATAAACGATTTTGACTATTCTTTATATTTCAGTCGTTATGGTGATATCCCTATGATATTTCACGGGTAACTTCATTTTCCTGTTCACGGTATTGATCCGGAAGACACCAGAATTTGTCGCAGTTGATTCCGGATTTTTCGAGTATTTTCTGAACCTCGGCCATGTCGAAAACCTCGCTGGCGCTATGGGTGTCGCTTCCGATGGACATGGCGACCCCTCTGGCCTGCAAGCCGGCGAGGTATTCACAATATTGTTGTTTGAACTTGTCGGTAAAA
>JAFGJE010000228.1 GCA_016929245.1 Phycisphaerae bacterium
AAACGCCTGTATTGCGGCTGGGACCACGATTACCTGCTCAAAATCCTCACCGGTCCACCCAAGGAAAATTTAGATGCGTAAGCCCTGACAAAAATCCCGAATTCGTTTTGTGTTTTGTAGTATTCTGTCACATCTTAAATTGTTATCTGTCATCCTGAGCGGAGCGAGTCTTCGAGCGAAGTCGAGGACCTTACGGGTAGTTAAGCGTGAGGTCCTTCGACACAGCTTGCCCCCAAGGGGCTCCGTCGTGAGATCCTGGTGAATCCGCTTGGCGGGTAACCGTTCACGAAAAAACTTTTCATTCTCGGAATAATCCGATTGCGCTCGCCCTGAAAAAGTGTTATAGAATGAGGGATGGACGACAAGGATGTCATCATTGCTCGACAGCAAAAGGAAATCGAAGAACTTCGTGCGTTGGTTACTCAGTTGCGTGACGAGATCGCTCGCTTGAAGAATCAGAACTCATCGAATTCCTCCAAGCCGCCTTCGTCGGACATCATCAACCCACAGCCGCGAGTCAAACGAAAGAAGCGCAAACACGGTGGGCAATCGGGACACCGACGTTGCCAGCGCCAACTCCTGCCGCCCGAGCAAGTCGACGAAACGATCCTTCACGAACTGCCCGATGACGAAGTGCAACGTCGCAGGCTCATTCCACTGGATGAATATGAATTGTCGTTGCAGCAGATCAACCTGCCGAAAAAGTTGATTCACGTAACCGAACATCACGTTCGGTTATACGAAACGCCGACAGGGCGGATCGTCAAGGCCAAGCTTCCGGCGTCGATTCGTAAAGCGGGATTGTTCGCGCCGCCGTTGCAGGCGATGGTCGGTTACTTCAAGGCCCGTTGTCACATGAGCTATTCCACGCTTCGTGATTGCCTGGCCGAAGTCTTTGGCCTGCCGGTCTGTGCGGGGTATCTGACAAAAGTTTGCACGAAGTCACTTTCAACGGCATTCCAGCCGGCCTATGCAGAAGTCGCTGCGACCATTCGCAATTCCGCCGTCGTCGGCACGGATGAAACGGGCCATAACGACACCGGCCAGTTGCATTGGGTATGGTGTCAACAAGATCGAGACGCTGCCTTTTTCCATATCTCCGACTCACGTGGCTCGAAGGTGCTCCGAAAGATTCTCGGAAAGGACTTCCCGGGCGTTCTTCAATGCGACTACTTCTCGGCCAACAAAAAGTATGTTCAGGACCATTCCATTTTAGTGCAATACTGCTGGGCGCATTTGATTCGGGACATCAAATCGCTGGGCGAAAGTTTGTATTCTTCCGTTCGCCGTTGGTCGGAGGGATTATTGCAGATCGCCAGGAAGATCTTCCGCGTTTGGAAGAGTCGCCGCGAACGGCCACGATGGGAAAACTCCCTCCAAACGTTGAAAAAAGTGTTTTTGCAGAAAATGCGAAAACCGCCGGATTATGGGGATGCGCGAACGTTGGCCAAACGCTTCCGAGGCCGGACGGGTGAACAAAACTATTTTCTGTTCCTCGATGTGTCCGGTGTGGAGCCAACGAACAATCGGACCGAACAAGCCATTCGACATGTGGTGATAGATCGTCGTGTAACACAGGGAACACGGAGCAATGCCGGCATGCGATTCTGCGAACGTGCCTGGACGATCATCGCCACCTGCATCCGCCAGGGTAAGAGCATCTACCAATTCTTCCTCCACGCCCTCCAAGCCGCGCTCAATCCATATCTACCTTACCCCACCCTCATCCCTGTAAATCCGTGAACGGTTACGTTTATTGGCCGAAATGCACGAAGCCCACGGATGGCGATCCGTGGGCTTGCAAACTGCGAGAGATGGGTTTTAGGACCCCATCGACTGGAGCTGGAGGGATTCGAACCCTCGACCTTCTGCATGCCATGCAGACGCGCTCCCAACTGCGCTACAGCCCCGAAGGTGTGTATCTTGTATCCGATTCGACGGCGGGGGTCAATAGGGGTTGTGAAAAAACCGTTTCTTCGTAACCGTCCACGGCACGGCGTGTTGGATACGCCTGCTTTCCGTCGAAATCCCTAACCGCGGGGAAAAATTTCTCAGGGTTTATATCGGATTTTCCGGTTTTCTTCTTGCAGAATTCGGGATTCTTGGGTATAAGAGAATCACGAGGAACTTCTTGCTCGGAAGTTACCCCTCTAGTGCTCGAACCAGAAGTAGTAGGATCAGTGATGGAGGCATCGCTGTATCTACACAACGGTGTCGGTTTGCGCATTGTTCCCAGGCGGAAACCCGGCATGGATGCTTTGTAGTGTTACAGCCTCGGAGGAGAGGTAACCGTGAAAAAAGAAGAAAGGTTCCCGGCCATAGAGGCCGGGACGCAGGATACATCCAATCCGTCCTTTATCGGACGGAGCGACGTGTTTCGTCAATTGCTCCGCATCGTGGACGCCGTGGCGTGCAACGATTGCGTGGTGCTGCTGGAAGGCGAATCCGGCACGGGCAAGGAACTCATCGCCAAGCGGATTCACCGCAAGTCCCGACGCGCCGACGGGCCGTTCATCCCCGTGAACTGTCCCGCCGTGGCGGAGTCGCTCTTTGAGAGTCAATTTTACGGCCATGTGAAGGGTTCATTCACCGGGGCGGCGGTCGACACGCTCGGTGTCGTCCGGGCCGCCGAGGGTGGAACGCTGTTCCTGGACGAAATCGGCGAATTGCCCCTGCACCTGCAACCCAAGCTGCTCCGCCTGCTCCAGGAACGGGAGGTCACCCCCGTCGGGGCCGCCAAGCCCATTCCCGTGGACGTGCGCTTTATCGCCGCCAGCAACGTTCCGCTGGGGGCGGCGGTGAAAAACGGGAAATTCCGTCTGGACCTGTATCATCGTCTCAACGTCGTGCGCGTGAAAATTCCCCCGCTGCGCCATCGGCTGGACGATCTCAAACCGCTGCTGGAGTTCTACCTGCAATACTACGCCGCCGAGTACGGTATGGACGTGCGGGAACTCGACGGAAAAACCCTCCAAAGCCTCTACTCCTACCCCTGGCCGGGCAACGTCCGCGAACTGTGCTGCTGGGTGGAACGCCTTTACGCCGCCAACCTCCCCGCGACCCCGCCCGAACAGGAACTGTGGGAATATCAGGAGGAAACGGACAACCGGACCGTGGGGGAGAAACAACCCGTCCGCGTCGAGCAACACGGTTCGATGGCCGACGCGGAAATCCGGGCGATCCGCGACGCGCTGGCCGAATGCGGGCAGAATCGCTCCGCGGCGGCGAAAAAACTCAACATCCACCGCACGACCCTCCTGCGGAAGATGAAGCAATACAACATCATATAAAATCAAGCGAGGAAAGAAATCCGTGATCGCGGCGTGACGAACGCTCATTCGTCACGCCGACTTTTTTGGGGGGAACACAGCACGTCAACCGTCAGTCGCTCCCTTGTTTTTTCCCTCCCCGCCGTCTACCATGTCGGACTATGAACGACGACGCGACCATCGCGGTGCTTCTGCCGTGTTATAACGAAGAGGCGACCCTCGGAAAAGTGATCGACGACTTCCGGGACCAACTGCCCGAGGCGCGGATTTGCGTGTTCGACAATTGCAGCACGGACGCGTCGGCCGACATCGCCCGACTCCGCGGCGCGGAAGTGTTTCCCGAACCCCGCCAGGGAAAGGGATACGTCGTCGAATCCATGCTCTCCCGCGTGGAAGCGGACATCTGCGTGATGGTCGACGCCGACGACACCTACCCCGCCGAAAACGTCCACGAACTGATCGCGCCGGTTCGCGAAGGCCAGGCCGACATGGCCGTCGGCGCCCGGCTGGCGGACTTCACCGACAAGAGCTTCCGACCCCTGCACCTGGCGGGCAATCGTCTCGTGCGAGGCCTGATCAATTCCATCTTCAAAACGAAATTGACGGACATCCTTTCGGGATATCGGGCGTTCAACCGCAACGTGTTGCGGCGCGTGCCAGTGGTCTCCAGCGGGTTCGAGGTGGAAACGGAACTGACGATCCAGATGCTCTACTACCGCCTCAAGATCGTCGAAGTGACCGTCCCCTACCGCGAACGACCGGCCGAGAGCCCCTCGAAACTTCGCACCTTCCGCGACGGATTTCGCGTGCTGTGGAAACTCTTCAGCCTCGTGAGGTCGTTCAAACCGCTGACCTTTTTCGGTAGTATGGGATTAGCGTGTTTCTCGCTGGGCCTGCTGGCCGGGATTGTGCCGGTGTGCGATTACATCCGACACGCCTACGTCTATCACATCCCGCTGGCGATTCTCTCGATGGGCCTGGTGCTGCTGGCGGCCGGGTTCGTGTTCCTGGGTTTGGCGCTGCACGCGGTCAACTGGCGCTTCAAGGAACTCCACAACGTCCTGATCCGAAGAAACAGCCATCCGTAATCATACTTGTCATCCTGAGCGGAGCGCAGCGAAGTCGAAGGACCTTACGGATTCGATGGCGTAAGGTCCTTCGACTCCGCTGCGCTCCGCTCAGGATGACAGCCATTGATTTTAACGTCTACGTCACCACCGCGCCGGTAAGGTCGATTTCCAGGGATTCCTTGATGGAGTGGAGCACCAGCATCGTCCGCGTGTCCTTCACACCAAGCCGCCCGAACGTTTGCAGCAAGTCTCCCAGCGCGTCGGTGTCGCGCACGCGCACTTTCAGCAGGTAGCAAAACTCCCCCGCCATGAAATGCACCTCCTGCACCTGCGGCAGCTTCGCCAGGCGCTCGCCGACGGCGTTTTCGCCCAGCCCTTCCCCGGACTGCACGAGGATGAACGTCGTCAATCCCAAGCCGACCTGGCGCGGCGCCAGGCGGGTTTCGTAGGACCGAATCACACCGCGATCTTCCAGCTTCCGCACCCGCTCCAGCACCGCCGAGGGCGCCATCTGCACCCGCCGGGCGATCTCGGCGTTGGTTATTCGGGCGTTATCTCGAAGAATAGTCAGTAT
>JAFGJE010000229.1 GCA_016929245.1 Phycisphaerae bacterium
CAATTCGAGGCGTCGCGCAACCCGTACATGCGCCGAACAAATAAGAAATCTTCTCCCCGCCGCCCCAATTAAGATGCGTAGGCCCTGTTTGCAGGCCGATTGATGGTTGTGAAAAAGGCGTTTCCATGGTATGGTTTACGATTCTCAGAAAGGAATTCGTCGGACTATGATGGATACAGATATCATAACCACTATGCGCAAAACAAATTATCGCCAATTTTCACGGTTGGTGGCTGTTGTTCTGTTCGTGACGACGACGCCGGGATTTTGCCGGGAAGCATCGAAAGACAATCAAACCGCTCCAACTCCGACGAAGAAGCAGATTACCTTACGCGCCTGGGGGGTTCCGACGGACATCTCCAACGTGAACAGTCTCGCCGAAGCGCGTATTATCTCCGCGTTTCAGAAGCGATTCCCCCATATTCATCCCGTCTCCACGACCGGCCTGCAGATTCCCAACAAGACGATGGATATGACCCCGCTGATGCAGATCGCGGGGGAAATTCCCCCTCACGTGATGTACGTCAATTTCCGCCAGTCGGACACGTATATTCGCAATAAATTCCTCTATCCGCTGGATGCCTATATTGAGGAAATGCTGGGGGTAAAAATCCCCAACGCCGCGAATCTTCCGTTGGATCAATACCTGGCGGAGCTGAAAAAATCGCCGAACTACCAGAAATTCATCGGTGACCGTGTTCCCTATCAGTGCTGGAAGGTCATGCGGCGGAAATGCCCCTACGGCGAGAAATGCCCCTACGCCAAAGTCAACGGTGGGGATTTGGATTTCGATCCCGAAAAACCCCACGAGCATGTCTGGGCGTTTCCACAGGGTCCGGTCGTTCGGGCGATTTTCTTCCGAAAGGATCTGTTGACGGAAGCGGGACTGCCCCTTCGTCCGCCGAAGGATATGGAGGAATTCATCGTTTGGGCGCGCAAACTGACCGAGCCGTCGGAAGAACGGTACGGCCTGCAGATTGTCCTGGCGGAGTTAAGCTGGAGCACGTTGAGCTTCCTGTATTCCATGGGCGGTCTGCTGGTGGACGAGGATCAGGACGGCAATTGGCGATGCGTATTCGATAGCGACGAAGCCGTCGAAGCCTACTACTACGTCGCGCGATTGTTCCATGAACCCTTCATCACACCGAAGGGGAAAAAAGCCACCAGCGTTGTGTATCCCGGCGAAAATATCGGCGGGCAGATTCGCAACGCCATGTTTTTCGCCTACCTGGATCAGCGTTTCTTTTCGCAGTATGACCCGACCATGTACGGGTTCGGTCCGGTTCCCGAAGGTCCGACCGGAAAACGCGGTAGTGAATTCAACTCGCGAATGACGGGGATTTTCGCCGGGATCGAAGATAAGGACCTTCGCGACGCCGCCTGGGAATACATTCGTTTTTACGACGGCCCGGAAGCGAACGTCATTCGCGCGAAGGTGTACACGGAAAACGGCTTGGCGAAATACGTGCAGCCGAAATATCTCCGGGCGGCGGGATTTGAGCGACAGGCTCGACAGGTTCCCAAGGAATGGTTAGTCGCTTACGAAGAAGCCCTCAAGGGCGGCATTCCCGAACCGTACGGGAAAAACTGTCAACGGGTGTACCAGGAGGCCTCCAAGGCGGTCGACCAAATTCGCACCGATCCGGACATCAAACGCCTGTTTAAGGAGGCCGACGAATATACATTCCTGGGCAATCAGGATCGCGCCGCACAAATCACGCGGGAAATCAAAGATCGAATCCGCGAAATTCTGGTCAATCGAAACCGTGTCACCAATGAATCGCTTCTGGGAAATATCCCCCCGGAAAAACAGAAGTTTCGGGAAACCGTAGCCGCCATCGTGGCGATTTTGATTTTGATCCTGTTTATTTTCGTGTTCTGGCTTGTGTTTCGAAGTTTCGCCGCCTCCCAGCAGCGAATTCCCGGCCAGAAAGTCGGCCGATGGGAGTTTATTCGATACAAATGGGCGTACCTGATCCTGATCCCCGCGATCGGAAGCCTGCTGCTTTGGGCGTACTACCCGCTGTTGAAGGGAACGATCATATCGTTCCAGGATTACAACGTCCGGGGATTCAGCACGTGGGTGGGAATGAAAAATTTCGCCGACGTGTTGTTTCACGGCGAATTCTGGCATTCCATGCTCGTGTCCCTGAAATACGCGGTGCTCTTCGCCTTTTTCGGGTTCACCGCTCCGATCGCCCTGGCGGTGCTGCTGTCGGAAGTTCCGCGAGGGAAAATCTTCTACCGCACCATGTTTTATCTCCCGGCGGTGTTGACCGGACTGATTATGATCTACCTCTGGCGCGGGTTTTACGGCCAATTCGGCATGGTCAACCAGGTGATCAATATTTTTGTGAATTTCCTGAACTGGTTCCTTCCGCAATCGATGGAACTATCGGAAATCCATCGCAACTGGCTGGAGGATCCGAACCTGGCGATGATCTGTATCCTCCTGCCCGTGATCTGGGCCGGGATGGGTCCGGGTTGCCTGATTTACCTGGCGGCGTTGAAGACCATTCCCGAGGAAATCTACGAAGCGGCGGACCTGGACGGCGCGGGAGTCTGGACCAAAACGTTCCATGTCGCCTTACCGAATATCAAAATGCTGATCATGATCAACTTCATCGGCGCCATGGTCGCGACCTTCAAAGGAGGCGGGCAGTTCGCCCTCGCGATGACCGGCGGCGGGCCGTATACCCCCGAAGGACAAACGGAGTTCATCGGGTTGCACATTTATTACCAGGCCTTCGCCTCCCTGCGATTCGGCGCCGCGACCGCGATGGCGTGGGTACTCGCGTCGTTCCTGATCGGGTTCACCGTGTTGCAGTTGCAACGGCTCAGTAAGATGGAATTCCGCACCGCGAGGGGAGTGAAATAATGCCGATTATCAGTACCATCGGACGAAGAAGTTTCAAGGTTCGCCTCCTGATCGGAAGCATCTACGCGTTGCTGACGATCGGCGCGTTGAGCATGATCTATCCGTTCACCCTGATGCTCTCGGGGTCGATTAAAAGCGAAACGGATATCAGCGACATTTCCCCGATTCCGAAATTCTGGTTCAGTGACGATGTCCTGTTTCGGAAGTACGTCGAATCGAAGTACAACGGCGGGTTGGCCGGCGTGGATATCGGCTGGGGCAGGAAGATCGTCAGTTGGCAGAAGCTGCATAAACCACCGGAGGAAGACTTCCAGTACGTCGAACCGTTCCGGCAATGGCGACAGCACACGTCCAATTGGACTCTGGGGCATTGCGGGGGATTCAAACTCCTTCCTCGCAACGCGCGGGTGTTTCGCTCCACGATGCAGGAGCACTTCGGCGACGATAACATTCAGGCGTTCGTCAACGCGACGGATCTTCCGATCCGTTCGTGGACGGAACTGAATCCTCCCGCCGAAGGCGTGTTTCGCTTTCCGCCGGAAAAGGAAGGCCTGATGGGATTGTTCCGGCCGTTCGCCGACAAACAACCTGCCCGGGACCGAATCATCCTCAATCCGGACGGCGAGTTCCGTTATACGTACGTTCGTACGAAATATCCGGACATCGACGCCCTCAACAAGGCCGCGGGGGCGAAATACCGGTCCTACGAAGACGTGTTCCTGACCCGCACCCCGCCGAAGAATCCCATCCTGAGAAAAATGTGGGAGGAATACGTCCGCGACGACATCGAGTTGCTGTTCATTCATTTTTCACCTTCGCTGAAAGCGAACTACCACGATTTCCTGATCGAACGTTACGGAACTATCGAAGAATACAACAAACAGACCGGCAATAACGCCGCCTCCTTCGACGCCGTCGTGTTCCCGACGTCCCTGCCGGAAAAACGCGCCGAGCAGGTGATCTGGGAAGGATTTCTCCGCGACGCGAAACGCTGCCCGATCGAGGCGGTCTCACTGCATACGACGCGACATGATTTCGAGGATTTCCTCGCCGCGCAAACCGGAAAAACCCTCGACCAGCTCGGGCAGATCAACATGCCCATCGCGGCGGCCGACTACCGCGACTGCATGGACAATTCCTCGGACCTCCGCTGGGAATTCACCACGCGAAACTATAAGCAGGTGTTCGACTACGTGATCCTGCACGGCCGGGGCGTGATTAACACCGTGATCTATTGCGGACTGATGATCCTGCTGGCGCTGACGGTCAATCCGCTGGCGGCCTACGCGCTGAGTCGTTATAAACCGCCCAGCACGTACACCGTTCTTCTGATCTGCATGGCGACCATGTCGTTCCCCAACGAGGTGACGATGATCCCGGCATTCCTGTTGCTGAAGAAATTCCCGCTTTGGCCGATTCTGACCGGCCTGGGCAGTTTTCTCGTCGCCGCCTGGGTGCTCTCGAAGTTCCTGCGAAACCTTTCGGATAACCTGAAGCTGGGCATCGCCATTCTCTTCGGGATTCTGGTCGGAGGCGTGCTGGTTCCATTCTGGGTGTTGAAGGGTTCCAGCAACGTCAGCCTGTTGAACACCTTCGCCGCGCTGGTGCTGCCCGGGGCCGCCAACGGATATTCCATCTTCCTCCTGAAGGGATTCTTCGACTCCCTGCCGCGCGAACTGTACGAAGCGGCGGACCTCGACGGCGCCAGCGAGTGGACGAAGTTCTGGTCGATGACCATGAACCTCTCCAAGCCGATCCTGGCGGTCATCGCGCTGAGCGCTTTCACGGCGGCCTACAGCCAGTTCATGATGGCGCTGATTATCATCCCCGATCAGAATATGTGGACGTTGATGGTCTGGATTTTCCAGTTGCAGAGCATCTCCCACCAGGCCGTCATCTACGCCGCCCTGGTCATCGGCGCGATCCCGACGTTCATCGTCTTCGTGTTCGCCCAGGGCGTGATCATGCGAGGCATCGTCGTACCGGTGGAAAAATAGGTAAAGAAATAATCCGGTTTACCGCGCGGCGGGAATCCTTTCCCGCCGCGCTTTTGTTATATTGTGTATCGCCACGAGACTCCCTGGAAGAGAGTGAGTTATATGAACGACACGAACGATCCGGTGTATCTGAATCCCGACGCTCCCCTGGCGGACCGCGTGGAGGATCTGCTTTCGCGCATGACGCTGGAGGAAAAGGTTTCCCAGATGCTGTTCGATTCCCCCGCCATCGAACGGCTGGGCGTCCCCGCCTACAACTGGTGGAACGAATGTCTGCACGGTGTCGCCCGGGCCGGGGCCGCCACGGTCTTCCCGCAGGCGATCGGGATGGCGGCTTCCTGGAACGTTGATTTGCTGCACCGCGTCGGGACCGCCATCAGCGACGAAGGCCGGGCCAAGCACCACCAGGCTATTCGCCAGGGGAATCGCGACATCTATTTCGGCCTGACGTTCTGGACGCCGAATATCAACATTTTCCGCGATCCCCGCTGGGGTCGGGGCCAGGAAACCTACGGCGAGGATCCGTACCTGACCAGCCGGCTGGGCGTCGCGTTCTGCCGGGCGCTGCAGGGAGACGATCCGAAGTATCTCAAATCCGTCGCCACGCCCAAGCACTACGCGGTACACTCCGGCCCGGAACCGGAGAGACACTTCTTCAACGCCGTGTGCAGCCGGCGCGACCTGCGCGAAACGTATCTCCCGGCCTTTCAAGCCTGCGTGCAGGAGGGCGGCGCCATGAGCGTCATGGGCGCGTACAACCGCACCAACGGCGAACCGTGCTGCGCGAGTCCGACGCTGCTGCAAAAGATTCTTCGCGACGAATGGGGATTTGAGGGATACGTCGTCAGCGACTGCGGGGCGCTGTGCGATCTGCACTTGCATCACAAGGTGACGAAATCCCCCGCCGAGTCGGCCGCCCTGGCCGTCGCCAACGGCTGTGACCTGAACTGCGGTGATGTCTATCATCATCTAAACGCCGCTTTCCAGGCGGGATTACTCCGGGAAGAGCAGATCGACCTCTGCGTCCGCCGCCTGTTGACAGCCCGGTTCCGGCTGGGGATGTTCGATCCGCCCCGGAAGGTTCCCTACGCGTCGATTCCCGTCGACGTCGTGGAATGTCCCGAACACCGCGCCTTGGCGCGAACGACGGCGCGGGAATCGATCGTGCTGTTGAAAAACGAGGACAATCTCCTTCCGCTCGATCCGGCGAAACTCAAAAAGATTTTCGTCGTGGGTCCGATGGCGATGAACCAGCGCGTGCTGCTGAGCAATTATTACGGGGTCAGCGAGAATCTCGTGACGCTGCTGGAGGGCGTCGCCGCGGCGGTTCCGAAAGGCACGTGCGTGACGTGCGAAAAAGGCTGTCATGAGTTCCTGAAAGACAGTTTCTCATCGCCGTATCTTCTCGAAGCCGAAGCCAAACAGGCGGACGTGATCGTCGCCTGCCTGGGCACAACGCCCGAAATGGAAGGCGAGGAAGGCGCCGAAGCCAACAGCGACGGCGGCGGCGACCGTACAAACATCACACTTCCGGGTTCGCAGGAGGAGCTCCTGAAAAAGCTCGCCGCCTTCGGCAAACCCGTGGTTCTCGTGTTGACGGGCGGTTCGCCCATCGCCTTCGAGTGGGCGAAGGAAAACATCCCCGCGATCCTCATGTGCTGGTATCCCGGCGAGGAAGGCGGAAACGCCGTGGCGGACGTGTTGTTCGGGAAGTACAATCCCGCCGGACGGCTGCCCGTCACGTTCGTCAAATCCCTCGAACAGCTTCCCCCGTTCGACGACTACACGATGGCCGGCAGGACGTATCGGTTCCTGCAAGACGAACCGCTGTACCGTTTCGGATATGGATTGAGTTATACGACGTTCGCGTATGACAATCTTCAACTGTCGAAGGAAACCATCGACGGCCTGGAAGACTCCGTTACGGTTTCGATTGACGTGACCAACACCGGCCCGCGCGACGGCGATGAAGTCGTGCAACTCTACGTCCGCGATACCGAAGCCTCCGTTCCCGTACCCGAATTGCACCTGGAAGGATTCCAACGAATTCACCTTAAAAACGGTGAAACCAAAACAGTGTCCTTTGAATTGACAGGGAAACAGCTTGTTTGTTTTGACGATGACGGAAATCCCATGCTCGAACCGGGCGTGTTTGAGATCAGCGTGGGCGGCGGGCAACCGGAGGACTCCGCCGGCGGCGCGAAAACGGTTGTGTTGACGGTGGTGTGAAAATCTTCTACGTCGCCGCGTCAAAGGCGCCGGCGGATAGATCCGGTTCGCCGCAATAGAGACATTGTTTGTGTCGCGGAGACATCGTCCTGCCGCACTTGGGACATTTCTTGACGGTCCTGGTGATCTTCCCGTCCGCCTGTCCGTCGCGCAGGTCCACTTCCTGCACCTTGGCGAGCAGGTCGTCTTCCGTCAGGTCCGTCCGATCCCGCAGCAGTTCCCACAACGCGGAGCAGACCAGCAGGAGCTTGTCCAGGCGATCTTCGAGAAATCGAACATCGGAGCTGATCTGTGTTTTTTGGATGGACGCGTCCACCGCGTCCATTTGTCTCTCGACCGCTTGTTGATGGGCGCGAAATCCTTCCCCGAAGGCGTGCATTCCAAAAAAACCGTTCATGATCTTCTCCCTGGTTTCTCAACGGCGCCCATAGATTATTTTCAATTACTCGCCGCCCAGCCATTGGCCTTCGAAAACTTCACTCGCCGGTCCGGTCATGTACACGTGGCAGTCGTCTTCCCGCCATTCGATGTCCAGGTCGCCGCCGGGTAAGTGGATCAGCACCTTTCGCTCCCCCCGGCCGGTCAGGACGCCCGCGACGCAGACCGCCGACGCGCCCGTTCCGCAGGCCTGCGTGATCCCGCTGCCTCGCTCCCACGTTCGCATGCGCACTTCCGTCGGCGAAATCACCTGCACGACATGGAGGTTAATGCGATCCGGGAAGACAGCCGCGTGTTCCACCACCGGGCCCACCGTCTCCAGCGGAACCGCCTGCACATCGTCGCAATACAGAACGACATGCGGATTGCCCATCGAGACGCACGTCATACCGTCCGCCAGGCCGCACGCTTCCCGCCAGTCGCCGGCCGGTAGTTGTAGAACGTCCATGGGCGCATCGACGATTTGTTCACCGTCAAGCGTCGTGGGAATGTCAGCCGGTTTGAGAATCGGCTCGCCCATATCCACACGGGCGGCGGAGATTTTTCCGTCGTCGCGAATGACTTTTTCGATAATCTTCACGCCGCTGGCGGTTTCCACGCGGACGGGATTGTCCTTCGCCAGTTCCCGCTCGTGGGCGTACTTGGCGACGCAGCGAATCGCGTTGCCGCACATCATCCCTTCCGACCCGTCGGCGTTGAACATGCGCATACGAACGTCAGCCGATTCGGACGGCAGGATCAGCACCAGGCCGTCCCCGCCGACGCCGAAATGACGGTCGCTGACCGCCCGGGCGGTGGAGACGGGGTCGGGCACGTCCTGCTCAAATCCGTTGACGTACACGTAATCATTGCCGATACCATGCATCTTCGTGAACCGCATAGGATGATCCTTTCACACATGGTGAAGTATTTCATTATAACGGTTTCTCCTGATCAAACCATTGACGGAATCTGAAGATTTTTCAATGCGCCCTATCAAATCCGGCGGAGCAGGCGCCCCTTCGGGTAATCCGTCAAAACCGGCAATCCCAACAGGGAAGTGTTTGGCAAGACCCTGGCGGTTGTTTATAATCCTCAACGTCACGGAAAACGCGAACACCTCCATTGGGAAAGGAGTGATTCATCATGGCTTCCGACAGTTATCGCGACATTCTTCAGGCGCTGATCGATCATAAGGATTTAACCGACGAACAGGCGCACGGTGTTTTTACGGAACTGATGGACGGCGAGCTTTCCGAGGCGCAGATCGCCGGCCTGCTGATCGCGCTGCGGACCAAGGGCGAATGCGTCGCGGAGATCGCCGGGGCCGCGAAGGCGATGCGCGAACACGCGGTGAGCATCGACGTCTCCGGCGCGGACGTGATCGACATCGTCGGCACGGGCGGCACGGGGCTGAAGACCTTCAACATTTCGACGACCGCGTGCTTTGTCGCCGCCGGCGCCGGCGCGAAAGTCGCCAAGCACGGCAACGTGACCAACACCCGCGCCAGCGGATCCGCGAACCTGTTAACCGCGCTGGGCGTGAACCTGGAAGCCACGCCCCAAACGGTCAGCCGCTGCATCGCCGAAGCGGGGGTGGGTTTCTGTTACGCCCGCGCCTGTCACCCGGCTATGAAACACGCCGCCCCCGTCCGCAAACAACTGCCCGTGCGGACGATCTTCAACGTTCTGGGCCCGCTGACGAACCCCGCCGGCGCGAAACGCATGATCCTGGGCACGTTCGCCGACGAATGGACCGAACCGCTCGCGGAAGTGCTGGGCAAACTCGGCGCGACGCACGCGTGGGTTGTCCACGCCGAAGACGGCCTGGACGAAATCACCATCACCACCACGACGCGCGTCAGCGAAATCCGAGGCGGCAAGGTTCGCTCCTGGACGATGCAGCCGGAAGACGTCAACCTGCCGCGCGGATCGTTCAGCGAACTCCTCGTCGCCGATCCGGAGCAGTCTGCCGCCGTCGCGAAGGCGATTCTGGACGGAAAGGAAGGCACTCCGCGGAATCTCGTACTGATCAACGCCGCCGCGGCGCTGGTGGTAGCCGATCTCGCCAAGGATTTGAAAGACGGCGTCGCGAAGGCGAAAGAATCCATCGATTCCGGCGCCGCCAAAAAAGCGATGGAACAAATGGTCCAAATTTCCAACGCGTAATTATCTGTCATCTCCTAAGGAGCCCCAAGGGCCTGAGCGAAACGAGTCTTCGAGTGAAGTCGAAGGACCTCACGGGTAGCTAGGCGTGAGATCCTTCGACACAGCTTGCCCCCAAGGGGCTGCGCTCCGCTCAGGATGACAAGGAGTTGTTACCCGCCGGTTTGTTGTTTCGCGTCGAGGAGTTTGTCCAGTTCCTTTTCGGAGAGGATATTTTCCCGCCGGCAGATTTCGCGGATGGTTTGTCCGGACGCGTAGGCGCGTTTGGCGATCTCCGCCGCCCGGTCGTATCCGATCTTTGGCGCTAAAGCGGTGACCATCGCCAGCGATTTCTCGATGAGTTCCCGACAATGCTGTTCGTCGGCTTCCAGACCCACGATGCACTTTTCGCGATACACCACAGCCGCCCCGGTCAGCAGTTCGATTTCCGTCAGCAGGTTCCAGGCGATCATCGTCATGGCGACGTTCAGATCGAGAATGCTCCCCACGCCGCCTGTGGCGCCGGCGGCGATGGCGGCGTCGCATCCGACGACCTGGCAGGCGACCTGGATCACCGATTCGCACAACACGGGATTGACTTTACCGGGCATGATGCTGCTGCCCGGTTGCAGGGCCGGTAAGAGCAATTCGCCCAGTCCGCAGCGAGGCCCGGAACCCATCAGGCGAATATCCGAGGCGATTTTCCCCATCGCCAGCGCCGTCTGTCGCAACGCGCCGGAGGTTTGCACCGCCAAATCCCGCGCCCCGGCGGCGGCGAAATGATTCGTCGTCTCGCAGAACGGCAGACGAAGTTCCTCGCCGAGGAATAAACACACGTTGGCGGCGAAACCGTCGGGGCAGTTCAATCCCGTTCCGACAGCCGTCCCGCCGATGGGCAGTTCGCACAACGCGCTCATCGCCACCTGCAAGACGGAGAGGGATGTTTCGATCTGGGCGGCGTACCCGCTGAATTCCTGTCCCAGGCGAACCGGAACGGCGTCCATCAGGTGCGTCCTGCCGATTTTCACCACGTCGTCGAATTGCTGCGCCTTGGCGAGCAGGGCGTCACGCAGTTTCCGCAGCGCGGGGATCAGCTCATCGTGCAGCGCCACCGCGGCCGCGACGTGCATCGCGGTGGGGATCACGTCGTTGGAACTCTGGGCCATGTTGACGTGATCGTTGGGATGCACGGCGTCGGGTTCTTTGCCCAGAATCTCAGAAGCTCGATTGGCGATCACCTCGTTGGCGTTCATGTTCGTGCTCGTGCCGCTACCGGTCTGGAACACGTCCACGGGAAATTCCTCATTTCGCTCACCACGAGCGACTTCGCCGGCGGCGGCGATAATCGCGTCGGCAAGGTCCGCGTCAAGTCGCCCCGCGTTTTTATGGACGGTCGCCGCCGCCTGTTTTATGTATCCCATCGCGGAGATAAACCGCGGCGGCATGTGCCAGCCGGAGATCGGAAAATTCTCCAGCGCCAAAGCGGTCTGCGGGCCGTACAACGCGTCGGCGGGGATCGAAGCTCCCCCGGCCGCGCCCGAGTGTGAGTTTTCTTTCGTTTCCATCTGGACGTTCCTTCCAAAACAAAGCATTATACTCACACAATGATGGGTATAGGGAAAGAATATTTCCGGCGGCACCCCTGGCAGAAGCGGGTGATCGGCGTGATCCTCGTCGTGATCATCGGGGCGATCGTCGGCAGGCTGACGTATCCGTGGTATTTGTGGTATCAGCGTCGCCAGGCGGACCTGCGTCTGATCGAGCAGCTCGGCGCCGCGGATTCACTCCGGCGCGAACGGGCGGTGCAGACGGCGATAGCACTCGGTCGGCAGCGAGATGAATTAGTGCACCGACTCGCCGGAGCTCTTGACACCCCCGACGACGGGCGTTTCCTCTCCCTGCGCTTCGTGTTGCAGCGACTGGGAAAATACGACGTAACCAACCACGACCCGAAATGGGACGACCGTTACCGTCTGCTGGAATTTCGCGCCACATTCGCGCCTGGAGAGAAAGATACGCCACCCTCCGCGCAAGACGACGCCACCCCCACAGCCCGGATGCGTCGCTGGATCGTTAAACAGGCGCTGCTGTGTGAGCGAAACAATCCGTATATCCATCAGACCCTCACCGCCGCGGTCGAAGACCCCGCGGCGATTGTGCGCTCCGCGGCGGCGCCCCTGGCGGCGCGGCTGGGCGATGATGTGATCCTGCAAACTCTGCTGCACGACCCAGCCGCCGAGGTGCGGGCCGTCGCGACGCTGGACGCGGGGTTGGCAAGGCGTACGATGCTAGCGAGGCCGATCCGCCGGCAACTGGAATCCTGGCTGGATCTACCCGGCCCGCATCAGCCGGCGGACATCGATCAAGCCGCTTCGGCGGCCTACGCTTTGGCGCTGCTGGATCCGACGGGAAACAGTGAATTTCTCTGCCGGGCGGCTGTGGAGACGAACGTTCCGGAATTGCGGGACCGTCTTCTTCTGACGCTGGCGATTCTGAAAAACGACGCCGCGCGGCAAGCCGTAATGGACATTCTTCACACGCAACGATGGAAAGGAAAACATCCCGACGGGATCACGCTGATCGTCGCCGGACAACTCAAGCTGCCCGAAGCGGCGGCGATGGCGAAGGACGTTCTTCGCGCCGCGGCGGAACGCAAAGAACCCGTCCCGGTTTCGCGGGTTCTCGCGGCGTTGGACGTCGTCGCCGCGGCGGGGTATCCCTGCCGGGCGACGGTGTACGCGCTGTGTCGCGAGTTGTGGGCGCCCGATCAACCGGCGCTGCGGATACGGTCGGCAAATCTTTTAGGCGTTCAGGCAGGTGAGGAAAATCAAGTTGGCGACGCGCCCAGCCGCGAAGCGTGCGTCAAGACGCTTCAGCAGGCGGTGCAGTTTTCGCGACTGGCGGAAGGTCAGGATAAGCCCGTCACTACGCCGCTGCCCTCCGCCGCCGCTGCCGTGGCGCTGTGGCGGCTGGAACCGTCGGTGCGGGAATTCGCCCTGCTCGACGGCAGCACCCAACCCGCCGGCCGGGAGGACATCCTCAAAATCGTCGAGAGCAAAACCAGCCTGTTCTATCTCCGCGAAGCGACGGCCGTCGAAGATCCCGCCGCCGGTGATTACGTCGCTTGGCACGTCGCACAAAGCGGTTTACCGGAAGCCGTCGTCGTCGGGAACGTGTTCCTGCCGGCTGGGGAAGGGAATCATCCCGAATACAACCCGGACGTTCGCGCCTGCGGAGCAATGATCCTGGCGCTGTCCGCCAAAGACGAACAACAGCGTCGCGCCGCCATCGAGCGGATCCAAACGCGATTGGCGCGGGAGGAATATCCCGCGTCCGGATCGTTGAAGTGCGCCTTATTGACGGCGGGAGACAAAGAGCAACTCGCGACGGTTCGCATGCTGCTGGAGCTGGAGGATTTTCCCGCCGCCCGGGCGCTGATGGCGCTGCTGGCCGCCGGGGACAAAACGGCGCTGGATTGGCTGTTGTGGAACACGAACTGGAACCTGCCCGTTCCGCTGGAGGATATCCCACCGCTGTTGATCGACCAGGTGATCGGGGATGTCCTCAAAACCGTCTCGCCGTCGCTACCCGAAATTTCCCCCGCCGGCAGCGAGGCGACGCGCCTCTGGCAGGCGCGGATTCTGAGACACACCTACGGAATTCATAGAGCGTCATTGCATGTAGGATTGAAACGATAGAAACAGCGCCGAGCGGCAAGCCGGTATGCGCCTCGGCTTGCCGCTCGGCGCTGTTGGATTTTCATTACCCCAGCACCGCGGCGCGGAGTTTCTTCATCACCTCCGGGGAGAATTTCGGTTCTCGGTCGTAATAGTACAAGCCGTTGGTTTCCTGCTCGATGTCGTACAGTTGCGTGTAGCACCAGCCTGCAAGGTTCGGCGTGGTGTTGTGGATGCGAATCGTTTCGCGGAACCGCGTGACGAATTCCTCCTCGCCGGCGGGTCGACTGCCGTAGCCCCAGTCGCCGCCTTCGCTGCGCGGGTTCCACCAGATTCCGCCGCATTCGCTGTTGAAGTACGGCTTCGTGCCGTCGTAGGGAACGTCGTTGGGATAATTTTTGAACGCCTCGGAGAAGTTTTCATTCCGCAAACCTTCAAACGACGGCGCCAACTCCGCCGGGGCCGCGTAATTGTGAACGTCGTATAAATCGCTGGGAACCCCTTCACGATGAATATATCCCGACACGTCAATCGCCAACCGATCCGGATCGATGGTTTTGTTCAGATGATACAGATACGCGAGGAGCCATTCCGGACAGTGCTTGCTTTCCTTGCGCTCATTGAGCGGACACCAGCCGATGATCGACGGGTGATTCCAGTCCCGCCGCAAAACCTCCAGCCATTCGCCCAACAAATTCCCCGCTCCCTGCAATGCACCAAGATCGCAGTGCCAGTCGCCCAGTTCGCCCCAGACGAGGTATCCCATCTTGTCGGCCCAGTAGAGGAACCGCGGTTCGAACACCTTCTGGTGCAGCCGGGCGCCGTTGCAGCCCAACGCCTGGGAAATTTCGATATCGCGTCGCAGCGCTTCATCGTTCGGGGCGGTGTAGATGCCGTCGGGATAATATCCCTGATCGAGCACCATGCGCAGGAACAGCGGTTCGTTGTTCAGATACACTGTCCGTCCGGCGGTGTGGATTTTCCGCAGGCCGAAGTAGGTTTTCACGACGTCCCGCCCAGCCGATGTAGCAAGGCTTAGTTCAACGTCGTACAAAAACGGCTGCCCCGGCTGCCAGGCGACCGCTTCGGGGATGTCGAGTGTTACCTGCACCGGTCCGCCAAGGACACGGGCCGAATCCTGCGCCACAACCTTGCCGTCCGCGAAAATTTTCGCTTCGAGTGTTCCCGCCGCCGGTGACCCCGCCGGTTGTGCGTTGATCGTCACGCGCTGATTGTCGAAGTCAGGCCGAATGTGAAACTGGCCGAGATACGTCCGCGGAACCGCCTCCAGCCAAACCGTCTGCCAGATACCCGTGACGCGCGTATAAGAACATCCCCGGGAATGAAAACCGCCACATTGCTTGCCGGCCGGTTGTTCTCCGTCGCGGAGATTGTCCAGCACTTCCAACACGAGCGTGTTGTCGCCGTCGCGCAGGTGGGCGGTGATATCGAATGAAAACGAAGCGTATCCCCCGCGATGCTTTCCGATCTGCGCTCCGTTGACATACACCGCCGTGAAATAATCACACGCGCCGACATGCAGCAGCACCCGGCGATCCTTCCAGCCGTCCGGTACGCGGAAGGTCCGCCGATACCACAGGCCGGGCATGAAATCCTTGTACCCCAGGCCGCTCAATTCGCTTTCGATGCAGAACGGAACGACGATTTCCTTGTCGTACGGAACGTCGGTGAAAAACTCCTGCGCATGGCCGCTTTGACCGGGATCGAACCGACACTCCCAGCGGCCGTTCAGGTTAATCCAGTCTTCGCGAAACCGATCCGGTCGCGGGTGTTCCGGGCGGGGGATATCCATGAGATTTCTCCTAAATATTTGTATTATGAATATGCACTATTGTGAATTATTTGTATTATAATAGCCATATAAGAGACAACCATAGCCAAAATGAACAAAACCATTTCCAAAATGGGCATCATTGGTCCCCAATGTCGGGAACGGTTTTTGCCGTTTTTACCCGGCGGACCTTTGCAACAGTTGGGGGTAACGTTTTCGGGAATCAGCGATTTGAAAGGCCGATATTGCATCTCCCGACTTCAATGCAGATTTGGTTTGCTGCTGGGAACACTTGAGGGCCAAGCACGCCTGAGAACTCTCGAAGACCAAAGAACCCTCCTGCCCGGTGATTTGCTGCTGGCCGGGCCGGGCTCGTCGTATTGCTACGAACTCATGCCGAAGAAAACCTGGAAAATCGCATGGTTCCACATCACACCTTCCGGACGAATCCCCTGGGAACCGTCGGAGCATCCCCGCGTCCGGGCGTGTGACATGCTGGATCGCATTGCACGGGAAATGGAGGATCTCTTTAGCGAAGTGCGGCGTGTGCGGTATCTCCAAGCCGAGGCGCGACATGCGAAGGAATCCTACCTGGCGGTTTTACTGGAGCGCCTGCTGCAGGTGGATCGTCAACCACTTGCTTCCAGCCAGATACAATGCCTTGATACGTTGTTTGCACAGGTGCGGGCGAAGCTGGCCCATCCCTGGACTCTGCAGGAACTTGCCGCCCGTGCGGGGTATTCCGCGGGACATTTGAATCGTTTGTGTCGGGAACATTTCGGTCGGGCCGCCTTGAAGCAACTGCACGTGCTTCGAATGACAGCCGCAATCGGCATTCTTCGCCAGTCCGACCAAACGCTTCGCGCGGTGGCGCACCAGGTGGGATATACGGACGAGTTCGCTTTTTCCGTCGCCTTCAAGCGACATTTCGGCGTCTCACCGGGAAAACTTCGGAAACAATAAGGCCAGGGAGAAAACAATGGCGGCTGAGTGCCGGTTATAGGAAAATGCTGTTCGAGAACATTGGTTAATGAACCGCAAGATTGGGGAGAATGATGTCGGGAGTATCCAAGGGTGTGCTGCGTAGCCTGTCCGTCGCCGGGCGAGGTGTCTGGGACGGCGTGGTGGATTTGATCCTGCCGAACGTTTGCGGCGGGTGCGACGCGGCTGTCGTTTCGCGCGGGCGCCTCTGCGACGCCTGTTCCGTGAAGCTGCTGGATCTGATCGCCCTTCCCTATTGTCCGCGCTGCGGCGCGACGCTGGGCCCGAACGTGCCCGCCTATCCGGACGGCTGCAGCGTCTGCCCCTCGCCGTTGCCGCGATTTTCCCGCGTGTTTCGCCTCGGGCCTTACGCCCAACCGCTGCGCCACGTGATCCGCCGCTTCAAGTTTCATCATCGTCTCGGACCGGCGGAAACACTGTGCGAAATGCTCGCCGAACGCGTCGTCGCCGAGGACGATGATGAACTTGCCCCCGACGTGATCGTGCCCGTGCCGATGCACTGGCTGCGCCGTTTCTCCCGAAGCCTCGACCACGCGGCCTTGCTGGCGGAGCAACTGGGGCGTTCGCTGGATTTGCCCATCAGCCCGGAACTGCTTCGCGTGCGCAATACCCCGCAGCAGGCGCAGATGTCCCGCACGCAACGGCTGACGTCTGTGCGCGGGGCGTTCCGCGCCGTGGACGATTCCAGCCTTCAAGGCGCGCGGGTGCTGCTGGTGGACGACGTGACCACCACCGGCGCGACCGCCAACGAATGCGCACGCGTTTTACTGAACGCCGGCGCCACGACGGTGCAACTGGCGGTTCTCGCCAAAGCCGAACCTCCCACCGCCTACGCGCACCATTGGGAAACGTGAGGAATTATCGTTTCCGATACGCCGCCGGCGACAGGCCGTGGTGAGTTTTCTCATCGCGTAACGATTGCAAATCAATCGGTATCAACATCGGAATTCGATTTTCTTATCCGCCACCGTCGAAACAAGCGTCTACGCCTTGCGGCTTCGCCGTCTCAAGATCGCCAAACCACCCAGGCATAAAAGCCCCAACGTCGCCGGTTCGGGCATGGCTGTGACGGTCAGCACCGTATACCCATCCAGATCGCCGCCGGAGATATACTCCAGCGTATAATCCCCACCTTCCGTAGCCCCGGAAATATGCGCCCAATCCGAAATTGTATCATCCCAATACCGAATTTCGTCGGTACCCTCAACAAGATCAAGAAACGCCGCTATAGATTCATCGGCATCGCCATACAACGCAAGCCTGCCCCCTGAGGCCATCTTGACGAAGCTATCGTCGTTCTCATCGAAATCAATTGTCAATGTACCAGCAACACTAACGAAGCCACTATTGATGATATCCAATTCGCCGGCCCCTTCCATACCAACATAAAGATTATGGCCGTTTATCCATTTTGAACCGTTTCCCTTTACAACAACTGTGCCTTTTGAAAATAACACAGATGCAATTCGAGAGAACATATTATTACTTACTTGTCCACCTGCCTCTATTATCAGTGTTCCCTCTTTCGCGTTTCCGACATATAGGGTTCCGTCATTGATGAATTTTGAGTTAGCTCCGGTCACTGTCATAGAAGAAGTGCCGCCATTACAACTGATTCGACAATTACCCGTATTAATAACCTGCCCCCCCGCTTCTATCCTACTTTCACTATCCCCGTAATAACCAAGAACCAGGCCTTCGCAAGCGAAAGTTGATCCATTCCCTGTAACCATTAATTTTCCTTTTGAATTTAAGCTATCGCCAAGGGAACATCCAACACTAGTGACTTGTCCACCTGCTTCAATGGTAAGTGAACCTTCCCCCTTATAACCAACGCGAAGGTGCGTATCATTGTTCCATGTTGTTCCGAAACCGGTCACTGTTACCGTACCGATGGCATCGGAATGAAAACCAAGATAACCATTAGCAGAATTGGCAGTAACACCATCAGCAATTCGTAACGTTCCGTTTCCTTTATATCCAACCCCTAAATCTCCATCTCTCATCGTAAGATTTATTGTCCCACCAGCGCCAAATGATATTGATTGTGAAGAACCATGAGTGCTATCAAAAACTAAATCCATATCGGATACTATTCCCTTGGTAGTAATTGTTCCATTTCCCAATAAGTTATCTGGTGAAGCATATAAGGTTTTTGCAGTAACAACACCACCATTGTTCACTGTAAGAGTACCGTTCCCATAGTATCCTACATAAAGATTATTACCATTTGTCCATTTTGATCCCATTCCATTCACTGTAACTTTTCCCTTGGATACTCCCCAGGATTGTGAGTATCCAAGATAACTATCGCCGAGTGAAGTAATTACCTGCCCACCCGACTCGACAATCATTTCGCCATCTCCATATTTGCCAACATAAAGATACGCTCTATTATTCCATGTTGATCCAGTTCCTGTTACAGTTACTTTTCCCGAGCAAGGTCCATGAGCGATATCGCCGTTTCTATTCCAAACTTGCCCACCCGCTTCCACAAGCAATGTTCCGTTACTAAGGATATCAGAGTCACCAATTGAAAGATCATAGTCATTAATCCATTGTGATCCGCTACCTGTCACGGTTACAGTTCCCGTGGTTTCAGTACCCTTACAAATATATCCCCAATCTTTACTGAGAATACTTCCCCCATTAATAGTAAGCGAACCAAAACTGTAATCCTCATAAGCTACGTAATAAAAAGTCGAGGTCATATCAACTCTTTCATAGATAGAACCTTCCGTTGTAATTGCACCCCGACAGATAGAACCACCGTTAACACATGAGCATAAGACGATGGTCAACTCAATAATGATAGCGCAGCTGATCGATGAAAAACGAGCCATACTACAATGTCTCCCTTGATAGTCCCGCTCAAGTAATCCTCCCGACGGAACAGCCGGAATACCCTAATCTCTTGAGCGGAAACTACGGTTTACAAGCGTTCAACCATTATACCCGAGTTTGGGAATTCGTCAAGAAAACACCGTAATCCTCTTTGACATAATGATTAATATATTTTGCATTTTCGGATATTTCGCCTGAAGGCGTGCATAGGTGAACATTACTGTTTCCGATACGCCGAAGGCGACAAGCCGTGACGGGCCTTGAAGGCGCGGGATAAGTGAAACGGGCTGGAGAATCCCAACCTTTCCGCGATTTGTGCGAGATTGTTTTGGCCCATCTGCAATAACTCCGCGGCAGCGTCCAGCCGAAGCGCGTCATAGTAGGCTTTAGGACTCTGGCCGGTCACGTCCCGAAAAATGCGCCGAAACCAACGCTCGCTCATTCCCGCCTGCCGGGCGAGTTGCGAAACGTTGATCGGCCTGGCGAAATCCTCGCGCATGCGTTCGATCGCGCGATCGACCAGACGGCGGTTCTCGCTGGGCGGGCGCACCTGCCCGTGCCATCGTCGCGTCCATTCGTACATCAACATCGCCAGAATCGACGATGCACAGGCCCGGCTCAAAAATTCCCGCCCCCCCAACAACGCAAAACATTCCCGCATTCGTTTCGCTTCCCCGGAAAGCGTTCGCACCCGCATCACCTCGTGAAGTGGAAAATGCAACGGCCCATGGATGCAACACTCGAACCACCAGAAATTCCACGTCTCACGCGTCGGATGATACCGACGAATCCGCGGGCCTTCCACGAACAGCACGCTCCCGGCAGGGAGAACAAACTCGCCCACACCGTCCAGTTGCATCCAGCCTTCTCCGCCGAGGGTGCGAATCACGACAATATCGTCCCTGCCTTTTTCGTGATAAGGCCGATACGTCTCGTCAGCTTCGACGCGCCAGATTCGCTTCAAATCCAGTCCCGACACCCCCGCCGGTCCGGACGACCATGCATATTCCTGAAACATGGAATAAGTATATCATAATGTGTTCCGAATTATATATGTTTTTGTTCCTATTTTGCTATTTTACTTTCTAGTAAATTCCGTAATGTATATTAAGAGAAAGCGAATGACGCGAATACATCCGGAATTTCAAAGATGTTATTTCCGCCATTTGGTTTTTGATTCCACTTTCATAAATGGCGGAACCGCCATAATCAAAAAAAGAGAAAGAATAACCTGATGAAATGCACCGTGACGCGAATTTATTCGGACGAGAAAATGGAGCGGTTGTACCGAGGGGCCTTGCGGGTGTTGCGCGAGACGGGGGTTTCCATCGACCATGACTTTTTTCTGGACGAATTCGAAAAGCGGGGCATGAAAACAGATCGGCCGAAACGTCGGGTTTTTATTACGGAAGATCTGGTTAACGATTTGCTGCGGCCCGACCCGGGGAAGTATCGGGATTTGGATTTCCATGAAACGATTCCGGCGGAATTCGGAGTCAGCGGAAGTTATCCGCAATATTATGACTGGCCGAGTCGGTCGAGTCGCCCGGGTACGTCGGAACGTTTACAGGAACTGGTTCGGGTTTTCGGGTCGATGGATGAATTCTGCTGCGCGGGTCGGATTTTGACCCTGAGCGACGTTCCGCAGAGAATTGAACCGATCCTGGCGACGGGATTGGTTCTGAAATACAGCCCGAAACCCACGGGCGGCGAGGTGTACCAGGCGGATAATATTCCCTATCTGATCGAACTGGGAGAGATCGCGACGGGTCGGGCGGGGTGTATCGATTATGTACCCAGCTGCACGTTTATGGTTCCGCCGCTGAAGATGACGCGGGAGGAAGGGGAGATGGTTCTCGGAAAGGCAAAATACAATATCCCCGCCGTCGCGGGAACCATGCCCTCTTCCGGGGCGACAAGCCCGGTAACGCGGGAAGGAACGGTGGTCATCGAGTTGGCGGAAATCATGACGGTTTGGCTTTGTTACCGGCTGGCGGCCCCGGAGATTCCATTGGGGACAATCTCCGCCAGTTCCATTCTGGATATGCGGGAAGGAAGTTGTTCGTTTTCCGCGCCGGAAGCGATCATACAGGATTGCGCGGCGTCGCAGATATGTCGATGGTTTTTTGGAGCCAACGCCCTGATGGCCAGCCTGTACGTCGACGCGAAAACCCCCGGGATTCAGACGACCTATGAAAAACTGTTCAAGACCTGGTGGTCGCACCAGTTTACCGGATTCGCCGTGTACGGCGGAGGACTTCTGAACGCGGGACTGGGATTTTCGCCCGCCCAGGCCCTTTTGGATTGGGACATGTGGAAATCGATCAACGCCCTGTTTAAGAAAGACATCCCCATCGATGACGAGATTCCCTTTGATGAAATACAAGAGGTTGTCAGTGCCGGGGGAACTTTTCTGGAGACGGATCATACGATGCGGCTGTTCCGGGAGGTGCTCCACCATCCGATGTTCTTCGATCGAAGCGCGAGGCGATCGGACGAGGAAGAGGCCCGGAAGTCCGCGGAGCTGCTGGATCGGGCGCAAGCGAAATATGAAGAAATCAAGCGAAAGGCCCCGGAATTCATAGCCTCGAAAGAACAATGTCGCGCGGTGGATCAGGTTGTGGAACGCGCCAAGAAGAACTTGTTATAGGGTGAAACGAATATGAGGAACACGATGATTACAGCATTCCCCGCCGATGGAATTCACGCCATGTTGCCGCGGGAAAAGATGACCCCCGCCGCCCGGAAGTGGCGCGACACGTACGCGATCACTCCCGAGGCGCCGCTGGTGCGGAAGGAATTCGGGTATTACTGCCTCGAGGAATGGTACAAACAGGGATTGGATCCCGGCGCCGATCTGGCGGAGGTGTTCGGATACGATCCCCCGGGACGACACCTTATGTTGAAACTTGGCTGGTGCGAAGCCGCCTTTTGCCCCGCTTTTGAAGACAAGGTACTCGAAGATCGAGGCGAGTATGAATTGGTGCAGGATTCCGCCGGCAGGGGTGTGCTGGTGTTCAAAGGGCGACGCAACGGCTTCATGCCCGAATACGTGGACCATCCCGTGAAGGACAGGAAGTCGTGGGAGGAAAAGTGCAAGTGGCGCATGAATCCCACCACGCCGCAACGTTGGGAAAAATTTGATGAATTCATCTCCGAATCCCAGTTCGCCGCACGACAAGGCCAAATGATCTGCCAACTGGTTCCCGGCGGGTACATGTACCTGCGCAGCCTGTTCGGGCCGGCGGAATTGATGTACGCCTGGTACGACATGCCGGAAGTCATCCACGACTGCATGAAGACGTGGTTCGAGTTGGCCGACGCCGTCATCGCCCGGCATCAGGAGTGTCTGACGCTGGATGAAGTGTTCCTTTCCGAGGACATCTGCTACAACCATGGACTGCTCTGTTCGCCGGATACCATGAAGGAATTTCTCCTGCCGTATTATCAGCAACTGCTGGCGAATATTCGCGTCCGGCAGATCGATAAGTCCCGGCGCCTCTATGTGCAGATCGACACGGACGGTCATTGTCATCCCGCGATTCCCATCTACCGCGAAACCATCGGAATGGATGTGATGAGCCCGTTTGAAGTCGCTAGCGGCTGCGATGTCGTTGAGCTGGGCGAGCAGTATCCCTGGATGGTCATGTCCGGCGGGATCGACAAGCGCGTGCTGGCGAAGGGGAAAAAGGAGATCGACGAGATGGTGGAGCGAATCCTCCCCGCGATGCGAAAGCGCGGAGGATACATTCCCACCTGCGATCACGGCGTACCGGCCGAGGTGTCGCTGGAAAACTACATGCACTATCGCAAGCGATGCCTCGAACTGGGGGGATAAGGAATTTGCGACAAATTGTCATCCTGAGCGGAGCGCAGCGGAGTCGAAGGACCTTACGGGTAGTTAGGCGTAAGGTCCTTCGACTCCGCTGCGCTCCGCTCAG
>JAFGJE010000019.1 GCA_016929245.1 Phycisphaerae bacterium
ATCGATCACGTGGCCACAGGCTGAAAAACAGCCCGTCGTCCACGAAAACCCTCCACGCACCACACACAGAAACCGCCAAACTCCAGTGTCATCTCCTAAGGAGATGACAGATAACAATGTAAGATGTGACAGAATACTATACCGGGCGGCGGGGAGCGGGAAACGGGCAGCGAGGAAACGGGGTATCTACTTGTATCCTGCCGTCTGTTGATTATGATGATGTCGTATCATCGGGTGATCCAAACTCTACCGGGAAAGGAGATGTGTCATGTCACGTCGTATGCTTTGTTTGTCGTTGTTCTGCTTGTTGTCCATGGGGTTGTTGACGCCGGGGATCCGGGCGGACAACACGACCGCCCTGAAGGCCAAGATGCTGGCCAAGGAGAAACTCAATCCCAAGGCGAAATCGAAATCCCAGCCGAAGAAGAAACCTCACGCCCAATCCGCCGCCGAAAAATCGGCCAAGTCTCAAAAGGGCCCAAAGTCCCTTCAGCAGCAGGCGGATGAATTGCAGGTGAGAAACAGCGCCTTTACTTCGATGATGGAACTTCTCAGCGACCGTCGCGCCCGCTGCCGCAATCGCGTGGACATGATGATCGCCTACCTGAAGTCCATCGGAAAACTGCGGGACTACGAAAACGCCAAGACGCCCCCGCCGACCAACAAGGGCGAGATGACCTACCGTTACGCGTACAACGCCGCCGTCGCCCACGCCGAAACCGACAGCCGCGGGTGCATGGACTCCCCGGACCAGGAGGAAATCCGCATCCTCCGCCGCCTGTACATGGCCAACAAAAAACTGACGCAAAAAACGTGGAACGAATACGCCGCCCTGCGCGACCAGATCCGCTCGATGGGCGCGTACCTGGAGTCCATCGGGAAAACCGACGATTACAAAAAATGGGCCGCCGTGGAAAAAGACAAGCAGGCCCAAGCCCAGGCCGCCAAAATGGAAGCCCTGCGGAAACAGGAAGTCTCCGCCTACCGGAAACGCCAGGCCCGCAAACAGATGCAACGGGAAAAGATCGCCGCCCAGCAGCGCCAGGACCGCCAGGAAAACCTGCGACGATGCTTCGAGCTTCGCCAGCAGAAACTCTACAACCAAATGCGCGAAAACACACCCGCTCAGGGCTGGTGCGGCTGGGACGATCCCTACGACGACGTCTACCATAACCGACGGTATTACCGATAAACCCGATTTGTCATCCTGAGCCCTTTTTTGTCATCCTGAGCGGAGCGAGTCTTCGAGTGAAGTCGAAGGACCTCACGCGCACGATGGTGTGGCGCCTTCAAGCGAGTCTTCTCGCTTGTGGGTGCTTCCGGGAATAGCACCCACAAGCGAGAAGACTCGCTTGAAGGTGCCACGACTCGCTACGCTCAGGATGACGGATATATTATTTTAAAAAAGTCCCATGCCCCTGACACCGGAACAATATCTTCGCCCGGACGTGATCCAGCAGATCAAGCGGCTGGACCTGAAGGCGCGGTTCATCGTCGAGGGATTCCTCGCCGGGTTGCATCGTTCGCCGTTTCACGGGTTTTCGGTGGAATTTTCCGAGCACCGCAAGTACACCCCCGGCGACGATCTCCGCCGGATCGACTGGGGCGTCTACGGCAAGACCGACCGATACTACATCAAAAAGTTCGAGGCCGAGACCAACGTCGAAACCTACCTGCTCGTGGACGCCTCCGGAAGCATGGGCTACGCCGCCGGTGGACGCATGTCGAAAATGGACTACGCCATCTGCATGGCCGCGGCCCTGGGATACATGATGATCTCCCAGCTTGATCCGGTGGGCCTGTTCGTGTTCGACGAGAAGGTGCGCAGCTTCCTGCCGCCCAGGTCCAAACGCGCCCACCTGACGAACATCCTCTCGACCCTCGCCCGCACCCAGCCGGCCGGTCCCACGCGACTGGGCGCCTGCCTGCACGAAATCGCCGCGCGCATCCCCAAACGCTCGCTGGTGATTCTGCTGTCGGACCTTTTAGACGAGGAATCGGATTCGCAGGAAGACTCCCAGGAGGCCGTCAATCAGGCGCTGCATCATTTCCATCACGGCGGGCACGACCTGATCGTCTTTCAGGTGCTGGACCACAGCGAAATCGAGCTGGACTTCCAGGGACAGGTGCGGTTCGAGGATCCCGAAACCCGGCAGGAACTCCAGGTGGATCCCGAAGCGATGCGGGCCGTCTACCGGCAGCAGGTGCGGGAATTCATCGAAACGTACCGACAACAGTGTCAATCCATCCGGGCCGACTTCGTGACCATCGACAACGCCATGACCTTCGACAAAGCCCTCCTGGAATTCCTCCTTCAGCGCCAAAGCCGGTATTGATTCGTCCACGAATTACTCAAATTTCTCGAATTCCAACAGCGCCGAGCGGCAAGCCGGTATTTGTATCGGCTTGCCGCTCGGCGCTGTTGGAATTCGAGAAATTCGTGCAATTCGTGGATAAATCATATTCGCGTTTTGTTCGGTCTCTAAATAAAAAATTTCCTTAAGTTTTATTTTTTTACTTGCCGATTCCCTAATTATGGCTAGAATTCCCTATTGATCCCTGGGATTGGTGAGATGGACTAGCACGTGCCTTTTTTTACCGGTGAACATGAGCAGACGATCGGCGCGAAGCGCAGGCTGGCGATCAATTCTGCGCTCCGGGAAGAGCAGCAGACCGGCGACGGTGAGCAGTATTACCTGGTCCTGGGCCCGGATAAGCATCTGTGGCTGTACCCGGATGAATATTACCGCCGGTTGGCGTCGTCCATGAAGCGGTCGCTGCTGCCCAGCCGGCAGGTCGCGAAGATGAGCATGTTCTTCGCGATGGCCAGGCTGTTGAAGCCCGACGCCCAGGGACGGGTGGTGCTACCGGAAAAATCGCTCCTGCGGGCGAAGCTGGCGGACGTCGAAAGCGTCACGCTGGTGGGAAAAGGCGATCACATTGAAATCTGGCCCACGAGCGAATGGGAAGCATTTGTCGGCGACGCGCTTGGGTCCTACGAGGACATGCTGTACGAAGCCGCCGAACGACTGGACGCCGACGGCCGGCGTAAGGACGCCGACTGACGGTTTCATGACATCTAAATACGGCAGTTGGAAGCAATGCCGAACCAGGGCCAGGGAAGGCCCGACGACATGGATGGCCTGACGAATTGAAGATGGATCTTCACGCCCGGAGAAAGGATTCGATGATGCTCATCTCCCGGAACCCAGACGAAACCGCCACCGAACAGGGACGTTCGGGCGTGGATTTCGCGCATCTGCGGCGCCGGTTAGGCGATCCCGCGTCGTTGGACGACCGGGATCGACAGCGCCTGATGGAACTTGCACGACGCGTCGCGCGGGTGCGGGCGATGGGAGATGAGTATCTCCGGGTGGAATTGTCGGACCAGGCCTCCGGCGCGTTACTGCACGCGGCGGGAGCCTGATCCCCGGAAAGGACGCCTTCATGCCCGAGAACGTCCCGAACGACGGCGCGTTGTCGCGGCATGAACCGGTATTGCTGCATGAGATTACGGCGATGCTGATCCCCACGGATCGCTCGCCGAAGCGAATTCTGGACTGCACACTGGGCCTGGGCGGACACGCCCGGGCGCTACTGGAACTCGCGGGCACGGACGCCCGACTGCTCGGTATGGACGCCGATGAGAGCAACGTGATTCTTGCTCGACGGAACCTGGCCTCCCTCGGAGGCCGGGTCCGTCTGTTCCACGCGAACTTCGCCGACGCCGACGAGGTGCTCCGCGAAGCCGGGTGGGACAAGGTTGACGCGATCCTCGCGGACCTGGGATTCGCGTCGAACCAGATGGACGAACCCCGGCGGGGACTGAGCTTTCAGCAGGACGGCCCGCTGGATATGCGGTTGAATCGAAATTCGCCACGGACGGCGGCGGATATTGTCAATCAGGCCGGCGAGAAGGAACTCGCCGACCTGATTTATCAATTCGGTGAAGAACGCTACAGCCGGCGGATCGCGCGGGCGATTGTCCAGGCGCGAAAACTCGGCCGGCTTGAACGGACGGCGGAACTGGCGGACCTGGTTCGCCGCGCCTATCCCGCCCCGGCAAGGCGAACGCGACACGGGGTGCATCCCGCGACACGGACGTTCCAGGCGCTGCGCATCGCCGTGAACGATGAACTGCATTCGCTGGAGACGCTGCTGAACCTGCTGCCGGAGATGCTGGCTGTGGGCGGACGGGCGGCGATCATCAGCTTTCATTCGCTGGAAGACCGTCGCGTGAAGCAGTGCTTCGCGGCCTTGGTCGAAAGCGAACGGGCGACGGTACTGACGAAAAAACCGATCACCGCTTCGGAGGCGGAAATCGCCGCCAACCCCCGAAGCCGGTCGGCGAAGCTGCGTGGAATCGAAATGCGGTAGCTTGGACGTCCCGTCCAAGGGTAACTTGGGCGTCTCGCCCAGGTTCTTACAGGTTGATTTCCACGGGCAGGATGCCCGTGAAACGCTTGGACAAGATGTCCAAGCCACGCATGGGAATTGGACCACGGATGGAGACAAGACCATGACGAAGGAAACACGCGTCGGATTACTGGTGGGACTGGTAATCGTGATCGTCTTCGGAATGATCCTCACGGAATTCAAGGGTACGGACGCCCCGTTTGAAAATTTGGGGAATGCTGAAAACGCCGCCTCACCGGGCGTGATCGAAACCGACTATTACCGCGCCGGCGAACCTCCCCAGCCGGAGATGGCTTTTAGTCCGTCGCCCCAACAGGCCGGACTCGCGATTCACCTCGAGTCCAACGACGATCCGACGCCCGCGCCGGCCAACGAACCGATCCAGATTCGCGTCCTGCCGCGTAATTCCTCCGGAACAAGCGAACCCGTCGCGGCGATGATTCGCCGGAATCCCGACGAGCAGCAGGTCGAACCCCAGCCCACGCGGGAGCCCCAGCCGGTGCGTCTGGAATCCACCGTCGAATTGGCGCGGCGCGAATCCCCCCCCCCC
>JAFGJE010000230.1 GCA_016929245.1 Phycisphaerae bacterium
CCGCCGTCGCGCTGCTTCTGGTAGAAGAACACCTTCGTGCCGACTTCCATCCGTCGGAACAGTCGCACCGACTCCAGCGGGAAAAACCGCGCTCCGAAAATGTAGATTTCCATGTTGCTGATCCGCGGCGCCAGGACGATGCCCGTGTCACGGAATCCGAAGGCGTTGAAGGCCTTGTCCTTCGTGCCGGGCAGGTTTCCGCCGACCGTCGAATTCGTGCTGATCCGCCGATCCGGATCGCCCGTGGCGAAGAGATACTCCGCCATGACTCTCGGATTCGTCGGCACGTCGAAGTGATATTCCAGCATCGCGTCGGCCGCGAAGGCGCAGATTTCATCCTGCCCGAACCGAACGCCCTCCGAATAAGTGCGTCCCCACTCCCCGACGGCCTCCATCTGGTACGACAGGTTCGGCGAAAGCAGCGAACCCGTGCTTCCGGCGCCGAGGTAGCGGGAGGAATAATCGTATTTCTGCATCGGATCGATATGCCGGGAATGCGTGTGATCCGACTGGGCCAGGTAATACACGAAAGGCCGATGCTGACTGAAATTATACGCCAGTTCAAATCCGTAAAACGTGCGGTCCATGTGGTTCGCGACGCGCTGGGAATAGTCGATGTTGGCCGTGTCGTGAACCGTCTGCCCCAGCAAGGCCGTGAATTCCAACTGCTTCATTCGGGCGTGAAAGCGAATCTGATCGAGCGGCAGCGACAGCACCAGCGCCGTACCGATGGTGGTGAAGTCGCGCCCCACCTTCACGTCAAACGAATAGGGGGATTGCTCCCCCGTCTGATGCAGGATGTATTTGCCCAGGTCAAACTGGTACCAGGCGCGCTCGACTTCCTCGTCGAAATCGTCCCCTCGCTCGGAGAGGGGGTTGGCGCCCGTGTCCCAGTCGTCGTATTTCAGCAGGCCTCGGACGTAAAACTTGTGCGCCCCCTCCTGGAGATTCAAGCTGCCCCATCCGCGAAGCTCGTATCGGCGAAGATTGCGGGTGCGCCGCGCCCCGGCGTCGTCGTAGTGCATGTAGGCGAAGTTGAACCATCCGCCGGCGTCGAAACCGCTTTCCCGCACCTTCTGCTTATCCAGATATACCCGCAGTTGCTCGTCAAAGACGTTCAACCCGCCCACGTCACCGCGCTGGGCGTACACCGACGCGGCGCAAACCGCGATCAGCAGCCCCATGATCGCCAGCCGAGTTGTCGCACGTACACCCATCTGTATTTTGCCAGCCGTCTTCGCGGCATCCGAACGAATCGGTGCGAAGAATAAACCTTAGCACCGGTCCGCGTCAACCGAATTTTCGCCTAACTATTCCTCGATACGCTACTTCGATTTCCTCTCCAGAAGATTCTGACGAAAATCCACCTCTCCGATCATCCCCTCGTGCCGGTTCCGCTCCTGGCCGTTCGGCCACAATACCATCAGCGTGGGAAGTTTGGTCAGCTTGTATTGTTTCGCGATCTCCGAATCGAGCTGGTCCTCCAGCGAGACCACCACCGGAATATAACGCCCCTCTTCCAACGCCTTCTGGTTGTCGCTTTTGGGAATTCTGCGCCGCGCGATCGTCAACGCCGTCTCCGAAGGCGGCGAGGACACGAAAAACACAACGACCTTCCGGTCCTCCGACTTGGCCTGCCCAAGGGCAACCGTCAGATCGTCCCCCCATCCGTCAATGCTCACATCGCGTCGCTGGGACAGGTACACGATAACCCCCGCCGCGACCAACACCAACACGAATCCGATCTTGATCCAGCGATCTTTTCCCGGCTTTTTTGATTCCGCGCTATGCTCCGGCATGACAACTCCCTTTCCGTATCTATGTTTCGCGAGGGGTACTTGTATTCAATTCGCGTCTCCAAGTGTAGTTGCCCACCGGGGAAGGTGCAACAGACTTTTGGATTTCTCCGTCTTGAGTGCGTGTGGTGATCCTGTTATCATAAGGAATTAGTTCGCTAGGGGCGTCCCGGCTGCACGTGTGCGGCGGGGCTGAGAGCGACCCTTCGAACCTGATCAGCGAATCCCGCGTGCGGGGTGAGTTGCGTAGGGAAGCGGACGGCAGGAGAGCATCGTATTGCCATTCCCGCCGGCTGGTTCCCCCCAGCCGGTTTTTTTTATGCACATACGAATTATGAAAAAACTAAAGGATTGTCATCCTGAGCGGAGCGCAGCGGAGTCGAAGGATCTTACGCCTAACTACCCGTGAGGTCCTTCGACTCCGCTGCGCTCCGCTCAGGATGACAATAAAAGAATGCCACAAAACGAAAACCAATGACAACGCAATATCTACAAGCTAAAGCAGGAACCATCACGCCCGAAATGCGCCGCGTCGCCCGACGGGAAAATCTTCCCGCCGAGACGATCCGCGACGAAATCGCCGCCGGTCGTCTGGTGATCCCCGCCAACCGCAAACACCTTCTCGGCGTCGGCGGCGAGGGGGGGAAGCTCGATCCGTGCGGCATCGGTCGGGCCGTCACGACCAAAATCAACGCCAACCTCGGCGCCTCGCCCGTCCGCAGTTGCAGGGACGAGGAACTCCTGAAACTCCAGTGGGCCGTCCAATACGGCGCCGACGCGGTGATGGACCTCTCCACCGGCGGCGACCTGGACGAAACCCGCGAACATCTGCTGGCCCACGCGACCGTGCCCATCGGAACCGTGCCGATCTATTCGATGATCGTCGAAAAACCCGTCGAGGAACTCACGCGGGACGACATTCTTAAAACCCTCCGGCGCCAAGCCGAACAGGGCGTGGATTTCTTCACGATCCACGCGGGGATTCTGCGGAAGCACATCCCTCTGGCGATGAAACGCCGGCTGGGCATCTGCTCGCGCGGCGGGAGCCTGCTCGCCAAGTGGATGGCGCACAACCGGGCGGAAAACCCGATGTACGAAATGTTCGACGAGATCAGCGCGATCCTGCGCGAATACGACGTCGCCTATTCCCTCGGCGACGGGCTTCGCCCCGGCTGCCTCGCCGACGCCTCCGACGAAGCCCAGTTCGGCGAACTGGAAATCCTCGGCGAACTCGTCCAACGGGCGCGGGAGGCGGGTGTGCAGGTGATGGTCGAAGGGCCGGGACATGTGCCGTACGACCAGATCGAAATGAACATGAAGCGCCAGGAGGAACTCTGCGACGGCGCGCCGTTTTACGTCCTCGGACCGGTCGTCACGGACGTGTTCCCCGGCTACGATCACATCACCTCCGCCATCGGCGCGACCGCCGCCGCCGTCCACGGCGCGAGCTTCCTGTGCTACGTCACACCCACGGAGCACCTCGCCCTGCCGCGCCCGGAGGACGTCCGGGCCGGGTGCGTCGCCTACAAAATCGCCGCCCATGCCGCGGACGTCGCCCGAGGTTTGCCCGGCGCACGCGACTGGGACGACAGGATGGCCGACGCCCGCGCGAAATTCGACTGGGAAAAACAATTCCAACTCGCCTTCGACGGAGACGCCGCCCGTGAAATCCATCAGCGCGACAAAGACGCCTCCCCCAACGCCCCCGGCGACTACTGCTCCATGTGCGGCCGAGACTGGTGCGCCGTCCGCATCAGCAAACAATTGGCGGAGGAAGTACCCGCCAACGAGCCGGGCCTGTAAAGGCCCGGTTAATGACCGCTTAGTGGCGCCTTCAAGCACGTCTTCGTGCTTGTGGGTGCTTTGGGAGAAAAAGTATCCGGTGGTCCGTAGTCGGTAGTCGGTTGCCTGAAATCTCTAAATTCACCTCAAAAAATCCCTGGAGAATCGCATGAATAGTAACTTTTTTAATTACCTACGGGTAATAGAGTTACAGGAACTTTCTTTTCTTCACAAAAATCTTTCCCCTTGACAAATCCTAAAAAACCTCAAAATGATGTTCCCCATTTGACCGATTCAGGCGTACACACAGATAGCCGAACCCCTCGGCGGGGTCGGTGAATCGATCCGGGACCATCAACCTTATGGCCAAAGCGGCGAAAAAGACGGCGAAGAAGAAAGCAGCCCCCCGGGCCGATGGTTCGGCGGGCGTGGGGAAGAACCTCGTCGTCGTGGAATCCCCCGCCAAAGCCAAAACCATCAACAAATACCTCGGCAAGGATTTCGTCGTGAAGGCCTCCATGGGCCACGTCCGCGATTTGCCCAGCCGGAATCCCAAGGGCGTCAAGGCCCCCGTGCCCGGCGTGGACCTGGAGGATAATTTCTCCCCGACCTACCACGCACTGGACGGGCGAAAAAAACTGCTCGCGGAACTGAAAAAATACGCCAAGAGCGCCCCCCAGGTGTTCCTGGCGACCGACCTGGACCGCGAAGGCGAAGCCATCGCCTGGCACCTCGCGGAGGCGCTGGGACTCGACGACGAGAAAACCCGCCGCGTCGTCTTCAACGAGATCACCAAGGGCGCGATCACCGACGCCTTCGCCCACCCGCGCGAAATCGACATGAACATGGTCAACGCCCAGCAGGCCCGGCGCATCCTGGACCGCATCGTCGGATACCAGGTCAGTCCCCTGCTGTGGAAGAAAGTCGCCGGCGGACTGTCGGCGGGTCGGGTTCAGTCGGTGGCGGTGCGGCTGATCGTCGAGCGCGAGCGCGAAATCGACGCGTTCTGTCCCGAAGAATACTGGAAAATCGGCGCGGTGTTCCACCCCGATCCCGCCCAGGCGAAAAAACTGGCGGACCCGTGGAAGAAATTCCTCGCCCGACGGGATGAAAAAGGAAACGGGCCGACGAAACACGCCCAGCACGAATGGCTCGCCAAAAACGGCGTGTTCGTCGCGGAACTGGCGAAAGTCGGCGGCAAACGTTTTCGCGCCGACGATGAGAAATCCGCCCTTCTCATCGCGCGGGCGCTGGGCGTGGCGACGGACAAGATCGAACGAGTGACCGTCGAAGGCGCCAAAGGTCCCGCCGCCAACCGCGTGACGGTGCACAGCCGCGTGGACGCCAAGGCCCCGACGTTCATCGTCGAATCCCTGACCCAGCGCGACAGCAAAACCCGCCCGCACGCGCCGTTTACCACCGCGAGCCTGCAACAAACCGCCAGCATCCAACTGTATTTCCCCGCCCGGCGGACGATGCGCGTCGCCCAGCAACTCTACGAAGGCGTGGAAGTGCCCGGCGAGGGATTGGCGGGTTTGATCACGTACATGCGAACCGACAGCCGCAATCTGGCGAAGGAAGCCGTCGACGCGGTGCGGGAGATGATCGGTAAAGACTACGGGCCGAAGTACGTGCCCGATAAACCCAACATCTACTCCTCCGGCCAGCGGGCCCAGGAAGCCCACGAGGCGATTCGCCCCACCGACGCGCGTCGCAGGCCTGAAGACCTCGCCCGCTGCCTCAACGAGGAACAACTCAAGCTCTACACGCTGATCTGGAAGCGCTTCGTCGCCTGCCAGATGACCCCCGCCGTCTGGAAAGTCACCGACGCGAACATCGTCGCCGAGACGGATCAAGGCAAGGCGGAATTCCGCGCGATGGGACGCACGCTGGGCTTCGACGGATTCCTGCGCGTCGCGGGCGTGTCCCACGGGGACGACCAGATCCTGCCCGACCTCGCCGAAAAGCAACCCGTCGGACCCGTTCAGATCGACCCGACGCAGCACTTCACCCAGCCGCCGCCGCGATACACCGAAGCGTCTCTCGTCAAGGCGTTGGAAGCCGACAACATCGGCCGACCCAGCACCTACGCGAGCATCATCCAGACGATCCAGGACCGCAAGTACGTCGAGATGCAGAACCGGGCTTTCAGGCCGACCGACCTGGGTTGCGTCGTGACGGACAAGTTGATCCAGGCGTTTCCGAAGATCTTCGAGGTGCGCTTCACCGCGCACATGGAAGACGAACTCGACCTGGTGGAGCAGGCGCAAGCCGACTGGGTGAACGTTCTGACGGAATTCTACGGGCCGTTCAAGGAACAGCTGGACCAGGCCCACGAGACCATGACCCACGCGAAGGCCGAAACCCAACCCAGCGAATACGAGTGCCCCGAATGCAAGGCCCCCATGGTCTACCGGTTCGGAAAAAGCGGGCGCTTCCTGAGCTGCTCGCGCTACCCGGACTGCAAAGCCGCCCTGCCCATCGACCGCGATGGAAAACCCACGGGGCAGCAGCATACCGACATCGCCTGCCCCGCGTGCGGCGGGCCGATGGTGCTCCGCAAGGGACGCTTCGGACCCTTCCTGAGCTGCGCGAACTACCCCGATTGCAAGGGCGTGGTGAACCTCGACAAGAAAGGCTGCGTCAAGCACCCCGCCGCGCCGCCGCTGGCGGTGGAAATGAAATGTCCCAAGTGCGATAGCCCGACGCTCAACCTCCGCCGCTCGAAGCGCGGGCCCTGGCTGAGCTGTTCGCGCTACCCGAAATGCCGAGGGCGCGTCGGATGGACCACCCTCGACGACGAGACGAAAAAGAAACTCGAACTGGACCTGATGAACCACGAGAAGGCCAATCCCGTCGGAAAGATCAATAAACTCGACGGTACGGAAGTCCCCGAAGACTACAAACCCCAAATCATCACCGACGACGCGCCGGAGATGGATTCCGGGGAAGATTGATCGAAATATGGCTGTCATCCTGAGCGAAGCGAGTCTTCGAGCGAAGTCGAAGAACCTCACGCTCAGTTACCCGTAAGGTCCTTCGACTCCGCTGCGCTCCGCTCAGGATGACAGCATGTTGCTTCTTTATATTTTTTCTTATAACTCCCCGGTTTCCAGGAAGCTCCACTTCACCACCGTCGATACGCTTTTCCGGTTCTCCGCCACGAACGTCACTCGGTTCTTTTCATAGCGGACGGTCTTCACCGGGCCGAAGTTTTTCGGCACGCGGACGACGCCCTGGATGTAGCGGATCGCCGTCGGCGTTTTGGGGGATAACTTGATCGCCGTGGGGAAACCTGCCTTTTGGATCGCGTTGGCGTTGACGGACTTCGCCAGTCCGAACGCGAAGTTTCCGCACACGTCCTCCAGGCCGAGGCAAAGGTTCCTCCCCGCCCACGGTTCCATGTGCCTTCCTCGATTGGAAATCCAGAACACCGTCGCCGGAAGAACGGCCGCGTCTTTCAGCGAAAACCACAGGAACCCCGCGTCGGCGTCGACAGCCGCCGTCCAGGCCGGCTCACCGGTTGACTTTTTGTACATCGCCAGAAGGTCCGTGTATCCTTTCCGTGCGGGTAGCGCGGTGACATCCGCCGGCGGGACGTCCTTGAACAGCAGCGGCACTTCACGCGGATCGCGGAATCGCTTGCCGACCGCGAAGGACTGATACGACCCCGTCGCCGGATCGCAGGTTGGTTCGGTGCACGTCATCCCCAGCGAAAACGCGCTGGTCGTGACGCGCAGCGATCCCGCGACATCGCGCGGGGCGAGCGTGGCGTGATGCCCCATCGGCATCGCGCCGGTGTATCCTTCCAGCACGTGCTTCGAGTAGACCACGTTCTGCCCGTCGATCAGCGAAAGCGTTTTCGTGACCTTCCCCGGGCGAACCTTCGTTCGCATCGCCAGCGTCAGGGAGTTTGTCTTGCCGTCCTTCTCCTGGCGCACAAATTTCCATTTCGCGTGGGCCGGTTCGCCGTGGCAGCGATGTTGCTCGCCGCGATATTCCTCCTCGTTCGCGCCGAACGGGGCGCAGAAGAAATCCCCGCGCAACGGCACGAGCACGGGGTCGTCGATCTTCAAACCCTCCCGCTGCCAGGGGCTGATATAGTACGGCTGGACGGGGTTTTTCGTGTCGCGATAGAACTTCACCGGGGCCATGTGCCCCCCGAGTCGCGTGACCGCGAGTTCCACGCTCTTGCCGCGAAGAATCCAACTCGGCTGGGCGTCGATCGTCTTGACGATAGGTTTCATTGGCGTTCTCCCTGGTTATTGGTGTTTCAGCAATTCTTCTTCCGCCGCCTTTGTCCATCGACAGGCGTCGAGTTTTTCCGCGACGGCGGGGTGGGTTTCGTTGAGTTTCGTCAGCGGTGTCAAGGGCAGGTCGCGCAGCGAAGGATACACGAGAATCTTCCCCGCCAGCGTGCGATGTTCCACCGCGCGGATGCCGTCGATCGCGCCGGCCATCCCGGACACCGCGTCGACGGACAGGTTCGTGTCGAGTTGTCCGCTTTCGACCTTTTGCAGCACCAGCCGCATGTCCTCGATGGTCGATCCGCTCGTGCCGAACATCCAGAGCTTTTTTCCGACGTAGGCGTCCAGGTCGATGTCCGTGCGCGTCCCTGCCGGGATGCCCGCGAAGATATTGATGATTCCGCCGTCGTCGCAGTCACTCACCGCCCGCGTCGCCAGCGCCGGCACGGGGGCCATCAGCGCCACGTATGTGAATTTCTCGTTCAGCGGGGTTTCCTTTGGGTTAACCAGGCGCAGCGACACACCGCGTTCCTTAGCGAGCGCACCGACCTTTTCGTTCAGCGATTCCAGGCGCGACGAATCGAAATCCGTCGCGACGATACCGACGTTTTTCTTCCCCGCGCACACGTCGCGGATCACGTGCATCTGTCCCATAGGCCCAGCCGCCCCGACGATCATCGCCCGTTCGCCGTCGCGGATTTCACCGGTGGACGGGATGTGCTTGTAACTCTCCGCCGCGTTGGCGCTCGTCGTTCCGCACCATCGCGTCAACCCGTAATGCACGCGCCCGACATCGAGCGAAACCGGTTCGCCAAATGACTTCCCGCCCAAAACGACGTTGAAAATTCCGCGCTTGGCGAGTTTGTCGTTCAACAACTCAACGTTAGTTTTATTCGCGCCGAAATAAACGATATCGTCAAACGCCTCGTCGTCCAGCGCGTCGATACCTTCAACAAACTTCACCGTCACCCCCAAAGATTCCAAGCTCTTCTTTTGAGAATCCACCGCACAAAGCGCGACGACGGATTCCGGCTTGCCGTTCCGCGAACAAGCATCCTCCAATCCTTCAATCTTCGCGCCTTCTTCCGCGACCACCAGCATCGCCCCGCCGGGTTTGGGATTCCGTCGTTCCACGGTCACGTAGGAATCCTCCACGCAACCCCACGGTTCGACCAGCGAAATCGCCGCCGCACTCCGCTGCTGCCCGACGGCAAGAAGATATCGCTCATCGTTGACGGGGTCGATCACCACGCGTTCATCGAGCAGCACGTATTCCTGCAACGCGCCTTCAAAGTTATAGCCGAACGCCCCGTTGGAATCAGCCGTGCGTATCTCCCGCCAGTCCGCCTGCACAAGGATGCGCTCGCCGAGTTGGTGTCGCGCGACCTTATCACCGACCGCGACAATCTCCCCGACGGCCTCGTGGCCGGGCACGGTCGGCGCCTCGCCGGGGACGTAACTGGGGATTTCCTTCAGCACATCCTCGCCCAGGCCTTTTACAACCGGTCCCTTGCGAACATGCTTCGAGAATTGTTTCAATAATTTCAAATCGCTGAAGCACAACCCGACCGCCTCGATCTTCACAAGCATCTGCGTCGGACCGACCGGAGGAATCGACTTTTCGGTGTTGAGTGTCAACTCATCCGGGCCGATCAACTGCACGGCGTACTGCGTATCAGGAATCATCCGCGTCATGTTCTTTCCTTAACTGATAGTAGCCACGGGCGCAAGCCCGTGGTCCAAACCAACGGAAATATCTCAGAGCCCCGGAGGGGCGATTGATTCACTCAATCGTCCCTAACGGGACTCTTTTCTATTCGTATTCCTACCCCACGGGCTTGCGCCCGTGGCTACTGACAAAAACAACCTTCGTGATCTTCGTGTTCTTTGTGCTCTTCGTGATTTCCTTCGCTGTGTTGTTTTCCCATTGCCCGGTCCCACTCTGCTTCGCCCTGCGTAGCGGCTTGCTACTCTGCGAAGTAAGCCTTCGCTACGAAGCACGAGTCGCAGAGCAGGGACCCAAGTCCCCATCAACTGAGCATCACCTGCCCGCCGGTCACGGGCAGCGCCTGGCCGGTTTCGTATTGCTGGTCGATGAGATAATACACCGCCTTCATCACGTCCGCCGTCATACAGCCGCGCTTCATCGGGACCTTCGCTTCGTATCCCGCGCGGACGTCCTGGAGGGTCTTCGCGCCGGGGATTTTACCCGTTCGCAGATACTGCACGAACAGGCCGTTTTCGGGATCGGACCACAACGGGCCGTCGAAAAAATTCCCCGGGCAGATCGAGTTGACCTTCACGCCGTCCTCGATCAGCTCCAGCGCGAAGCTCTGCGTCAAGCCGATCCCGCCGAACTTGCTGCCGGCGTACGCGCCGTTGCGGTTCGAGCCGACCAGGCCGCTCTTCGAGTTGATCTGGATGATGTCGCTCGTGTAATTCGCATCGGCCAGGTGACCCGCCGCCAGAATCGGCGCCGCCGCCTGCACGCACAGGAAATAGCCCGTGTAATTGACCGCCGTCACGAAATCGAAATCCTTCTTCGGCTGCGTTTTGACGCTCTGGGCCTTGAGCACCCCGGCGTTGGAAATCAATAGATCCAACCCGCCGAACGCGCGAACGGTCTCGTCCAGCGCCGCCGCGACGGACTCGGCGTCCGTGACGTTCATCGCCACGCCGATCGCGCGCCCCTGCCCCTGCGCGGCGCAAATCTCCCCCGCCGCCGCCTTCGCGCCGTTCACGTTGATATCCGCCAACACCACCGTCGCGCCTTCGCCGGCCAATGACTGGGCGATTTCCAATCCGAATCCCTGCGCCGCACCGGTAACCAAAGCGATCTTCCCCGCCACCCTGCCTTGCCCGGCGGAGGTACTCACGCGAAACACTCCCAATCCTTCCACCGAAACCGCCTTGACATCATCACTCCCCTGCAACGCTTCTTTCATAGCTGCTACAATCGCCAGGGGAGTATCGGCGTCGGCGGGAAGGGAGATCGCAAGGGCATCCTTGTCGACGGCGTCGGTTTGGAATGCAATCCGTACGGGCCTAACCGTTCCGCCCAACAACACCCGCAAGGCAGGAGCAATCGTGTTCATCCATTCTCGAGGAGTCATGAATTTTCCCTATCGTTCTTCTGAAAAGGCAATCACAAAGTTCACTAAGATCACAAAGAACACTATGAATTTACTTCACCTTTGTGATCTTTGTGGACTTCGTGCTCTTCGTGATTATTCTTCTTTTGTTTTTGTAAAATACGTTTCAATCAAAGCCGCGCCGAGTTTGGCCATCTCGCTTATGCGATCTTCCGCGGAGTCGTATGCGTCATTCGGATTTCCCGTCGCGTCGACGTATCCGCATTCGTTATGCAGCGTGAGGAACTGATGGGCGGCGATCACACACGCGCCTTCCCAAAAGATATCCTTCACCTCCTCCGGCACGGGCGCCCCGCCGACGCACGTCGGCTCCATTCCGATCCGATCCAGCGTGTTGTGCTCCGTGCCGCCGGCGACGGCGATCCCCGCGGCGCGCATCTTCGTGACGTAGTCCGTCAATACCTCAGGCCTGTTGCGGATCGGAATCAACTCCACCATGTGCACGTCCATGCCCAGGATATTGTCGATCAGCGCCTCGACGGGCGTTTCGTACTCGCAGATCACCTTCGCGCCGTCCGCGAGCGTGGGATAACACGGAATCCCGCCCAGTTCCAGGATCAACTCGCGGGCCTCGGGATAATTCACGAACTGCTCCTTCACGAACGCGGGTTTGCCCGCCTTCATCAGGTGCGCGCGAATCTCGCCCTGAATCCTGACCGCCTCCTCCGGGCCGGCGGTGTATTCCACGCCGAGAATTTTCGACAGCGCCGCGGCGCGATCCGCTGGAGTCACTTTTTGAAACAGCGCCTCCTGGAACGCCTGGGCGACGTGTCGCTCCTGGAGCACCACCGCGTCAACGTCACAGCCGTGCCGGCGGACGACCATCTCCTTGACCGCCTGCTCTTCCAAGCCGACGTCCACACCGCGCGCGGCGAAGATATCGTCAAGCCGCGCGACCATCTCGGCCATCCGTGCTTCGTCGCTTCCGCGAATGAACCCCAGCAGCGCCGCGGCGCGGGCGCTGAGTGGTGAAATTTTCGTGATCCCCTTCCCGCAGATGTACATGCGACCCGGATTGCCCGGATCGTTCACGCGCACGCCGCCGTCGACCAATTCTTCGATCAGGGAAATGATCTCCGTGCCGAACAGCGGAAAGATTCTTTTATCTTTCGCCTTTGCAACAAAGGAACCGTATACGTTGAAGTCGTAATAATTGCTCGCGCAGAGCACGCGAACGTCTTGCTCCGCCGCCAGCAAAACCGCGTCGGCGACGCTCTGGAACGCGGAAAAATTCGGCGGCAGGTGGATGTGGGAGTTCACCTTATAGCGCGTCGACGGCGCGAAACCTTCCGCGGCAAGATTGCGCATCTCCTCCACGCCGCCCAACGAACGGAACATCGATAAAACGTTGTCCACAGATTCGGTCATCATTCTTCCTACATTATTGATGTCATCCTGAGCCCCTATGGGGTGAAGGACCTGACGCTTGCGAACTCGTGAGGTCCTTCACCCCATAGGGGCTCAGGATGACAGATAACTTTTAATGTTTAACTCTCCGCCGTCACTTCCACGACTTTCCTCGGCGGCAGGTGAATCGCCGCGCCGAGGGCGTCCTCCGCGGCTTCCTTCACGCCCTCCGAAAGGGTCGGATGGGCGAAGATCATTTCCGCCAGGTCGCTTGCCGTTCCTTTTTTGCTCATGACCGCCGCCGCGGAGTGAATCATCTCCGTGGCGGCATGGCCGAGGATGTGCACGCCCAGCAATTCGTCCGTTTCGCGGTGACGGATCACCTTCACGAATCCGTCCGTGTGCTCGCCGGCTAGCGCCTTGCCGAGATACCCCAGCGGGAACATGCCGATACTGATCGGCAAGTGCTTCTCCAGCGCCCGCTGCTCGGTCGCGCCCACACCGGCGATTTCGGGGAACGTGTACACCGCCCAGGGAATCGGTTGATCGAAGGAAACATCCCCGCCGATCGCGTTTTCGACCGCGACCACTCCCTGGGCGCTGGCGGCATGAGCGAGCAAACATCGGCCGTTCGCGTCACCGATGCAGTACACGCCCGCGGCGGAGGTTTCCATCTTTTCGTTGACGTCGATGAACCCGCGCCGCGTCTCGATGCCGAGAGTCTCCAGGCCGACGTCGTCCGTCGCGGGTTTTCGGCCCGTCGCGACGAGTACGCGATCCGCGTCGATGATCGTCCCGTCCGACAGCACCGCCTTGACGCCGGCGCTCGTCACGTCGAGGGATTCGACCTTCGTGTCGACGTGCACACCCAGGCCTCGCTTTTGGAAGATTCCCGCCAGGGCGTCGGCGAGTTCGGCGTCCATTTCCGGCAGGAGGCGCGGCATCATTTCGACGACGGTCACTTCGACGCCCAGCGGCTGGGTCATGCACGCGAACTCACATCCGATCACGCCGCCGCCGACGATGATGAGCTTTTTGGGCAGTTCCGCCCAGTGCAGCGATTCGTCGGACGTGCAGACCCGATTCGGATCGACAGGCCAGCCGGGAATTCGCGCCGGCGTCGAACCGACCGCGAGAATCACCTTGCCGGCGGTGAGTTCTTCCGTCTTTCCCTCGGCGTCGGTGACGATCACCTTCCCCGCGCCGGCGAGTCGTCCCGCGCCCTGGAACGTCGTTACCTTCCGCGCGGCGAACAGTCCCTTCACCCCGCCGCGAAGCTTCGCGACCACCTTGTCCTTGCGTTTCTGGACGGCGGACCAATCGAACGACACGCTCCCGTCGACCGACACGCCGAGAGTCTTCGCGCCTTTAATGGTGTGCAGCAATTCCGCCGTCGCCAGCAGCGCCTTGGAGGGAATACAGCCGTAGTTGAGGCACGTCCCGCCGAAGAACGGCTGCTTTTCAATGACGGCGACGCTCGCGCCCAACTGGGCGGCCTTCAAGGCGGCGACATACCCGCCGGGCCCGGAACCGATCACCACAATATCAAATTGTTTGGCCATTCGTTTTTCCGTTTTATTGTTTAAAAGAGACTCGACAATCCATCATTCTCCTGTTGTCGCTTAATAAACTCACCAAGCAAAGGCACGGCAAAAGAATATTTTCCATGTCGATTTTTAAAGATCAATCCAGCATCAGCCAACGAGGACAACATTTGATTCACATTACTGCTTCTGAATGACTTCCCCTGGGTATATTTTGATTGCTCCACAATCTCCTGCACGGTGAATTCCGTATCACAATGCGGCAACGAGGCGATCACCGCCAACAGCTCGCGCTGTCGATCCGTAGCCCGCGACCATCGCCCCGCAAAAAAATCCGTGTCCAGTTTCCGACAGATTTCCATAATCGGTACCGTTGGCTTCCGTTTGTCTCGCCGCCGCTGGATCCACACATCGTAGATTTCCCGACAAATAAACTGAATGAAATAGGGATATCCGCCGGAAACCTGAATCACGATATTCACGGATTGATCGCTGAAGCGAACCGGGCAGTTTGCGTCTTCCATCGGCGTCAATATGGCGTCCCGACTTTGCTCACGGTTCAATCGGTGGAGAAATACAACACGAAACATTCGCTCGGAGTATGTTCTGGCCTCAACGAGTTTCGTAGGTAATGTCGGCAATCCCGTCAATACCAACATGAATGGGATATTTTTTCGTTGAATGGATTGGAAAACCTCCAGCAATAACGAGAGTGGATATTGTTCCTTCTCCGTATGATCCGAAAGATTCTGCGCCTCATCGTACGCGAAGATGATACCTTTGGATTTTTCGTTTCTCATCGCCCGCCAGACAACTTCCAGGACGCATTTCAACTTATCTGAAACCAAACCCGGCGCGGCGGCAAAAATACTCCGCAAACTGTGATAATCCAAAACGTAGTCTTGCTGTTTGATCTCGGGACGAAATCCCATCCCCCGCACGGTTTCGCTTTGCACAACCCAATTCGACGTAATCACGGCCAGGTCAGTAATTAGACGGATTGCAATATTCTCTTCACTGATACTCGTAGGCTCCGATACATCCGCTCCAACCCATTGCCAACTTCGTTCCTGTGCGAGCGGTTTAAATGTCTCTAACAGAACCGTCTTGCCGACACCGCGCAGTCCCGTAAGAACGAGATTTTCAAGTATCGTCTCTTGGTCTAATAAGCGAAGAAATTCATCCCGTTCCTTTTCGCGACCCGCAAGGTGAGGTGGCATGTGGCCCGCACCTGGCTTAAACGGATTTTTAAATTCAAATGTATTCATTCCTATTCTCCCCAATGGCTAAATTTAGTTCACTAACTAAATTTAGTATATTACATAAATTTAGTACAGTCAATTGCTTTATGTGAATTTCTTTCCGGGAGAATTTAAATTGTACATATTTTCTTATCTTTCATATAGTTACATCTATTCCATCACCGACGGATTTTCGAGCAGTTCCTTGAGTCTGGCGAGGAACTTCGCCGCCGCCAGGCCGTCGATCACGCGGTGATCGCAACTGAGCGTCACGGTCATCACGCGGGTCGGCTTGATCGCGCCGTCCTTCACGATCACGTCTTCGCGAACCGCGCCGACCGCGAGGATCGCCGCCTCGGGGGGATTGATGATCGCGCTGAATCGCTCGATCCCGAACATCCCCAGGTTGCTGATCGTGAAGACGCCCTGCCCGAAGCCTTCGATTTTCCCCGCGCGGGCCGACTCGGCGACGCGTCGGGTTTCGGCGCCCACCTGCTGGAGGTTCATGCGGTCGGCAGCCACGACCACCGGCACGACCAATCCGTCGTCCATCCCCACCGCCACGCCGATGTTGGCCGTCGGGAACGTGACGATTTCCTCGCCGTCCGCGCGACTTCGGAAGCCGGGGAATTCCGCCATCGCTCGCCCGCACGCCAGCACGACCACGTCGTTGACGCTGCACGGATACTGGGCCTTGGCGGCGCGGTAATAGTTCATCAAGGCCGCCGCTTCGACGGTCGTTTCGATATAGAAATGCGGGATATTCTGCTTGCTCGCCAGCAGGTTGCGGGCGATGGCCTTTCGCATGGGACTCATTTTCGCGCGGGTTTGCTCACCGACGGGCGCGGTACTCGCCGGCGCGGGTTTGACCGTCGGCTTGTCAGCCGGCGCACCCGACATCGGGATATCCGCGGAGACGATCCGCCCGCCGGGCCCGCTTCCGGGCGTCAGGGAGGCAAGGTCCACACCCCGCTGCAGCGCGATGCGCCGAGCGGCTGGGGATGCTTTCACGCGGCCTGTTGACGTCGAAGGCGTCGGTGCGGGGGGAATCGGCGCCACCGGCGCGGGCGTCGGAGCGGCAGAGGCCGCTTCTACCTTCGCTTCGGCGGCAGGTTCCTCGGCGTGTTGCGCGATGTAGGCGTCCACGTCGTCGGCGCTGTCGGCAAGGTAGGCGACGGGTTTGAGCACCTCGGTGCTGTCACCTTCCGCGACGACGATACGGGCGAGCTTGCCGGTGTCGGTGGCTTCCACTTCGACGCTGGCTTTGTCGGTCTCGACCTCGAAGATCACCTGGCCGGTTTCGATCGCGTCACCCTCGGCTACGTGCCACTTGACGACCGTGCCTTCTTCCATGGTGTTGCTGGCCTGGGGCATCAGAACGGGAATGACGTTTCCCCTGGGAGTGCTCATCGGTTTCTCCTTGCTCGTTGTCGCGGATTTCGCGGGGTTCGTTTGGTTCGTCGCGCCGGTGGAAATTTCCGCCAACACACTCCCCGGCCGAATGGTTTTGCCTTCTTCGGCAACCCGTTTCGTGATGATACCCGCGTCGGCGGCCCGGACGAAAATCGTCGCGCGCAAGCCGGTCAGTTCGACCAGCACGTCACCTTTGGTGAAGGCGTCACCGACATTTTTTCGCCAGCGAATCACCGTCGCGTCGGGCCGGCAGGTTTCATTTTGGGGTAATTGTATGGTTTGCATCTCGGCCTTGCGTTCACGGTTATAACTTCAAAGAACAGAAACTTCCATATTCCGTCTCTTTTTAAGGTTACGTATAACTCGGTCATAAGTCAATCAAAAATAATCAAAACTTTTTCATTTTTATATTGAATTTCGATCAGAAAAAAGTACCATAAATAATAGAAGGAATGGTTTTTTCGTACCTTTTAGAGAGATTCCGGACACAAATTCGATACATTATGCGATCTTCCGCACGACAACGACGCGACGCGATTCTCGCGGAACTTTATGCCTCAAAAGAGGTTACAGCAAGTTCACTCGCGGGCGCCCTTTCGGTCTCCGAGGCGACGGTGCGGCGGGATTTACGCGCCCTGGCTGAGGAAGGCCAGATTGTATTGAACTACGGCGGTGCGACGCTTCCGAATCACGTGGATTTTTCCTACCGCTCCAAAGCCGGCCGCAACGTCGACGCCAAGCGGATCGTCGGCGAACTGGCCGGCGGATTGATCCATGAGGGCGATCAGATTTTCGTCGATTCCGGAACGACCTGCGCCCAGATGGTCAGCCACCTGAAGCGCAAGCGGTCGCTGTCGGTGATCGTGAATTCCGCCCGCCTGGCGCTGGAGCTGGATTCGCCCAATCTGCAGGTGATCCTGCTGGGCGGGGAGTATCGTCCTGAACGCATGGACAACGTAGGCCCGCTGGCGAACACGACGTTAAGCGAGTTGCACGGCTATCACGCCTTCGTCAGCGCCGACGGTCTGAACCGCCAGGTGGGTCTGATGGCCAGCGACGTCGAAAGCGCGTATATCTTTCGCCTCGCCGTCGCCAACGCGAAGGAAACCACGCTGCTGGCGGACCACACGAAATTCCACGCGAGCGCCCTGTGCAGGATCGTCGGGTGGGAGTCGATCCGCCGCGTCGTGACCGACCGCCAGCCCGACGAGGAATGGACCGCCTTTTTCGAGGAACAGAACATCGAGGTCATCTACCCCGGTACTACACAAAACACGGAAGAATAAGAGGCCTCAGAGGGCACAAAGTGCACAAAGGTTTTAAGAAAAGAATCAGATAAATATCTCTTTCCTTTGTGACCTTTGTGTCCTTTGTGGCAAAAAATCTTAAATAACAGGAGAATGTTTCAATGCCGAAGAGTCAGGAGATTCATCCCAACGACGTCCGCCAAAGCGGCGAGATTACCTTCAAACCGATCCCGGTCAACCAATACGACAGGACCGTCAAGGAAGAGCTGACGAATTTCACGAAGGACGACCTGCTTCGCGTCCAGCGGGACATGTTCATCCTCCGCGCGTTCGAGAGTATGCTCAACGAGATCAAGCTCCGAAGCAGCTACCGGGGCATCGAGTACACGCACCGCGGGCCGGCGCACCTGTCGATCGGCCAGGAGGCCGAAGCCGTCGGCCAGGCGTTCCCGCTGACCGTCGAGGATCACATCTACGGTTCGCACCGCAGCCACAGCGAAATCCTCGCCAAGGGTTTGTCGGCCATCGCCAAGCTCGACGACGCGAAGCTGATGGAGATCATGGAAGGTTACTTCGACGGTCAATGTCTCCGCGTCGTTGAAAAAGACGCCGCCGGCGACACGAAATCCCTGGCGATCGATTACCTGATCTACGGGGCGCTGGCGGAAATCTTCGCGCGGGAAGCGGGATTCAACAAGGGCATGGGCGGTTCGATGCACGCGTTCTTCCCGCCGTTCGGAATCATGCCCAACAACGCCATCGTCGGCGGTTCGGGCGACATTTCCGTGGGGGCGGCGCTGTTCAAAAAGGTCAACCACAAGCCCGGCATCATCATCTGCAACATCGGCGACGCGTCCAGCGCCTGCGGACCGGTGTGGGAAGGGATTTGCCTGGCGACGATGGACCAGTACAAAAAACTCTGGGACCGCGAGCACCGCGGCGGACTGCCGATCATCTTCAATTTCGTGAACAATTTCTACGGCATGGGCGGCCAGCCCGTCGGCGAGACGATGGGTTTCCAGACGCTCGCCCGGCTGGGCGCGGGAATCAATCCCGATCAGATGCACGCCGAGCGCGTCGACGGGTACAATCCGCTGGCGGTCGTCGACGCCATCCGCCGCAAACGCGAGATTCTTGAAAACGGCGACGGTCCCGTGCTGCTGGACACGATCACGTATCGTTACAGCGGCCATTCGCCTTCCGACGCCAGTTCGTATCGCACGAAGGAAGAACTGGCGGCCTGGCAGGAGTTCGACCCCTTGACGACGTTCGCCAAGCAACTCGTCGAAGCCGGCGTCGCCACGAAATCGGACATCGACGAATTGCAGGTCCAGACCGACGCGCTGATCTTAAAGGCCTTCCAAAAGGCGGTCGATCTGGAGATTTCCCCGCGGGCCGATCTCAAGAAAACCGGCTGCCTGCTGGAAAAAACGATGTTTTCCAACCGCAAGGTCGAATCATTCGATCCGTCGCGCAGGCCCGAAGTGCTCCTGGAGAAGGGCTTGGATCCCCGCACGATGCAATTGGCGAAGCGCAGCCGCAGCGGTTACGACGAGAACGGGAAGGAGCTTTCCAGGCAGAAGTGCATCGGCATCCGCGACGCGCTGTTCGAGGCGATCCGCGACGGATTCTACACCGACGCGACGCTGGTCGCCTACGGGGAGGAGAACCGCGACTGGGGCGGCGCGTTCGCCGTCTACCGAGGCCTGACGGAAATGCTCCCCTACCACCGGCTGTTCAATTCGCCCATCAGCGAAGGGGCGATCTGCGGGTCCGCCTGCGGATACGCGATGGAAGGCGGGCGCGTGATCGCGGAACTCATGTACTGCGACTTCATGGGCCGGGCGGGCGACGAGATTTTCAACCAGCTCTCGAAGTGGCAGTCGATGAGCGGGGGCCTGCTGACGATGCCCGCGATCATCCGCGTGTCGGTCGGAAGCAAGTACGGCGCGCAGCACAGCCAGGACTGGACCAGTATCACCGCGCACATTCCGGGATTAAAAGTCGCCTTCCCCGCGACGCCCTACGACGCGAAAGGGCTCATGAACGCCGCCTTGCGCGGCACGGACCCGGTGATCTTCTACGAATCGCAGCGGATTTACGACATGCCGGAACTGTTCGTCTCCGGCGGCGTGCCGAAAGATTTTTACGAAGTCGAATTCGGCCTGCCCGCGATCCGCAAGGAAGGAACGGACCTGACGATCCTGACCGTCGGCGCGACGTTGTATCGCGCGATCGAGGCAGCGAAGGAATTGGAGACGAAATACGGCGTGAGTTGCGAGATCATCGACGCGCGCAGCCTCGTGCCGTTCGACTACTCGCCGGTGCTCGAATCCGTCGCCAAAACGCGGAAGATTCTCCTCGCCAGCGACGCCTGCGAACGCGGCAGCTTCCTGCACACGATGGCCGCGAAGATCACGCAGTTCGCCTTCGACGAACTCGACGCCCCGCCGGTCGTCGTCGGCGCGCGAAACTGGATCACCCCCGCCGACGAGGTGGAGGACGCCTTCTTCCCGCAACCGGCGGATATTCTCGACGCCGTTCATGAGCACATTATCCCCCTGGCGGGATACACCGCCGTCCGCGCATGCGACAACGAAGACCTGCTGCGACGCGGCGCCGAGGGAATTTAAAAGCGTTCGTCCACGAAGTACACGGCGCGGCCTGCGGCCGCAACCAAAGTGCGGTCGGCGGACTTGTGCCATAGATATTGCGGATTAAAATATAACACAAAAGATCGTCCTCTTCGTCCCGAAGGGACGAGAAGCGTTTCGCCGGGGCGTGAGCGAAGCGAACCCCCGGAACTGATTCCAAAGAAGAAAGTCCCAACGGGACGAAAGCGATGTTGGAATGACACAAAGCATCCAAATTCCGGATTCGCTGCCGTCCCTTCGGGACTTGGGATTTCAGGGAACCCGGTTCCGGGGGTTCGCTTCGCTCACGCCCCGGCTAAACGCTACCGTCCCCTCCGGGGCCGGTTTGAACCTTCAGAACGTAATGAATCTGGGAAAAGGTAGTTGTTGAAAAAAGCGAATCTTCTTCGTGTAATGAGTGCAATTCGTGGACTCTTCTATAAAGGAGTGTGAGTGATGTCCGAGGCGCATCGGTTTTTAGCGATGGATTACGGCGCGGAGAGCGGACGTGGGATACTCGTCACGCTCGCCGACGGTAAGGCGACGATGGAGGAAATTCATCGTTTCCCCAATCGTCGGGTGAATATCGCCGGCACCATGTACTGGGACACACCCTTTCTCTTCGCCGAGATGCTCGAAGCGATGAAACTCTGCGCCGCCAAGGGCGTGCGACTCACCTCGATGGCGGTCGACACGTGGGGGGTGGACTTCGGCCTGCTGGACGAGCGCGGCAAGCTGCTGGGGTTGCCCGTCAGTTACCGCGACGGACGAACCGAAACCGTGCACGAGTACGCCGATCCGATCGTCCCGCGGGAAGACGTTTTCCTCGCCACCGGCGGGGAAACCTGGGCCATCGGCAGTTTGTATCAGCTTCTTTCCATGCAGCGCGACGGCGATCCCACCTTGACGGCGGCGAAGTGCTTCCTGAACATGCCGAACCTGCTGACGTATCTCCTGACCGGGAAAAAATGCAACGAGCGGTCGATCCTCAGCGGTTCGAGCATCATGGGCGTCGACCGTCAATGGCCTAGGGAACTGTTTGAAAAATTCAACCTGCCGCCGAACATTTTCGGCGAGATCGTCGAACCGGGCACGGTAGTCGGTCCGTTGCAGCCGGACGTGGCGGAGCAGACCGGGTTGGGCGAGTTGCCCGTCGTCGCCGGCTGCGGCCACGACACCGCCGCCGTCGTCGCGTCCATTCCCGCCGAAGGCGACAACTGGGCGTTTATCTCCTGCGGCACGTGGAGCATCCTCGGAACGCTCGTTGGGGAACCCGTCGCGACGCCGGCATGTCTCCAGGCCGGGTTCTGCAACGAATACACACTCGGCGGATGGTACATGTGCAACCATATCCTGGGATTGTGGCTGGTGCAGGAATGCAAGCGCAAGTGGGACACGCAGGACGACCCGTGGGACTACGGCCGCATCACCGACGAAGCGGCGAAGGCGACATACGACGGAGTGCTCGATGTAACCGACGCGACCCTGATGGCCCCGGCGGACATGGAAGAGGCCTTACTGGCGGTGCTGGCGAAGCACAGGCAGCCGAAGCCCGAATCGCGCGGCCAGTTGATTCGATGCGTGCTGGAATCGCTGGCGTTGGAATACGCCCGCCAGATCGACACGCTCAACGAGTTGTCGGGCGAGAGAAAGCAGGCGTTTTACATGGTCGGCGGCGGAATCCGCAACAAGCTGCTCTGCCAATTGACCGCCGACGCGTGCGGAATTCCCCTCCACGCCGGAGCCGAGGAATGCACCGCCCTGGGCAACGCCTTAACGCAGGCGCTGGCGATGGGCGTGCTGCAAAGCCCGGCCGATATCCGACAGGTGATGCGAAATTCCACCGAAATGACCACCTATCAACCCACCGACCAGGAGGCGTGGGTGAAAAAACGAGAGGTTTACAAAAATCTTCGGAAATAGGAAAAACAATCAACCACGGATTTCACGGATGAAGAACGGATTTCACGAACAAAAAATTTAAAAATAAATAATCCGTGTAATCTCTTCGTTCTTATCCGTGAAATCCGTGGATAATGACGCTTTTATAAACCAAAGAATGCATAACATCGAAAGGATACTCTCATGGCGAAGGCAACGGCAAGACGGCTGACGGCGAGTAAGCAGAGTAAGGCGAAGGCTGTGACGTTCGGCGTATGCGCGACGAGTGACCCGCGCGTGGACGCCGAGTCGCGCACTCGATGCGTGAATATCGTGGAGATGGTCGCCGACACCATCGCCGCGGATGTGAAAATGCCCGACGGTTCGCCCGTCGAGGTGGTGTACTCGACCGTGTTGATCGACGGTGAGAAGCAGGCCGACATCGTCGGCAAGCAATTCCGCGACGCCGGCGTCGACGCGCTGGTCTGCGCGCCGGACACATGGGCGTTCCCGCAACTGACGCTCATCAGCCTGCTGTCGCAACTGCCCGGCGATATTCCCGTCAACATCACCTGCGGGAACAGCGGGCCCAAACCGGGCGTCGTGTTCGCCCACGCCGTCAACGGCGCGCTGGCGCAGACGGGACGCCTGGCGGCGCTGAACGTCGGCACCTGGCCGGACACGGGCATGAAACCCAAAATGACCGACAACACCGCCAAGGCGCTGATCGACTGGTGCCACGCCGCCCTGACCTACGCGGGGTTGAAGGGTCGCCGCGTCGTGGTGTTCGGCCATGATTCCATGGGCATGGAAACCGCCCTGGCGCACGTGCTGCCCACCCGCCGCACGTTCGGGCTGGAGATCGCGCGGCTGGACATGAAACTCCTGTCAGACATGCTCAACAAGAAGGCCTACGATGAAAAGGAACTGAAAAAACTCCGCGGCTGGGTCAATCGTCACGTCGGGGAGCGGCTGGATTTATCCCAACCCGACGCGAGTGAAAAATTCGACCAGGGTTTGGCGATGTACCTGATCATGCGGGACCTGCTGGAGGAACTCAATGCCGTCGGCGGCGGGTTCATGAACCAGCTCGAATGGGGTTCGGATCGCCGCGGGATTCCGCTGCCGATCTGCGACACCGCGGAGAGCCTTTTCAATTCCACCTTCGACCATAACGGCGCGAAAGCCGCCCTTCCCTTCGCCACGGAAGCCGACGTGCAGGGTCTGCTGACGATGCTGTTCAAGACCTGGCTGTCGGGCGGAAATCCGCCGCTGTTCATGGACTTCCGAAAGGTCTGGGAGCCGTGGGAAATCCAGGCGCTCGCGAAAAAGAACAACGTGAAGTTCGGGAAGAAGGATCTCTGGGCGCAGCGCGGATTCGTCGACGGCGACAACAGCGGATCGGCGAGTTTCGACTGGGCCGCGACGCCCGGTGCGAAACTCTCCGACATCATGGCTGGAATTTCCATGCCCGGCGCGGAGCTGTACTACTTCCCCGGCGGTGGAAACAGCGTCACGTTCATCACCCCCGGCGGGATCGAAGGGATCGCCGGCCGGCTGGCGTACAGCGAACTGAGCGGGATGTTCAGCCTGGTCTGGGACGAAGCGTGCACCGTCGCGATGCCCGACAAGCTCGCCCAGGCCGTCGCGAACACCTCGAACGTCACCTGGCCTCACACGTTCGTCGTGCCGAAATACGCCACGATGGCGGAGTACAAGCAGTACGCCCCCGCGAACCACTTCCACATGACGTGGGACCTGCCGCCGGCGCGGCTGGAGCACTGGATGGACATGACCAACGTCATCTCGGCGACGCCCTGGCAGGCCAGGCCCGGATTCATCGAAGGCGTGGACAGGCCGATCCCGCTGCTGCACGTCTTAAACGGCGGATCGGAGCAGGCCAAACTCCTGCGGGCGAAGAAGTAATGAAACATATCGTGGCACCTTCAACCGTCGTTTCGACGGTTGTGGGTGCTCCCGATTGACTTGGTAAAACTCTTTACTCTACATAGCGTTATATTAAGCAGAGTGGGAAGAGCACCCACAAGCGAGACTTGTCCCTGAGGGAAGACTCGCTTGAAGGCGCCACGTAAAGGCTTTCCCGCCGGGCTTTGTTTCGGGTACAATAGTCCGCGATATGAGGAAGAACTGTTTCGTCATCGTGTTGACGTTCTGCCTTCTCTGCGCGGGCGGTTCCGTCCGGTCCGAGTCGGACGACGGCGAATGGATCCCCGTGCCGCTGGAGGAAATCGAGCGGGTGACGCTGCGCCGTCCCGCGCCGGAGACCCAGCCGACGGAACCCGAAATCCTGCCTGAAACGCGGGACGTTCCCGCCGGACAGGAGGCGTCCCGGAAACCCGACGCGGACACCCAACCCGATACCAAACCCGCCGAACCCAAACAAACCAACCGTCTGACCCCGGAGGAAATCGCCCGACGAATTCGGTCCAAAGGACCGCCCCCGGTGGTGTACCCCCAACAGCGGAACACGCGAAAACGGGGCGTGTCGCGGACGGCCGCGGAAGGGCAAGCCGTCATCGGACGCATCGGACGCGTGAAGAAGATTTTTCATTCCGACGATTACCTCGTGACGTTCGAGAACAATCGCCACCTTCCCTACCAGTCGCCGCAGCGTCTGCTGCCGTGTCGCCTGCTGGAAGAAGTCGAGGCGCACCTGAAGGATCATCCCGACGCGCGATTTCGCTTCTCCGGGGAGTGCACCCGCGACACGAAACATGCGTACCTGCTGCTGGATCGCGTGGCCGTCCTCGAGGAAAATGTCAGCGACATCGAACCGTCCGACGCGCCGGACGATTCGCCGACGTCCCAGCCGACATCCCAACCCGCCGCCGACACCACGGGAAGCCTGATCACGCAAATGCTTCGGGATCGCCCCGGCCGGGCCGTCCGCATCGCACCCTCGCCGAAGCGCAAAGCCGAGGAAAACGTCGAATCCGTCGCGCCGGCGGGGCGAACCCCCTTTTCCCCCGGAAAGCGGGACCTCGTGGTGGACCGCATTATCCGCGTCATCCGTGAACCGGACAGCCAATGGTGGCAAGCCCGTTTCGAGAGCGACAACACCCTTCGCGAACCGCCCCTGCGCATCCTGCCGGGATTGCGCCTGGAATGGATCAAGCAGATGATGGCCGACAGCGGAAAATCCGATATGCTGCTGCGGGTGTCCGGGGACGTGACGTATTACAAGGGCAAACGGTATCTGATGCTCCGAAAAGTCCTCCGCCAGCGGGATCTGGATCAATTCTAGAATTGTGAATTGTCATCCTGAGCGCAGCGAAGTCGAAGGATCTCACGCGCAGAATGACAACCTGATATTTTTGCCGTGACAGATTGCCGGGTGCCTTGGTTCGCGGAGCGCAGCGGAGCAACCACGCCCCTCGACTAACGTGGTTGCTCCGCTGCGCTCCGCGAACCACGGCACCCATACCTATTTCTTATTCCATGATATTCACTTCTCCATTCTGGTTGTTCGCGTTGCTGCCCGTGACGGCGGTGGCGGGATTGGCGTTTGTGCTCCCGGTGAGACGGGAGATGATCGTGGGCAGCCTGGCGCTGTGGCGACGGGCGGCGGACTCCCTTGCAACCAATGGATCGAAATCGACCAGACAAGTTCCCCCCGGCTGGTTGCTCCTGCTGAGCGGCGCGGTGCTGGCGGTGCTGGCGACGGCAGGACCGGTTTTGAACGGTAATCTCTTCGGAAAAGAGCAATCCCCCGCCAAATCCTCCCCCGCCGAAACACCCCAGATCACCTTCGACGCCCTGGCCGGCGAAACTCGACCCGACGGCCGGGCGGAACTCTTCGTGAGGCTGCGAAATCACCGGGAGCAATCTTTCATTGGTTCCCTGACAATCTCATCGTCCGACGAAACGGAAAAACAAGCGGTTTCGTTGACGATCCCGCCGCGGGAAACCTTCCGGACAGTGCGAATCGCGCCGGATGCGCCGACGTTGAACGTCCGGGTGATAAACAACGCCGGGAAAATAGTCGCGGCGGAGGAACTCCGGAAAACCCAACCCGGCCTGACGCGCCTGGCGGTTATGGGAGACGTCGGGGGCGTTCTGCAACGATACATCCAATCCGACGCGAGACTGGCGCTCGTGCCGTCGGCCGAAAAGGCGGATGTGGTGCTCGCCCAGGGAACCCTTCCCCCCAAAGGCGTCCCAGCCCTTCTGTTGGCCCCGCCGACGCCCCCGCCGGGCCGGCGCGAGGGGGAACATCAATTCGCCGTTACGCTGGGGAAATCCGACGTGGCGGCGGACGATCCGGTAATGAAAGACGTGAACGTCGCCGCGATGGCGATTCGGCGAGTCCCGTTGTGGCGGCCGGAGGACGCGACGATAGGAAAAGTGCTGCTGCACACGGACGGTCAGGCGATCATCGTTCGATCCGCGCCGGAAAAACATCGTGAGCAGTCCGAACCGCGACGGGTGTATGTCTCGTTCGCGATCACGCGGGACAATACGAACATGGAAGAAATCCCCGGGCCGTTCGTCACGCTGCTGGCGAATGCAATCCGGTGGCTTCATCCCGCCGACGATGTTCGGGGACAATTTGTCCGGCAAGAAGCACCCACAAGCGAGAAGACTCGCTTGAAGGTGCCACGTTTAAAGACTCGCTTGGCGGCGTCGGTGGAACTTGCTCCTTGGTTGATCGTCGCGGCGATGCTATGCTGGATTTTGGGTTGGTGGCGATACGGGAGAGTTACATCTTTCTCGCGCGGCGGGAATCCCTTCCCGCCGCGTCCCACGGAGTGAGACATGACGGCTGATCTTCATGACGCGATGTTGTGGGAACCCGCCGACGGCGGCGCGGTGCGGTGCGATCTCTGCGCGCATCGCTGCCGGATCGCGGAGGGGAAGTTCGGTTCCTGCCGCGTCCGACAAAACGTCGACGGCGTTCTCAAAACCCTCACCTACGGGCAACTTTGCGCGACCCACGTCGACCCCATCGAGAAAAAACCCCTCTTTCACTTCCTGCCGGGATCCCTGAGTCTTTCGATCGCCACGCCGGGGTGCAACTTTCGCTGCTCCTTCTGCCAGAACTGGCGGATTTCGCAACAGCCGCGGGAAGACGACGACGACGGCCTCTCTACCCCGTCGCGGCAAAATCAGTTCGTTCCGCCCGAACAAATCGTACAACTGGCGCGGCGGAACGGCTGTCAATCGATCAGCTACACCTACACCGAACCGACGATTTTTTTCGAGCTGGCGTACGACACCGCCCATCTCGCCCACGAACAAGGAATCAAAAACTGCTTCGTCTCCAACGGATTTATGACCGCCGAAGCGGTCGAAACCGTCGCCCCGGTGCTCGACGCGATCAACGTGGACCTGAAATGCTTCTCGGATGAAACCTACAAAAACGTCTGCGGCGGACGGCTGCAACCGGTCCTGGATTGCCTGGAGAATCTCGTGCGGGCCGGCGTGTGGGTGGAAGTGACCACCCTCGTCGTGCCGGGAATGAACGATTCCGAAGCGGAACTTCGGCGGATCGCGGAATTCATCGCCACGCGCCTCGGCGCGCACGTCCCCTGGCACGTCAGCCGTTTTCACGGGGATTACAAGCAGCGGACCACCCCCGCCACGCCCCTGTCGACACTCCAAACCGCCTGCCGACTCGGCGCCGAAGCGGGATTGAAGTACATCTATTCCGGGAACGTGCCCGGTGAGGCGGACGAACGCACCTACTGCGCCCGCTGCCGTGAAGTCCTGATCGACCGCATGGGATTTTCCGTCCAACACGTGCACCTGCAAAACGGCGCCTGTCCGAAATGCGACACCCCCCTGGAAGGCGTGTGGGAGTAGGCGAGAATACGGAATTGACCCCATCGGGATTTGCCCGTATGATGGTTTCCGTTGGTACACCGGGGCCTTTGGGAATCATGCATTATGGCGGACACACGCGTACGGGAAACGTTCGGAACGGAAGAGCTGGCGTGCTGCCTGAGTCACTACGATTTGGGCGTCGTGTTCAGCATCAAGGAATTCGCGCGCGGTTCGCGCCGGGCGCCCAAGATCATCATCGAATGCGAAAAGGGACGCTTCCTCTTCAAACGGCGAAACAAAGGGGTGGAAGAGGCCAAGAAGGTCGCTTTCACGCACCAGATTCAGCTTCGCCTCGCGGAGCAGAATTTCCCCCTGCCGCACCTGCTGGGCACGCGCGGCGAAAACAATTCCATGCTCGTGCTCCACGACCGCATTTATGAAATGCAGGAATACATCGTCGGGTCGATCTACGACGGTTCGCCGGCCGCCACCGAACAGGGCGGACACGCCCTGGGGTTGTATCACAAGCTCCTGACGGACTTCGAGAGTGATTTCGAGCCCGTCACCGCCAGCTACCACAACGCCAAGGCGATTCACCAGTCCATTCAAAAAACGGCCGTCACCTTACAACCCCAGATCGAACAGAATCCCCAACTGCAACAGACCATCGAGTTCCTGCAGAACAGTTACTATCACTGCGCCGAAGCCGTCAACAACCTGGGACTGCGCGACTGGCCCACCCAAATCGTCCACGGCGACTGGCATCCCGGAAACATGCTCTTTCGGGATCACCTGGTGGTGGCCGTCATCGACTACGACACCGCCCGTCTGCAACAGCGCATTATCGACCTCGCCAACGGGGCGCTGCAGTTTTCGATCGTCGGCGGCGGGGAAGATCCCTCCCAATGGCCCGAATATCTCGACATGAACCGCTTCCGTCGATTCCTGGAAGGATACGACGCCGTGAACGTCATCACCACGGATGAATTACGAGCGACCCCGTTTTTGATGTGCGAAGCGATGATCGCCGAAGCGGCGATCCCCATCGCCCAGACGGGCGCGTTCGGCCGATTCGACGGCGGAGCGTTCCTGACGATGATCCAGCGCAAAGTGCAATGGATTTTCGATCACGCGAAGGAACTGGTGGGGATCATGACGGACGAAGTATTAGGGCAGAACCAATTCGTCGCCGCCGCCGAATCCGTGGAACCTCCGGACGACGAAGAGGCGATGGAAGAATAGGGACTTGGGGTTGGGGACCCTGCTCTGCGAAGCCGCTACGCAGGGCGAAGCAGAGTGGGTTTAGTGACAGGTAATCTTGTTACCGTCCCGGACCGTAATGAGGAGGAATTTCATCTTCGGGTTTCCGATCGGGGTCGACGGGCGTCAGGTGCGAACGCAGGTCGCGCAGGGACGTTTGGAGATCGCCGACGGCCTGGTTGACGTCGCGCACGACCTGGTCCAGATCCCCGACCGTCTCTTCCAGGAAGGCGATTTTTTCTTCCAGTCGGACGATGCGTTCTTCAAAAGGAAGCATAGGGGGTGCACCGAAATGACAAGCCGGGAATGAGAGTTTATTTCGCCTTCGCCGCGACGCGGGCGGCTTTGCGGGCGCGTTCCTTGGCTTTCCGCGGGGCGTTTTTCCGACGCGTTTCGGCCTGGTTTTCCAATCGACGGTTCAATCGTTCTCTTCGTTGTCCCATGGGAATACACGATCCTTTCATTCTGGGCAAGTCGAGCGATTATAACGACTTTTCGCCGTTTGACAAGGGGGAACTCCGAAACTTCTTCCTCGCGGGAAAACCGCTTTCGCTTCAGGCGGATCGTGGAACCGGGGCGCTACAGTCCCGTTTCCGATCGGACAAATTCTTTCAGGGCCGCGACGGATCGGGGTTTCCCGGCCTGGTTGGCCGCCGCTTCAATATCGACGAAATAGTCCCGGGCTTTTTTCCTCTGTTCGGTCGCTTCGGCATTTCGGCCGGCCGCGTCGAGAACGGCGGCGTATTCCAGCATTCCCACGACCAGTTCGCGCCGGTATAACCAATCGCTCTCGCGTCCGGCGGCGCGGGCGGATCGCTCCCAGGATTCCACCGCCTTCGCGTAGGCCGACAAGGCCGCTTCCTGCGCCTTGGCGGTCGACTCCAGGAACGACGCGACGCCTTTGGCGTCGGGCGCGGCGGGTTTGGCGTCGGGCAAATTCTCCCACACGCGCTTCAGGCGATCCGTCGCGTCCTGCAACGACAAACGAAACGAAAGCAGTTCCCGCTGCAATCCGCCCTCGGAAACTTTCGCGCGCGCCAGTTCGCTGTACGCCTGCGCCTGCTTGCTCGATTCGATCAGGTTCATCGCCCCCTCGAGGGTGTTGCAGGCCTGATGCAGCGACGCGAAGGCCTGCCGGGATTGCTCGGTCATCGCGATCGCCAGGGCGTCCAGTTCCGAAGCGGTCTTGGCGACGTCTTTGCAGGCCGCCAGGAGTTCCTCTTTCCGCTGGTCCAGGGTTTGGGCGATCTGCTCCGCGCTGCTTCCGCGACGGGTTTGAATCTCCTGCAACACCGTGATCTTCATCGCCGCTTCCGATTGGCGCACCACCTCGGCCGCCAGCGTGGACCGCGCCTGAATCATCAGGCCGTTGATTCGATCCATCGCGTTGCGAATCTTCGTGATTTCAGTTTCGTGTTTCAGGGCTTCTTCCAGTTTTTTCTGACTCTCGGCGCCCCGGGCCAGCGCCGTCTGGGTGCGCAATTCGACGGATCGGGAGGTCAATTCCGCGACGCGTTTTTTCTGTTCGTCCAATTGCCCCTGTTGGGTCTGCATGTCCTCACGAAGCTTCTGGATGGTCTCATCCAGCTTCGTCTTGCTTTTCTCGGTCTCATCGATCGCCTTGCGGATGGCGTCTTCGCTAAGCGTCGCGTAGGTTTCCGTCAACTGCAGCAGCAGACCGCGAACCCGGGCCTGCTCGATGTATCGGTGGAGTGTTCCGGTGATCCTCTCCGCTTCGGCGACGGAATGGTCGAACTGCCAGATGTAATAATGCGCCTGAAGCTGATCGATGAGACTGAGCATCGTCTTGGCCGTTCCCGCGTCCACGGCGGGGGTCTGGTTGGGATCATCACTCTTGAGGGAGGTATAATTCTCCCGCAGGGACGTCGTGAGAATATCCTGGGCGTCTTTGAGATAGTTCAAGGCTTCGACGTTCAGGGCGTCGTCGGCGGAGGCGTCCCCGACGGAGGGATTGCTCAGGGTCCTGAGCGCCTTGTCGTACAGCCGTCGCGCTTCGTCGGTGGCGTCCCGCAGATTTTTACCCGCCCGGCGCTTCTGGGCATCCCCGCATCCGACCAGGACCATCAGGCCCGCCAGCAACACCATCGCCCGCGTCAGGCGGGTCCAATTCATCCTGCCGTCTTGCACAGCCGTTCTCCCTGTCATTTCGGGTTACCAATCTTCGTTTCCACGCCCCCCTTGTAACATGCCGACGGCGGGGTTTCAACCGTTCAGTTCGCCCCCTACGACGCCTCGTCCGCCGCGAAGGAGGAGGCGATCTGAATCGCTTCGTCCAACCAGGTGAAATAATCCTTCCCGCGCGGGCGTTCCGCGGGCAGGGAAAGGAGCAATTCTCCTCCCCGCACCTGCAGGCTCAATCCTTCCTCCGCGAGGGAATCCGCGATCCGCGCCAGACGTTCCGCCGGATGCATCCTTCCCTGATACGACCACAAACCCGCCTGGCCGTCCACCTTCCGGGCTTCCAGCGGCGCCTGCTGGGCGTCGGACTGATTCCACATCAGCAGATCCTCCACGTCGGATTGCAGATCCACGATCACCGCGCTGTAGCGACAGGTGGTCCGTCGAGGTCCGTGCCCGATTTCATAGCGAAATTCAAACGCGCGCAACGGCAGGGAATCCAGGCGTCCGTGCGTCACGTTCGTCGCCCGCGGGGAATGTCCGCAGGACAGGAGAGTGAAGCGCCGATACCGTTCGGGAATGTCGTATGGATCCCCCGAGTCGAAATGCAGTCCCCGTTCGTCGGCCTGCCGCGCCAACCGACGGGCGTGACGGGTCTGACGAACGCCCATCACCACGAATGACACCGCCGCCGCCGGCAGCGCCAAGGTCAAAATCGCCATGATCACGATCTGCACGGGAAGTACGCGGCTCCTGTGGCGGGATTACTCGTTCCCGGCCTTTTCCTTTTCTTTGTCCTTTTTCTCTTCGTCTTCGTCCTCATCGTGGAAAATCGGCGTTCCGGTCGTGTCCAGCTTCATTCCCGCCGGTTGATATTCAGGGGGAATGTGATAATCCGGGCGGCGGGGCTTTTTCAGCGAAACCATCCAGTCGTACACGAGACGGTAGTTCGCCGACCGAATTCCCGTGAACACCGGCGGAATCTCGAACGGGTGCTTCTGCTTGGCGACCTTGGGATTCAACCCGTATTGCAGAATCAGCGACGCCTCGATGTCCTGGCGATCCAGCAGTTGCTTTTCGCCCAATCGTCCCCCTCGCCAGCCGCTGACGATCAGAAAATTCGTGTAGTCCGCTTTTTTGTTCAATCCGGGAACCACGAAGAATTTCAACCCGCCGTTGGCCTTGGGTCCGCCGTGACAGTTCGCCTGGGCGCAGTTGTTCTGAATGATGGGCCAAACGCGGCCGCGAAAATCCGTCATGAACTTCGGGTCGCTCATGACATGGATATCCTGCAGCAATTGACCATCTTCGGCGCCGCCGCGCTGGCTGTTGCGGAGGATTTCCATCACCTGCACGCTGCGGGGTTGGGCGAGAAAATGCTGCTCCTTCCCATGGCGATCCCAATTGTCGATCGTCTGGCCGCGCATTTGATCGATATACCGCTGCAGCGCTTTATTTTGATACTTGATCATCACGCGATCCGTCGAACGGAGTTCCTTCAGGCGAATCCAGAACATGTCCCGCTCCGTGACCAGATCGCGATCCTCCAGCGTCAGCGGTACACCGGGCGTTCCCGGACCGGGCGAGACATTGGTCAGAATTCTGATCTTCGCGTTCACCTGCCGCAGCAGGAGTTTGGCGCGGGTGAATTTATCGTTGAGTTCCAGGGCGGCTTTTAAGTCGTCCCGGGCGTAGCGCATCAGGTTGAGGTTGTCCTGGTGATTCTCCCACACCCAGCGGGCCAGTTCACACAGGGATTCGGCGTCTTTGCGGTTCGTCTGATCCCGGCGGGTGAGGTATTCCTCCCTGGGCGAAACCACGGGCTGGATCGACTCGATTTCGCTTTCCTGCACCCTTGTCTCCCCGCCGCGGGTTTTGATCACGATCCCGTCGTCCCGCTTTTGAATGACGCCCTGAAGCTCTCTGCCGTCCTTGAGTTTCACGGAAACGACCTTCCCCTCGTTTTCGGTTCCCTGCCCCAAAACGGGCGAGACGACGAAACACCCCAACACCAACATCCACCCCACGAAACGGCACATCGTTTGACGCATGGCTTACCTCACTCCCTTGTCGGTTAAAGCCCGAATTGCACTTGCGATACGCAACAGGCGGCGGTGGGATTTGAACCCACGAATAACGGATTTGCAATCCGTCGCCTTAGTCCACTTGGCTACGCCGCCGCATGTGCTTGTACTGTAGCGAACTTTTCCCCCGCGGTCAAGCGCGTCTCGCGCGTAAAGAGAACCGGCTTAACAACCTACATAGTTTCCAACAGCCGCTTGTCAGCAACGAGGGAATGCGATACGCGTGATAACCGTCTTTCCCGCCATCAAAAAGGTGTCCGCGTTTCCATGGTCAATCTTCAACCAGCGTTACCCCATTTTCAGTTCACCGAAGGGGGTTTGGGTTCCGCCGGCGTCCAGGCCCCCTTTTAAGGTTTTCTTGCGTTTCTTCCGGGACTGCGCCTGCACCGCGTGCAGGTCGGCCAGGGTTCCCTCCGCGGGGGCGACCATCCCCGCCGGCGCTTCTTTCGCCTGCTTGAGCGACAGTCCGATGCGACGCCGTTCCTCGTCCACCTCCAGCACCTTCACCTGCACGGCCTGGCCTTCCGAGAGGACGGCCTTGACGCTCGCCACGTGCTTGTGGTCCAGTTCGCTGATATGCACCAGCCCCTCGACCCCGGGCGCCAGATCGATGAACGCCCCGAAATCGGTGATGCGCACCACGGTTCCCTCGACCACGCTGCCCGGCGACCATCGCACCGACGCGCCCTGCCAGGGGTCGTCGCCGGCCTGCTTGAGCGACAGTCCGATGCGCTTCGCCTGCGAATCCACGTTCAGCACCTGCACGCGAACGACATCGCCGGCTTTGACGACCTCCTTCGGGTGCCCGATGCGGCGGAAGGACATTTCGCTGATGGGGATCAACCCTTCCACGCCGGGTTCGATCTCGATAAACGCGCCGAAATCCGCCAGCCGCGTGATCCGGCCCGATACCGACGTCCCGACGGGCCATTTGCCTTCCGCGCCTTCCCAGGGGTCGGCCTGCGTCTGCTTCAGGCCCAGGCCGATCTTTTTCTTGTCCCGGTCGAAGTTCAGCACGCGCACTTCAAGTTCCTGCCCGACGTGCACGATGTCTTCGGGCTTCTCGACGTGCCCGTGGGCCATGTCTTTAATGTGCAGCAGTCCGTCCGTTCCGCCCAGGTCCACGAACGCGCCGTAGGGCATGATCGACCGCACGCGCCCGGCGACAATTTTTCCCTCGTGGATCGTCTCCCAGAGCGTCTCTGCCTGCTTGGCGGCTTCTCGCTTGAGATAATCTTTCCGCGAAACGATCACGTTCTGCTGGCTGTAATCGATGTCCGTGACCACGCAGGGGAATTTCTCCCCGACGTAGGGCGCGAGATCGTCCACGCGGGCCAGGTCGATCTGGCTGATGGGCATGAAGGCCTTGATCCCGCCGAACGCGACCTCCAGGCCGCCCTTGTTGTGCCCGGTCACGCGGGCTTCGACCACCTGCCCTTTTTCCAGGGTGTCCCAGGTGGCCGCCTGGACGGCGCCCTCGCGGCTGAGGCGCAACACGCCGTCGTCGTATCCCTCGATGACGACCTCCACTTCGTCGCCTTCGTTGGGGATGGGTTCGTCTTCGGAGAACTGGGTCGCCGGCAGGAGTCCTTCGCTGCGCCCGCCCACGTCCACGAAAATATCGTCGCCGTGAATCGCCACGACCTTGCCTTTGCGCACGCCCGAGCCCGGACGTTTGGAGGCCGTCGCCTTCGCGACGCCGTCCTCCGCGTCGATGATGTCCTGCAGACTCCTGTCCCCCAACGCGGCGTCCAGCTCGCGTTGCACGTCGTCGTCCAGTTTCGATTCCGGACGAAACAGATTCTCCCGGTCCATTCGATTGCCTCTGCGAACCGCCGATGCCGATCTTACCCTTGGTTCACGATAACGGCTGATCCAAATTTTTCGTTCCTACAATAACAACCTGCGGTTTTTTCGGGACAGCTCCCGGCGAGGAGCCCAAGGCCGACTCACCCGGTCCTACCGCAAAAAACCCGCCCACAACCTATGATTTGACCATATCTTCGGATTCTGTCAAGCTCAAAGACGCGCGAAGAATTCGCTAACCGTTTTGACAATCGATTGTCAGGCCGCGTCCATGGGTTGGATTCGTGACAATTCCTTGCGATACCGCTTTTCGGAATCCCATAAATCCCACGCGTGTTGGGCGTTGAGCCAGAATTCCGGGGAGTTCCCGAACAGCCGCGACAGCCGCAGCGCCATCGCGGGAGAAACCGACCGCCGTTGACGCAGAATTTCGTGAATCGTCTGGCGCGACACGCCCAACGCCTTGGCCATCGATGCCGCCGTCAATCCATAGTCCGGTAAAAAATCCTCCCGAAGCATCTCCCCGGGATGCGTCGGCGGAATGTTACGCTTGATGGTATTTCTCGTCGTCATAATCTGATCCTTACGGAAAATCCATATCCTATCATAATGGAAAATAATAATTGTTGAAAGGAGTACCGGACATAAATCCATGGCTTACACACATCACAATTTTTATTAACAGCCCAACGGGCTGAAACAGCATAGCCCAAGGCAACGCCTTGGGTGCACCAATAGGGTATATCCCCAAGCCCTGCAAGGGCGCGGCAATTTGTAACGCCCATACAGGGCTTGCGATAAAACAAACTCATTCACCCAAGGCGTTGCCTTGGGCTATGCTGTTTCCGCCTTTCAGGCGGAAAACTGGAGTTTGGCGGTTTCTGTATGTGGTGCGTGGAGGGTTTTCGTGGGCGACGGGCTGTTTTTCAGCCTGTGGCCACGTGATCGATGGCCGCGTCGAGCGGCCAGCGTAATTTCTGGCACTTCGTGTCCGGTCGC
>JAFGJE010000231.1 GCA_016929245.1 Phycisphaerae bacterium
CTGCGGTTCGACGTGAAGGGACACAGCAACAAGGACAAGCTCTTCCGCATCGAAGACTACATCCAGGATAAACCCGAATTCCTGAAATACCTCACCACGCCGTCGGTCGCCCCCAACGGTTTGAAGCTGCTGTTCCGTTCGGACATGATGGCCAACCCGATGCTCTGGTATCTCATGGGCGCCACCGAGGGCGTACGCGAGCAGCCGATCCGGATCGAGGAAATCCAGGACATTCTGACCCGCTGGAAGCAGCGTATCGGCGAAAAGGGCGGGTTCATCATACCGTTCGCGGAGGACGCCGAGTACATCGGTTCCAGCGCGTATTTTTACGTCAAGCAGTTCGGCCAGGCGCGGTTCTTCGAACCGGAACCGGACAGCGTGACGCGCTTCTGTCAGATGCTCGATCTCGCGCGGGACGTGGGATACGAACTGGCGACGCCTACCGAGGCGATGAAAGCCGCCGGAGCGCCCATCGAGAATCCCAAGATTCTGGAAGTGGAAAACGGCATCGCGTGGCACGGCGGGACCGCCAAGGCGTGGACGAACACCCCCCAGGCCCGCATGTTCGATCCCGTCTGCCGGATGGTCTTCGAGGGAATTCTCACCGTAGCGAAACGAGCGAAGTTCAACCTGATGACCGACGAGGGTCCGTTGCGGGAAGCGTTGCGGAAGGTGACGGGCGCGTACGTCTCCGACTCCCGCTGGCCTCCCGCGCCGACCTCGCCGGGACGGTTCAACGTCGCCGAGAGCATCGACGATCTGCTGGCCGCCAACGACGCGATCCGCCTGGCGATGCAAAGTCTCGGCCTGGCGAAGGAACGATCCTTATATTCCCCCCAACTCATGCGAACGCAGATCGAAGCCATCCGGGATGAGTTATTCGGCCTGACGTATTTCGGGGAATAGCGAAGAAGGAAAAAACGATGTCATCTCCTCAGGGCCCGGGGGCTCCTGAGGAGATGATAAGTTGATGGAATTTGACGTGACGGAGCACTTGGGGGTTGCGGAGGGGTGTACTTCCTGCCGATACTATATCGGGTACGGACGATCAGGCAATGTCTGGGGAGTCTTCAGGACGTTTCCCCCGGGCGCAAGACCCTAGAAAGCAGGTTTTGATAATATGATCCAGCAGCTTTTGCGAAAAATTGAAACGAACAAGGCCGTCGTCGGCGTGGTCGGTTTGGGATACGTCGGTCTGCCCCTCGTGCGGGAGTTCACCCGCGGCGGGGCGAAAGTGATCGGGTTCGACGTGGACGAGAGGAAAGTCAAGTCCCTGACGGCTGGGAAGAGTTATATCGAGCATATTCCCTCGAAGGTGGTCAGGGAGATGATCCAGTCCGGGCTTTTCTCCGCGACGACGGATTTCAAACAGCTTCGCAAACCGGACTGCATCCTGATCTGCGTGCCGACGCCCTTAAGCAAGATGCGCGAGCCGGACCTGGCGTACGTGGAGGCGACCGCCCGATCCATCGCCAAAGCGCTCCGCAAGGATCAACTCGTCGTGCTGGAGTCGACCACGTATCCGGGCACGACGAAGGAAGTGATGCTTCCGATTCTCGAAACGAGCGGACTGAAGGTCGGGAAGGATTTTTACCTGGCGTTTTCGCCCGAACGGGAAGACCCCGGCCGGGAGGACTACACCACCAAGACGATCCCGAAGGTCGTCGGCGGATACGACGCGAATTCTCTCGCCGCCGCCTGCGCGTGCTACAAAATCGCCATCGACACCGTCGTGCCGGTCAGCAGTTGCGAGGCGGCCGAGGCGGCCAAGATTCTCGAAAACACCTACCGCTGCGTGAACATCGCCCTGGTGAACGAGCTGAAGATGCTCTTCGACCGCATGGGCATCGACGTGTGGGAAGTCATCCGCGCCGCAGCGACCAAACCGTTCGGGTTTACCGCGTTTTATCCCGGCCCGGGTCTGGGCGGACACTGCATTCCCATCGACCCGTTTTATCTCTCGTGGAAAGCACGCGAGTATAACATGCCCACGCGGTTCATCGAGCTCGCGGGCGAGGTGAACGTCTCCATGCCCGAGTACGTCATCCACAAGACCATGGTGGCGCTGAATGATCGCGGAAAGGCGATGAAGAACGCGAAAGTCCTCGTTCTCGGCTTGGCGTATAAGAAGGACGTGGACGACGACCGCGAGAGCCCCTCGTATGAACTGATCGAACTGTTGCAGGAAAACGGCGCGAAGGTGTCGTACAACGACCCGCACTGTCCCGTGATCAAACATACGCGTGAGCACCCGCAACTGGCGGGGATGAAGTCCACGCCCATCACGGCGGGCAATCTGAAAAAGTTCGACGCCGTGCTCATCAGCACCGATCACACGTCCTACGATCAGAAATTCATCGTCAAACACGCCAACCTCGTCGTCGACACCCGCAACGCGACGAAGAACGTGCGTTCGGGACGAAACAAGATCGTCAAAGCGTAACGACAACCCAAAAATCCAACAGCGCCGAGCCGCAAGCGAAATCCACAATCGGCTTGCCGCTCGGCGCTGTTTCTTTTTACCTCTTCCTTTTCTTCTTCCCTGCTGCCTATTGCCTGCTTCCTGCTGCCTTGTTACGCTTTGACTCGTGAAACGATTCCGACAAATTCTGTTCCGGGCGACGCTGGTGTTGATTTTCGCGTTGGTGGTACTTTGCATCGTCGGAGCGTTTCTCGGCGCGGATCGCGCGAAGCTCATGTTCAATTCGATCCCGATGTGGTTTTTCTGGGGATTCTGGGCAGTGTTGTCGGTGGTGGGTTTGTTCGCCCGGGGGAAGATGTGGCGATCCCCCGGTTTGCTGATGACGCATATCGGCCTGCTGCTGATTCTCGCCGGGGGCGTCTGGGGCAGCCGATCCGCCCACGAGTGGCGGGGAAAAATGCAAGGGGGGGGCAAAGGCAAAACGCCCGAGGGATTTCTGTTGTTGAATCCTCACGACGAATCCGACAGGCAGTCTTCCCAACTGTGGCGTGTTCCCGAGGACCAGGCGCCGAAACCGGCGGGGACATTGCCCTTTGACGTCATGGTTCGTCGCGCCTGGCTGGAATATTACCCGCCAGAATCCGAGGCATGGGTTTTACTGGGGCAGACGTATCACCGGCAGGGGGCGCCGAAGCAGTTGACGCCCCTTCACGGCCGGGTTGGATTTCCGGGACTGTTCCCCGCCCTTGACGGCGAAGTGACGGTGTTGGGATACAACCACGCGCTTCGGCAGATCGAACTGCAGGTAACCCGCCGGGGTCGGCCCATGACGAATTCCATCATCGTCGGCCCGTCTGACGAACCGACGGTGTTATCGCTGGCGGACGTGTTCGAGACTCCGCAAGCCTGGCGGGAGGCCGATCAACCGGCGATTGTGCTCCTGCCGCCCTCGCAGGCGATTCGGGACTACAAAGCCGACCTGGTTCTTCGTGACGACGACGGTAATGCGATCACTTCCGGGGAAATCGAAGTGAATCATCCCCTGCACGCGCGGGGGTATCATTTTTACCTGTCCGCTTTCGATCCGCCGTTGGCGCTGGTGGTCAAGGCCGTCAGCGACGACGGGTTGTATTGGGTGTACGCGGGATTCGCGTTGCTGATGCCGGGCGTGATTCTGCGGCTGTGGGCGGAACCGATTGCGCGACAAATGTTCCGGAAGGAGGCCGATCATGCCGGGTAACCTTCGGCCTTTTGATCTGCTGATGTACGTCGCGCTGGCGGAGTTTGGATTGGCGTTTGTCGCGTTTCTGCTGAAGCAGCGTCGGTTGGGTTGGGGGCAGTACGCGTTGGCGTTCTCGATGGCCGCGGCGTTGGTGGTGATTCGCGCGATCCAGGTCGGGCATGCCCCGATGCGGAATCTGTTTGAGGTGTTTTTGCTGCTGGCGGCGTTGATGTTTCCGTTGAGTCTGTTCAGCCGGTTCGTTTTGAAGGTGCGCGGGGAGATGTTCGACGTGCTGACCGCGGCGGTGCTGCTGGTTCCGCCGGCGTTCGTGTTTTCCGCGGAACCCCAACCCTTACCGCCCGCGTTGCAGAGTCCGTTTTTCGCGCCGCACGTGTCGGCGTATATGCTGGCGTACGTGATTCTCGCCAAGGCGGCGGTGGCGGGGGTCGCGGGGAGGATTCGGGAGAAGAAGAATTGCGGACTCGTGCTTCGCAGCGAAGCGCCGCTTCGCAGAGTAGCATTGCGGATTGTGGATTGCGGATTGAAAGATACAGACCGTGCGGTGTATCGGTTGGTGTGTCTGGGATTTCCCTTTTTGACGGCGGGGTTGTTGAGCGGCGCGTTGTGGGGCAAGCAGGCGTGGGGCGACTGGTGGAACTGGGATCCCAAGGAACTGTGGTCCCTGGCGACGTGGCTGATCTATGTGGCGTATTTCCACATCCGGGGGATGGCGGCACATCGTAGGCCTATGGTGGAAATCAGCCTGGTCGTTGTCGGCTTGGTGTTTATTGTGATAACTCTTTTGTGGGTGAATCTCTCCCGACTCTTCCCCGGCCTGCATTCGTACGCGACGTAATGGTCAAAACCTATTTCGCGGATATCGAGCAAACCGTGAAATGGACGAGAATTTTCGGGAGGTGCAGACAATATTTTCGTGGACCAATTCATTTTCAGAGAACGGGTTTTCCCGTCAAGTGAGCTTGATTTATTCTTCACTTCCAGAGTAGAATTTTTCGCTTGGATTCAAAGCCGGCTATGTTTTTTAACAGGACGAGAGAGCATTTTCATCGCACGAATATTCGATTTCTCCTTTGTGAATTTACGTGGTTGCTATAAACCCGGACGATTTGTAACTACTTGAATGAAAAATGATTATGGACAGGTAGATCGGTCGTTTTCCCCCCGGAATCCCCCGCGAAATACGCGGAGGACCGGTTGAGTTCCGCCGGGTAAGGTTCCTTGTGGAATACTTTTTTTGACTGGCGGTCATTTTATGTTGCATTTTCGCGTGAAGACGGTACAATATGAAACTGGCACATACAGTGGACCAATTTGGTATCTGTACTCTTCTTTCACCGAAGGTGTTCACTCGTAAGGGAAGCTGACGAAGTTTCCAAAAGGAGTCTTTCCGATGTCGGAAGCAAAAGCGGATCTGGGTTTAATCGGCTTGGCGGTGATGGGCCAGAACCTGGTTCTGAACATGAACGATCACGGATTCACCATCGCGGTGTTCAACCGCACGGTGGAGAAAGTGGATCGTTTCCTGGCCAACGAAGCCAGGGACACGAACATTATCGGGACGCACGGCATTGAAGAGTTTTGTGCCGCTCTGAAGCGCCCGCGCCGCGTGATGCTGCTGGTCAAGGCCGGCCAGGCGGTGGACGATTTCATCGAGCAGGTGATTCCGCACCTCGAAAAGGGCGACATCATCATCGACGGCGGAAACAGCAACTACAACGACACGATTCGTCGAACGAAATACGTGGAAGACAAGGGTCTTCTCTACATCGGAACGGGCGTCTCGGGCGGCGAGGAGGGCGCCCGACGCGGCCCGAGCATCATGCCCGGTGGCAGTCCTGCCGCCTGGGAGCACGTCAAGCCCATTTTCCAGGCCGTCTCCGCCAAGGCGGAAAACGGCGAACCCTGCTGCGACTGGGTCGGCGAAAACGGCGCGGGGCATTACGTCAAGATGGTCCACAACGGCATCGAGTACGGCGACATGCAGTTGATCTGCGAGGCCTACCAGATGATGTCCCGCATGGGCCTGACTCCCGCGGAGATGAGCGACGTTTTCGCGAAGTGGAACGAGGGCGTGCTGGACAGTTATCTCATCGAGATCACGCGCGACATTCTCGCCAAGACCGATGACGAAACGTCCCAGCCGATTGTGGATCTGATTCTCGACACCGCGGGGCAGAAGGGCACGGGCAAATGGACCGCCATCAGCGCCCTGGACATGGGACAACCCTTGACGCTGATCGGCGAGGCCGTCTTCGCGCGTTGCCTGTCGGCCCTGAAGGACGAACGCAAACGAGCGAGCAGGATTCTGACCGGTCCGAAGGCGGAGGTCTGCGGCGGATGCGATTTCGACAAAACCGAAGTGATCGAGGATATTCGCAAGGCCCTGTACGCCAGCAAGGTCGTCAGCTACGCCCAGGGCTATCAGCTTCTGCGCGCCGCGGCGGCGGAATACGGCTGGAATCTGAATTACGGCGGGATCGCCCTGATGTGGCGTGGCGGATGCATCATTCGCAGCCAGTTCCTCGGGAAGATCCGCGACGCGTTCACGAAGAACCCGAACCTCGAAAACCTGCTGCTGTATGACTATTTCAAGGCCGCCATTGACGAATCGCAGGCGGGTTGGCGAAACACCGTCAAACGGGCGGTGACGATTGGCGTACCGGTGCCGGCCTTTTCCAGCGCGTTGGCGTATTACGACGGATACCGCGCCGAGCGCCTGCCGGCGAACCTGCTGCAGGCCCAGAGAGACTACTTCGGCGCCCACACGTACGAACGCGTCGACAAACCCCGAGGAGAATTTTTCCACACAAACTGGACGGGTTCCGGTGGAAACATCACCGCCGGCACCTATAACGCATAGTGTTTTCCCACCTCCATGGATGCATTGGTAGATCCATGGTAACCTATGCAGCGCCGCGCGTCAAGCCGAGATCAAACTCGGTTCGACGCGCGGCGTTGTTTTTTATACCAATTCAACAAAAAATAGGCCGATATGATTTGATTTCTTTCTTTGAAAGTAGCCACGGGCGCAAGCCCGCGGAAAAAATGATCTATGGTTCACCCGAGCCCCGCGGGGGCGACTGAGTGTTTCAATCGCCCCCGCGGGGCTCGGAGAGAGTCAAGGCCGTTCACCACGGGCTTGCGCCCGTGGCTACTTTCAAAGAAAAGCACATATCCAGATCGGCCTTTTTTTTGTTGAATTGGTATTATAGGTTTCCGCACCATGTCCGGGAATAGGGATTGCAGGAAGAGGGATCGGCGGAATTGTTTTTCAAATCATTGCTTATGCAAGGCTTATACAATAGAAACGAATGAATTAAAAAAACAAAAAAAACGCGACGGGAATGTATTGGATACACACCCGTCGCGCGTTTGATTCCGTTTTGGGTTTACATCCGGGCCGCGTCGAGGGAGCGGAGGAAGTCCTCGTTGCTCTTGTGACGTTCGATGGCCTTGAGGAGACTGGGCACTTCCTCGGTGACGTTCAGGCTCGCCAGCGTTCGACGCAGGGCGTGCAGCTTGGGCAGTTCCCAGGGTTCCACGAGCAGTTCTTCCTTCCGCGTTCCGCTGCGGGGGATGTCCAGCGCCGGCCAAATGCGCCGTTCGGCGAGTTTGCGATCGAGCTGGAGTTCCATGTTGCCGGTGCCCTTGAATTCCTCGAAGATCAGGTCGTCCATGCGGCTGCCCGTTTCGACGAGGGCGGTCGCGAGGATCGTCAGGCTTCCGCCGTTTTCGATTTTCCGGGCGGCGCCGAACATGCGCTTGGGTTTTTCCAGGGCGCGAATGTCCACACCGCCGGTCATGGTACGCCCGGAACCTTCCACCGCGCGGTTGTAGGCGCGACCCAGGCGGGTCAGACTGTCCAGCAGGATCACGACGTCCTGGTTGAATTCCGCCATTCGCTTGGCGCGTTCGAGCGTGAACTCGGTGGTGCGGATATGGTTCTCCACGGGCATGTCGTTGTTGGAGGCGATGACCTCTGCCTTTTCGCATTTCCGTTTGAAGTCCGTCACTTCCTCGGGTCGCTCGTCGACCAGCAGGATCATGACGCAGCATTCGGGATTGTTTTCGCAGATGGCGTTGGCGATCTGCTGGAGCAGGATCGTCTTTCCGGAGCGCGGCGGGGCGACGATCAGCCCGCGCTGCCCTTTCCCGACGGGGCAGATCAGGTCCAGCACGCGCATTTCCGTCGGTCCGCCGGGGGTTTCGAGCTTCAGCATCGGGTGCGGATCGACGACGACCTGCTCGTTGAAGGGGATGATATCCTGGTATTCTTCGGCCGGTCGCCCGTTGATCTGCGTGGGTTCCTCGAGCTTCGGTCCGCCTTTCTTTTTATGCGGGGGAACGACTTTTCCCTCGATAAACAGTCCCGTTTTGAATCCGCGGAACCGGATGAAATCCTTGCCCACGAAGGTGTCTCCGGGCATGGGACGGAAATTGTTTTTGATCTGCCGCAAAAAACCGTACCCCTTGTCCGTGACTTCCAAAACACCCGACCCCGTCATTTCTTCCGTTTGTTGTTCGTTCATGTCTGCCTCAGAAAAATCCCTGTTGAGTTCTCTCGTGCGAAAATGCACCCATTGTGTAAAAACCTCGGCGTCATCCTGAAATGGAATGAGACACACCGAAGAGGAAAATATACGTTCAACAATGACTCTTGTTTTCTTCCTAAACTTCCTTGAGGATGAACCACACCCACGTGTCGAAACCACTCCGAACAAGCATTTAAGCTTATCTGCGGACCCTGCAATATCCCTGGGTCTTCGATCTTCAGAACGCCCGAGTCTCAGACGATCCTAATATGAGTTTTGGAGATTCGGAGTTTCCACCCACCCTCAACACGCTTCATTCTGACGTATATATCGGTCCTTGTCCATACCTTTTCTGAAAAAACTTTTCATTTTTTTCCGTCGAATGGTTCTTGTATTTTCCCCGAAGGTAAAGGAAAACTACCGTTTTGGTTCCATGATTTCAGAACGTACGCACTTAAATTCTTTTTACCAGCCCAACGGGCTGAAAGAGCATAGCCCAAGGCAACGCCTTGGGTGATCTGGTTGAAAGATATTCACGCCCTGTAAGGGCGCAACATATTGTCTCGCCCTTACAGGGCTTTGATTTGTGGGAATTCCACACCCAGGGCGTTGCCCTGGGCTATGATGCTTGCGCCTTGCAGGCGATAAAGATAAACACAATGAATATAGATTCGTAAATCCTGGTTTTGATTTCTGAATCACCCGGCTTCGTTGGAGCGTTTTTTATGTCGGAGAATATCAAGGTCACGTTTGAACCCACGGGACGCACGGTCTGGGTTCTTCCGGGCACGAGCGTGCTGGAAGCCGCCTGCCGCGCGGGATTGACGATCGAAACCCCCTGCGGCGGCGCGGGAACGTGCGGAAAATGTCGTGTGCGATTCATCACCGGAGTTCCCGCCGAAAGCAGCGCCGGGAAGGGGATCCTGGACGCCGAAGCCCTCGCGGCCGGTTGGCGACTGGCGTGTCAGTCGGTCATCCAGGCGCCGGCCGTCATCGCCATTCCCGAAACGTCCCTGTTCGCCGATCGCCTGCAGATTCTCACCGAGAGCGTGCGGATCGTGGAAATCTCCCAGGGCGAACCGCCGCACAAGAAACTTCCCCTGACCCTGATCGAGGGGCGGGAGAATTTCGCCGTCGCGTTCGACATCGGCACGACGACGCTCGTGGGTGAATTGCTGGAGTTGCCCTCCGGGCGCGAACGGGCCGTCCACGCGGGAATCAATCCGCAGGTGAGTTTCGGCGACGACGTGGTCAGCCGCATCGGACACGCCTGTAGCTCCCCCGCAGCGGCGAAGGAATTGCGCGAAACGGTCGTCGGGGCGGTCAACACGCTGATCGACGAACTGTGCAAAACCGCCGGGGCGACGCGGGATGCGATTCGCGGGTTGTCCTTCAGCGGAAACACGACGATGCAGCATCTGCTGATGGGACTGGACGTTTCGGCGTTGTCCCAATTGCCCTTCTCGCCGTCGCGGACGGCTTCCTCGGACGTCCCGGCGGCGGAACTGGGATTTTCCATCGCCCCGGACGGCAGGGCGTATGTCATGCCCGTCATCGGCGGATTCGTCGGCGGGGACACGGTGGCGGGAATTCTTTCCGCGCGGCTGGATGAAACCGAAGGTCCCGTCGTGATGATCGACATCGGAACGAACGGGGAAATCGTGCTGTCGGCCGGCGGGGAACTGTACGCCGCGTCGGCGGCCGCCGGACCGGCCTTCGAGGGCGCGCGGATCGCCTGCGGAATGCGCGCCGCCAGCGGGGCGATTGAAAAGGTCGTCTTCGACGGGAAATTCCAGGCGAACGTCATCGGCGGGGTCGAACCGATCGGGCTGTGCGGCAGCGCGCTGGTGGATATCGTCGCGGAACTGCTTCGCTGCGGACTGCTGGATTCCATGGGACGCATGCACGACACGTGCAGCCGGGCGTGCGAGGATCTGCAGCGACGGATGCGCGCCGACGACGGGGGCGAACCGGAATTCCTTCTCGCCGCGGGCGCGGACGGCCGGGCGGACGTGGTTCTCAAACAGCGCGATATCCGCGAACTGCAACTCGCCGCGGGGGCGCTGCGGGCGGGGGTGAACATCCTGCTGAAACAGGCCGGTCTGAAACCGACCGATCTGAAGCAGGTGCTCATCGCCGGCGGATTCGGCAGCTTCATCCGCCGCAACAACGCCCAGCGGATCGGATTGATTCCCACGGAAGTGTCTCACGAGTATATTTCCTACGTGGGCAACGTTTCATTGCACGGCGCGAAGTGGGTGCTGGTCTCGACAGCCGCCCGGGAGCGAACCGAGCAGATCGCCCGAAACACCAAGCACGTCGAACTGTCCAGCGACATGGAGTTCCAGATGGCCTTCGCCGACGCGATGATCTTTCCGGAAGAGTGAATTCCTGTCATCCTGAGCGGAGCGAGTCTTCGAGCGCAGTCGAAGGATCTTTCGCCCACCTATCCGTAAGGTCCTTCGACTGCGCTCGAAGACTCGCTTCGCTCAGGCCCTTGGGGCTCCCTAGGAGATGACAAAAAAGCGAAATGTTTTGAAAGAAGTGTAACGGTAGGGGTGGGATTCGCTTCCACCTTCGCGGAAGCTTCGGCGGACAAGTCGCGGCGCCTTCGCTTCGCTACGGTGTCGAACCCACGGAACACCGCTGCGCGGTGTGTGGGTTCTATTGGATTCTTAACCCCTAGCTTTCATTGTACGGTTTGTCGTATTATTGTAATAACGGTAGGGGTGGGATTCGAACCCACGGTACCCTTCCGGGTACAACGGTTTTCAAGACCGTCTCCTTAAACCGCTCGGACACCCTACC
>JAFGJE010000232.1 GCA_016929245.1 Phycisphaerae bacterium
CTGGATCACGCGAACCTCTGCGCCACCGGCGACCCGGACCAGAGCATCTACGCCTGGCGCGGCGCGGACATCAACAATATCCTCGGCTTCGAGCAAGACTACCCCGACGCGAAGGTGATCCGGCTGGAGGAAAACTACCGCTCGATTCAGCCGATCCTGACCGCCGCCGGCCGGCTGATCGAACACAACACGATGCGAAAGAGCAAAACGCTCTTCACGAACCGCACGGGCGAGGAGAAAGTTCGCGTGGTATACGTCAACGACGAACACGCCGAAGCCCGGCAGATCGCGCGGCGCATCGAGGACTACCGCGTCGCCGGCGGCGCGTACGGCGAGGTGGCCGTTTTCTATCGCCTCAACAGCCTGTCGCGCGTGATCGAGGAGGGGCTGATGCACATGGGGATTCCGTACCGCATCGCCCGCGGCGTGGAGTTTTACAATCGCAAGGAAATCAAGGACGTGCTGGCGTACCTGAAGGTGCTGAACAATCCCACCGACGATTTGAGCACCGCGCGGATCATCAACACCCCCGCGCGCGGCATCGGCGCGACGACCGTCAATCGGCTGAGCCTTTTCGCCGCGGATCGGCGCGTCAGTTTGCTGGAGGCGGCCGGTCGCGTCGAGGAAGTTGGTCTGGGCAACGCCGCCACCAAAAAAGTCCTCGCCTTCGCGGAGATGATGGCCGCCTTGACAGCCGGTCTGAATCGCCCGGTGCGAGAAATTCTCGAAGCCGTTCTCCAGAAGACAGGCCTGGAGGACATGCTCGACAAGAAAGACGAAGACTCGCAGCAGGCCCGCGCGAACGTGGACGAACTGGTCTCCTCGGCCGCCGAGTTCGACGAGGAAGACCACGAACATCCCCTGGCGGAATATCTCCAGCAGGTGTCCCTCGTCAGCGACGCGGATCACTTCGCCGGCGAGCAAGGCGCGGTGACGCTGATGACGCTCCACGCCGCGAAAGGCCTGGAATTCCCGGCCGTCTTTATCGTCGGGTGCGAGGAAAACATCCTGCCCTGGCAGCGGGGCGCCAGAGGATTCGGCGAAGGCGAGGACATTTTCCAACTGGAAGAGGAACGTCGGCTGGCCTTTGTGGGTATGACACGGGCGAAGGATCACCTCACGCTCCTCTCGGCCCGGGCGCGACGCATTCGCGGACAGCTCGAAGCCCAGACGGCTTCGCGATTCCTCGGGGAAATCGGCGATGAAACCGTCGAAACCGAGGATGTCACATCCATGTCCGCCGACGGACTTCGCAAACCGAAACAGCGCGGCGGATTCTACGCCGAGACGCACGAGCGGACCGCCATCGAAGCCTTCGCCGAACGGAAATCCCCGGCGCTCGATACGGTTCTGCACGCGGAAGACATTCTTGACGAGGAAGAGGACACCCCCTTCCCGCCGGAATACGAGCACCTCCGCCCGGGCTGCCTCGTGCATCACGCGAAATTCGGCGTGGGCAAGCTCGTGAATCTCTCCCGCCGCTGGCCCGACACCCGCGCGGATATCCTCTTCCACGAATACGGGCGGAAGCGACTCGTGCTGCGCTCGACCCACCTGGAGATGATGGAATAACACGGCGGAACGGCAAGCCGATCATAGGATCGTCCAGGCCTGCCGTTCCGCGTCGTTTTTTCCATTCGTTACAACCGCATCCACGCGTGGGCGACGCGGGGGTGTCGGTGTTTCCGACGTTCTTCCCACAGGATCACAAACGCGCCGATCCCCAGCAGCAGAATCGTTCCCGGTTCGGGGATTTGCTTTTGATAACTCACCACCGATCCGCCGCCGAACGACGCGTCGCCGTAGGCATGGATCGTCCCGGCGAAGGCCAGGTCGTCCCCGGTGTTGACGTCGCCCGTCCAGGCGCGAATCTGGGCCGCCAGCGTCACGTCGTCGCCCAGGATCACGTTTTCATCGAACACGTTGACGGTCAGTTGCCCGTCGCCGATCACGTTGAAAGCCACCTCGTTCCCGACGGCGAAATTCTTGTGCACGTCCAGCACGACGTCCCCGGCGGTGGTGTCCACGTTGACGGTTCCCCGGTTGCCGATCCAGACGTCCCGCAGGTTGTACGTCCCCGCCGACAGGTTCAGCTTCGTGTCGGTTCCCCACAGATTCAGATTTTGATACTCCCCGGCTGTCAGGTCGACCACCGCCTTCCTGCCGCCGGAAATATCTTCGGTTCCGTGGGGTTTCTTCTCCGGGGCGGGGCCCATCGAATCCAGACGCACCGTGTCAAAGTACGCGACGGACGGATCCGTCGAACCGCCGATGGACACTTTCCGACCGACGCTGAGCTTGCCTTTTTCTCCCGGATCGGCGTTTCCGGTGATCACACCGTAATTGTCGATCCAGATATCCGCGTTACTGTTAAGGTTCCCCAGCACGTAGGCTTTATCGTCAAGGGAAAGATTCCCCGCTCCGGCGATGATGTCCCCGGTGACGTTGGCGCCCTTGCCCATAGACACGCTTTTACCCGTCCAGCTCGGGCCGGTGAATTCCAATCCGCTGGACGCTTCGGCGGCAAGGTTCGCCAGCACTCTGCCGTTGATTTTGTTGTCCTTGTTCAACCACACCAGGCTTTCGGTGTACAGGCCCTTCAATCCGACTTTAGTTCCCGTGGTAATCGAGCCGACGGCGGCGATGTCCGCGTCGACGCTGGAGCCTGACCCCAGCCAAATATCCTTTCCGGCGTAAATGGCAAGGGAATCCATTTGCGGCGTGACCGTGGTGGCGGACCCGACCGCAGTCAGCGCGCAAATCACCAGCACATTGATCGTTACAGTTTTCATGGTTCTTCCTCCCACATTTTTTCCTCCAGACGCCGCCCCGACGAAATACAAAGGAAAGATCAAACCGGCAAACCGTCTGGATTGTCAACTGCGGCCGCGTCGCAAGGATAGAATTCACAGAGCGATATAGAACATTAGCTCGCTGTATCGGCCTGGTAATTTTTACGCGGGTCAGGCCCCATCCGTTCACTGGTTCTATAGGATTTGAATTCATCCTTTGGGGAGAAAAGAGAAGAAAAAGATCGCGAAAGATGATTCTCCGGCCAAAACATTCATGCGGGAAACACCATTCGTTCATGCCGAATCTGACGGAATGAAATAGGGTATCTCGATAACTGCCATAAGACGTGTCATGGTTTTTTGCTCCTCATTTTTTATAATCCCTTTGTTTACCGAATACTGGAAGGTTTGCACCGGTACCAGGCTGTACCGTTCTGCCCGGTTCTGCCAAAAACGGCCGAATTCTGCCATTTTTTGCCGAGTTCTGACGCGTCCTGTCC
>JAFGJE010000020.1 GCA_016929245.1 Phycisphaerae bacterium
CAAGAATCATATCGATGCTCTTTCTCACTTCAGGGGGATGCAGAGGTTCCAGGTGTTTTTCGCGGCGCGGAATCCGCCCGGTCCGTCTGCCGCGGCGGCGAACAGGGCGATGGGATTTCCATCCTTCCACAGCAGTTGAGGCCGTTCCAGGCATCCCAGCGTTGTCGTGGTTCCGTCGGACCAGGTGAGGGTGCGGGAGGCGGCTTTGGCGGGGTCGGCGAGGCGCCACTCCAGGCCGTCGCGTGAAATCGCGTGGAGCGTGGCGTGGTATTCGCCGGTAATCGATGATTCCGCGTCGGGGGCGAGGTCCTTCGCGAGCATTTCATAATGATCGTTCATCCAGTAGACGTACGGGTCTTCCAGCCGGAGATTCCCCAGGATCGGCTCCTCGAGCAATCGCTCCGGCGGGGAGTTCAAATCCTTCGCCTGCGCCACGCCGATGCGACAGCCGTTGGGGGTGTTGCCGCGGTAATAGAGGCGCAGGTGTCCTTCGGGAGTGATGCAGGGGGCGGGATTGGTGGTGATCTTCTCGTCCCAATGGCCGGGGCGCACCTGGAGGTACGGTTCGTCGGGTCGCCGCCAGGGGCCGGCAGGATCGTCCGCGACGGCCAGGCCGATGCGGATGGAATAATATGCCTTCTCGTGGCTGAAAAGACGGTTCGGATCCTTTTCGTTCAGCAGTTGTTCGGCTGTGGGCTTTGGGCCTTGGAACGTTCCGCCGATGTAGAATAGCAGATACTTGTCCCGGTAGCGCAGAACGGTGGGATTGTGGGTCATTCTACCGTCCCAGAATTCCTCGCCGCGGTCGGGGAGGACGATTTCCTGGAAGCTGTAGGGTCCTTGCGGGGTGTCGCTGACGGCGCGGACGATTTCGGAGTAGCGGATGTACCCCTCGAAAAACGGGAGATGTTTCGGCCAGCGCGCCGCGAACAGGTGATACTTCCCGTCGGGTCCCTGGATCGCCGAACCGCACCAGACCCACCAGTCGGGCATGGCGAAACCTCCGCCGACGGGGGGAGGCGTTACGCGTTGGGCAAACGGCGTGTACGAAATCTGCTCGTTCATGGTTGGTATTCCTTACAATCCATAAAAAGAGATGTACCTAGGCGAGGATCAACTCGAAGGGGGCGTCGGACAATTGGCGGCGAAGGTTTTCGTCCAACCCCGAATCGGTCACGAGAATGTCGATGGCGGAGATCGGAAGGACGGGATAGCATCCCTTGGCGGTGAATTTCGTGTGGTCGATGGTCACGACTTTCCGATCCGCGCACATACCGACGGCTGCCGACATCGACGCGCTGGTTTCGTCCACACCGAAGGTGCCTCTGCCGATCAGAAAGGCATCCGAAGAGGTGAAGGATATGTCCGCGTGAATTTTTCGGAACGTCTCGACGGTTTCCATTCCCACGAAGTCCAGATTTTCCGGCCTGAATCTTCCGCCGGACAGATAAATCGAGATTCCTTCCATCGCGCCCAGCTCTTCAATCGACGCCAGCGAAGACGTCAGGATGGTCAATGGGGCTTTATCCTTCAGCGCCGTGGCGATTTGCCAGGCGGTCGTTCCGTTGTCCAGCGCCACGACCATACCGGGTTCGACCAAACTCGCCGCCCGCCGCCCGATCCGCGCCTTCTCCTGGCGCATCCGATTCAGCTTTTCCTCGAAGGTTCGCGCGACGAGGGATTGCGGCTCCAGCAGACGCGCCCCGCCGTGGATTCGGACCAGCATTTTATCGTCAGCCAACGCTTGCAGGTCGCGGCGGATCGTGGTTCCGGACACGCCGAGTTTCCCCGCCAGCGTATGGACGCGGGTATCTCCATATTCCTCCAGAAGGGACACGAGTCTGCGCCGTCGTTGTTTCGTTGTTCGATCCATACGTTTCGCTTCTGAAAAAAACGATTCGTAACCAGTGTATTGAATTGCCGTTACAATACCACCTTTTTTCAAGTCCTCCAAGAGAAAACTCAAAATATGATTAAAATATTCATATTTATGATTGCAAAATGTTCAATATGAGCTATAATATCGAAATGTAAGATCATTATGAAAGTTTTTATGCTGTAAATGGATCGTTTTTTACATCTAAGAAGCGGCTTTTTTTTCCAGTTCCCTAGGGAATGGTAGAAACAGGAGGTGGCCAGGAGATCAATGCGAGATCGAATAAGAATGGGAATCAAAAAAAATTGAAGTCATTGGAATCGAAACTCTTTTTCAAATCGGAAAGAAAGGAGCAAGAACATGTGGAAGATTCTACGACTGACGATGGTGTGTGTACTAGGTCTAAGCGTGAATGTTTTCGCCGCGGATATTATCTGGACGGGTGCCGTCAGCGACCGGTGGGACCATGGGGACAACTGGAATCAGGGAGGCGTGGTTCCCGACAGTTCTTATGTGGTTCGTATCGGCGATAATACGTACCCGTCAACATCCGTGCTGATTGATTCGTCGACGACGGCGGTGTGCAACAATGTGAAATTGGGAACCCAATCCGGGAATACCACCCAGTACACGTTGACGATGACGGGTGGAACGTTGAATCAGACCGGTACCGGTTCGGGAGGCCGATTCCAGATCGGTGAGCAGTCGGGCACCAACGGTGTCTTCAACCTTTCAGGCGGCGTCGTGACGGTCAACAGTAACGTTATGCTTGGTGAAAGGTCCCAAGGCGCCGTGAACATGAGTGGTGGAACGTTCACCGTCTACAACGCGGGGATCAACATGGGCGCCCGCGGCGGCAGCTATGGCGAGCTGAATCTCTCGGGCGACGGCACCATTAACACCCCCTTTGTCGCCTGCGGTGACGATGGCGGCGCAACGGCGTATGTAAACATGACCGGCGGCGTGATCAATACCGACACACTGGGCGTCAACGCGTATACCGGCGGCATGGGCGGAACGATGCTTCTGGCCGGCGGAACGGTGAACGCCGGAGCGGTGTCGATGACCAACGAGGACGATCTTGACGGAATCCTGGACATCGCCGGCGGCACGCTGGTTCTGGACGGGGAATTTGATTCCTCGTGGACCTACTATGTGGACGGCTGGGTTGTCGCCAATGGCGGCGCCGGCACGTTGGATTTTGACTACGATGGTGTCAGCGACACCACCACGATCACCGCGGTTCCCGAACCGGCGACGCTAAGCCTGCTGGCGCTTGGCGGATTGGGCGTTTTGATCCGTCGGAAATGACATGAAAACGTAACGGGAAAATACATTCTCATCCTGCAAAACCATTTCCGGCTGATAAAGGGTGGGGCGATCCTGGGGGTCGCCCCATTCTCATATCTGACTGTTCTTTCCCATCCTGTTTGTTCTCGATGAAAAGGTTTGGACCGAAGCATTAGACCGTACCTGTCTGTTCATGAATCTGTTTCATGCAGCGGGCATGAAACAGCAACACGTTGGTGACATCACATTTGGAAAGGAGCCTATGATGTCAAAGAAACAACGCATCTGCACTCTGGGGGTTCTCATACCCGCGCTGCTGTTTAGCGCCAACGCCTTCGGCTGGGGCGGACCAAGCCACTCGGCGATGTGTACGCAAGTCTTCGACGATGCCGTCGTCTCGCCGCTTCTCGGCGCCATCGATGATGTGGACGAAATCGAAGACTGGACGGGTGAACCCGCCAGCGGTTGGCAGGACGGGCAATGGCCTAACGTCGAAGCCCGGGCCTACATTCCGGGGATTTCTTCGCCTAATGGCAAGAACTGGGATTCCCTGGACGAAACGACGCGCCTGAAGTACATGATGCACAACTGCGGCGACGTGGCGGTTCCCATCGGCCATAGCCCCGCCTGCTACAATCCGGGAGGATATTCGCACACCGTCAACGAGGCGATCCTGGAAGCCCAGGTGTCCTTGTGGGGCACGTATCCCGACATGGAAGGCACGACCACCTGGTATAACGATGAAAGCGGTGATACGTATCACTATACGGGTTCGATTACTCAGGTTCTCGCGGAGCACTACAACTCCTGCCGGGACAATATGACCTGGTTCAAGAGCACCAAACACTGGTGGGGGCATTCGACGGACGACAATCACGACGCCGGATGGAACGGTACCGCGATCGCCCAGATGTTGATGCGCGCGATGATCGTGGATTACATCCTCGCGAAGGGAGATGTCTACATGGAACCGGACACCCTTCCGACGGGTTCCGCCGGCGGAACGATTACCTTCGATGAGTCGAATTCCTATGATCCCGATTCGGTATATTGGAATTCCAACGGAACCTACAGCCAAAAATACGGGATCTATTCCCAGGGAATTCAGTATTTCCTCTATGACTTCAATGGTGACATTCCCTCCGGCGGTAACTGGGATTATGCCACGACCGATGAACATCTGGAATTCTCCGTGAATGACCTGATCGGTTTCGGGATTCCGACGAACCAGTGGTCGGGATTCTATAAAGCCGGTGTGGATAACGAAGGCAAAATCGGCTATGCCCACGACTGGATGTACCTTTCTGCCGGCGCGCCGGAACCGGCGAGTCTGAGTCTGCTGGGGATCGGCGGTTTGACGCTGTTGCGACGGCGAAGAAAAAATATATAGAACGGCTGGAAAAAGTAGTATAACCGATATGGACACGTAAGGTGCGGCATGGGGAGATTCCTCACGGAATCTCCCCATCCGCGCGGATTTTTTTATAACGACGCAAAGATGAAACGACGGATGTCACAATTGGGTTGGAAGGGGGGAGAACCGGCCTTTGTTTCTTCACGCCGAAGATTGGGATTCACTTTGATCGAACTTTTGGTCGTGATCGCGATTATTTCCCTGCTGGTCTCGATCCTGGTTCCGTCCCTGCAAAAGGCGAAGGAACTGGCCCGGAAGGTGGTTTGCCTGACGCGGTTCCAATCCATCGGTACGGCGTACGGCCTCTACCTGGCTGAATTCGACAAAGGCCCCGTGGGATATGCCCGTGACGGCGAGCATTATCGAACGTATCCCTATGAAGGTTGGTCCGACTATCCGGAGAAAGATGCGGACGGACATGAGATCAATCCCTATAAACCCTATTTTGGTTGGTATAAAGGAAGAACAACGGATGATTATGATGATCCCTGTTGGGCGCTCGGTGAATACCTGGGAGTTACCAGTGATCGAAAGACCATCGAGGCCACGTGTTGTCCGAACTGGTTTGATTGGTTTATCGCAACTGCTGCAGACGGGGGGCTTCTGAATACCTCCGCCCCAACCTCCTACGCCGTGAACTGGTACCTGGGATGCGACACGCATCTGGGAGATCATATTGTTAAATCAACAGCCTCTACGCCCATGCTGATGGACGGCATGGGAGAAAATTTTGAATCCGACGGGAAATTGCAGCCGTATTATACGGTATTTCCCAAGGTTAATTTTCCCAACGGGAACAAGGACTCTGATCTGGAATTTACCAGCATGTCGGAAACCACGCATGACGGAAGCGCCAACTACCTGTTTTTCGACGGCCACGCGGAAAATCATCCTGCCACGAAGGATCCGAATGAGTCTCTGGAATATTTCAACAACCTTTGGACCTGGTACGGCGATTAGTCTTTTCCCGGATCCCCGCGGAAGAACAACGGAGATCGGCGAACTCTCAAAATGTAATTGTTCGGCAAAACCATTCCTGTAATAATGCGAATCGGTCCGCGTTTTTGATCGTGGATAGCATTGCCGTTTTTTCACAGGAATTTCTCATGATTTCAAAGAAATGTCATACAGGGATATTGTTCCTGGCTGTCGGGTTTTTGCCGTGGTCGGCCGGCGCGGACGTGACGCTGCCCAGCCTGCTGAGTGACAACATGGTTCTCCAGCGGGACGCGAAGGCGCATCTCTGGGGCTGGGCGGAACCGGACGAGTCGGTGACGGTCGAATGCAACGGGCAGACCCAAACGACGAAAGCGAACTCGGCCGGCGACTGGCAGGTTTTCCTGGAACCGATGGCCGCCGGAGGCCCGTATGACCTGATCGTCACGGGGAAGAATCGAATCGTCGTGAAGAATGTCCTTGTCGGCGAGGTGTGGGTGTGCGGCGGACAATCCAACATGCAGATGACGTTGCGCAGTTCCGCCGACGGTGCGCGGGAGGCGTCCGAGGCGTCGTTTCCGAAGATCCGATTATTCAAGGTGGGACAATTCTGCGCCGCGAAATCCAGGAAGAACGCCTTGGGCCGGTGGGTTGCCTGTTCCCCGCAAACCGCCGGTTCCTTTTCCGCGGCGGCGTACTTTTTCGGAAGAAAACTGCACCGTGACCTGGACGTTCCGATCGGCCTGATCGAAAGCGACTGGGGCGGCACGTACATCAAAGGATGGATGGACCGGGACGACTACCTCGCCCTGGACGATCTCAAGAGCGTCAAAACCTTCCGGAAAGACGTGTGGGACGTTCCCGAAGCGCGGAAACAGTATCTCGCGAAACTGGAGGATTGGGAGCGATCCGCCTACGTCAGGGATCCCGGAAACCAGGGATACGACCAGGGCTGGGCCCAGCCGACGTTCGACGCGTCCGGCTGGAAGCCGGTCGATCTTCCCCGCATGATGGAATCGGTCCTGGGCAAGGACGTGGACGGCGCGTTCTGGTTTCGCCGGACGTTGGACTTGCCGTCGGATTGGGCGAAGAAGGATCTGGTGTTGCGGCTGGGCGCGATCGATGACAACGACGTGACCTATTTCAATAACGAGAAAGTCGGCGAAACGGGCGGCGACGGTTCCGCCGCCTGGGACGTGCTTCGGGAATATCGTATCCCAGCCAAGCTGGTTCGTGCGGGGCGAAACGTCATCGCCGTTCGTGTGTTTGACCAGTGGCTGGACGGCGGATTCGGCGGGGAGAAGCGGGACCTGTGCCTGTTCCAGGCGAAGGACGAACAGCAAAGCATTTCCCTCGCGGGCGAATGGCTGTACCACGTTGAATTCCAGCAGGAGGCGCGTCCCCGGGAGTGCAGTCCTCATACAAACCTGTGTCGAACCCCCGGGGCGCTGTATCACGGCATGATCGCGCCGTTAACGGGAATGACCATTCGCGGGGCGATCTGGTACCAGGGGGAAAACGACGCCGGTCTGCCCTGGGAATACCGTCGGCAGCTGACGGCGATGATTCGGAATTGGCGACGGGCCTGGAACCAGGGCGATTTCCCGTTCCTGATCGTTCAATTGCCCAACTTCAAGGCCGTCCAGGAGGATCCCGACGCCCGAAGCGCCTGGGCGGAGTTGCGGGAGGCGCAGCGTCAGACGCTAGCCGAACCGAACACGGGCATGGCGGTGACGATCGACGTCGGCGAGGTGGACAACATTCATCCCGCCAACAAGCGGGACGTCGGCGAGCGGCTGGCGATGTGTGCGCTGGGGAAGGTGTACGGCCGATCCTCGCTGGTGTATTCCGGGCCTGTGTATCAGTCGATGAAGGTGGAAGGAGACAAAATTCGCCTGACGTTCGATTTTGCCGACGGTGGACTCATCGCCCGGGACGGCGGGGATTTGAAAGGCTTCGCCGTGGCTGGGGAAGACGGAAAATTCGTCTGGGCGGACGCGAAGATCGACGGCGAGACCGTGCTGGTCTGGTCCGACAAGCTTTCCAGGCCCACCGCGGTGCGGTACGCCTGGGCCGACAATCCCGTCTGCAACCTGTACAACCAGGCCGGGCTGCCGGCGGGGCCGTTTCGCGTCGAGATACCAAAGTCTAAGTAAATTCGGATAGGAACTAAACTATTTGAAATCATGTCGAAATTCATTTCCTGTTTGAACGAAAGATTATCATGAAATCCAAACCATTCTGTTGGGAGGAGTTTTCCGCGCCGGAGGCGTTTTATTGGCCGGGGTATATCTGGTTCTGGAACGACCGGATCACCGCCTCCAGACTTCGACGGCAGCTTCGTGACATGGCCGACCGGAAAGCGTTGAGCGTTTGGCCTTTCGCCTGGCCTAACTTTCGCCCGACGACGAATCCGACGTCCATGAGTCCGGAATATCTGAGTAAGGATTTCCTCCGGCTTTATAAGCAGATGGTGCGGGAGGCGGATCGCCTGGGGATGAAAGTCTGGCTGTACGACGAAGGCGGCTGGCCTTCGGGCGGCGTCTGCGGCCGACTGGTGCGGGAGAATCCTTCTCTCGGTTCGCAATCCCTTCGGCGGGAAGAGCTCTATCCGAAGGCCGGCGAAACGGTGGACGTTCCGGAAGACTGTCTCAGCGCGTTTTTGTACAAGGGACAACGTCGTATTCGACGCCTTAAGCCTTCGCAACGCATCGTCGTTACGCAAAAGGGCATGCGCGTTGTGGTGCTGAAACGTCATATCCACACCAGTCCTACGCCCACGGTCAACAGCTATCCGGATTTGCTGAATCCCGCCGTGACGCGGGAATTTCTCCGCATGACGCACGAGAAATATCGAGAAACGGTCGGGAAGTATTTCGGCGAAACGATTCCACTGGTCTTCACCGACGAACCGAAGGTTCCCAACCCGCCCTGGACGAAAGGCCTGGCGAAGGATTTCCGGCGAACGATGGGGTACGACATTCTGCCGCACCTGCCGTCGATCTTCGAGGGCGACAGCCCGAAGGACATGCGGGTGCGCATCGACTTCGCCGACTGGTGGTCCCGTCGCTACGCCGACGCCTATTTCGGACAGATTCAGCGATGGTGCCGCAAAAACGGCTTGCTGTCCGTCGGACACGTCGGCGGGGAGGATGAAACGCTGGGCCCGAGTTATCACGGATACGGCCATCTGTTTCGCATCTATCGAAATTTGGACATTCCGGGCGTCGATACGATCTGGCGGCAGATTTTTCCGGGGAAGAAAACCGTCATGGATTTCCCGTCGGGAAACGGAAGCTCGAAGAAAACCGTCAACGTCAATCACTACTTCCCCAAGTTCGCCGCCTCCGTCGCGCATCAGCAGAACAAGCCCTGGGTGGTTACCGAGTCGTTCTGCGTGTACGGCAGCGGGTTGACCCCGGCGCGGATGAAATGGGTCACGGATTTCCAGTACGTTCGCGGCGTGAACCTGATGACGATGGGCGCGTATCCCCTTTCGACGCGGGATCATTACATGGGCACGCAGCGGCCGGCGTTCGGACCTTCCAATCCGATCTGGAAATACATGGATTTGTACCACGCCTACACCGCGCGGCTGAGTTATCTGCTCAGCCGGGGCAAACCCGACGTGCAGGCGGCGGTGTATTATCCGATCCGCGACATCTGGGCGAAAGGGCCGGAGCAAAAGGCCGTCGGGAAATCCCTGGATCGGTTGTCGCGGTATCTTCTGGAACATCAGACGGATTACGATTTCATCGACGACGACATGCTGACGGGTACATCGTCCCGCGTCACACCCGACGGTTTGATAGCCGGTTCGATGCTGTATAAAACCGTTTTTGTTCCGCGGACGCGATGGATGAGCGAACCCGCCCGTAAACAACTCGCCGCCTTCGCCCGGGCCGGCGGGAAAGTCGTTTGCGTGGATAGGCCGACGGATGTCCCGAAAATCAAAGGTTCCGTCTTGACGGACTATCGCCGGTTGGGAAAGTCCCTTCAGCCGGTCGTCGAAGTCTCCGCCCACCGACGTTTTGTTCGCGTTCTCAAGCGGAAACTCAGGAACGGAAACTTGTATTTCCTCACGAATGAAAGTCAAAAAAGGATTCATCTGGCCGCATGGTTTGATGAAGTTTATGAGCCTATGGTTTTAGATCCCGAAACCGGCAGACGGTCTTTTATGGATGGCGCGAAAAAGACGCGAGGGCGGTGGCGCATTGAAATCACGCTGGACTTCGCCGGAAGTATCGTGGTTTTATTCGAAAACTGTGAAAAATGCGCTTTCGAGAAAATATCAAATTACCGGTTAAGGGAAAAACCGCTTCTGGAAATCACCAAAGGCTTTTCCGCCGGGCCGATCCGGGAATATCGCGTCGGAAAGCGGAACCTTGAAGTTCTGGAACGTCCCCGCGCCCGGAGAAAAGCGATCCGTCCGGGCGACTGGCGCAAGTGCCTGGGCGAGGGATTTTCCGGCGATGTGGAATATTCCGTGACCTTTTCCTGTCCGAAGAACGTCGTCGAGACGGCCCGGTGTCTCGATCTCGGCGACGTGCGTTGCGCCTGTGAGGCGTTCCTGAACGGTCAATCCCTGGGCCGACGTGCCTGGGCGCCGTTCGCCTTTTCCATCGATGGTGCTTTACGGGCGGGGAAGAACGAACTGAAGATCATCGTCACCAATACGCTGGCGAATCAGTACGCGACGACGAAAAACATCGACCGCTGGCCGACGAACGTCATCGGCCCGTACCACGCCATAGGAAAGGTATTTGAAACCGATTCGCAGGCGGGGGGCTTGATCGGCCCGGTGCGGATTCTCACGTAATCTACCGTGATGATCGTCTTAAGAAAAAGGCCGCGAATTTTACGAATGGTAAGAAGTTTAATTCCTTTTTTAAAATGGATTAACGCATTTTTTGACAGGATGATCCCGTATCACTACCGGGAATTCTCTTTATTGAAAACAAATATTGATATAAGTACATTTTTGTAAAATAATTAGAGAAATTCGTGTCGTTCGTGGACGAAATTCGGGATTTGTGGGTAAAGATTGAATTTCCTTTCTTTTCCTTTCTTTTTGGTGGCAGCTTTCCCCCGGAAATCTACGGGAATTTTTTTTGAAAAAAACCATTGACAAAATTTATGAGGATTGATAACATACTGATAGGACGTTTAATCATGCTCTTTTGAATGTGAATTAAGTAGCACTCCGCTTTGTATGAGTTCCGGGTACGCAAAATGTAATTTTTTACATAAAAAGTGATAGAACGTTTAATCTTTTCGAGGATTTTAGCTGAGAAACGATCTATGGCGTTGACTTCCTTAAAACATGTCGCGGAATCATCCGGATTTTCGATTGCCACGGTCTCGGAGGTACTCAACGGCGGGGGGAAGAAAAGCAATATTCGGGTCAGCGAAGCGACGCGGGAGAAAGTCATGGCGGTGGCTCGGAGAATGAACTACCGCCCGAATATCCTGGCCCGCGGATTGAAAGGCGGAAAGACGAAGACGGTCGCGATTCTCTTTTCCCTTCGAGGCCCGCACAATCCGGGACAACTGGTGCAGATGATCGCCGGCAAGATTCACGAGCGACAATATGTGACTCAGATTGCCGACACGTTCTGCAACATGGAGATCGTTCGGAATCATTTACGGGATTACATTCGGCGCGGTGTCGACGCGGTCGTGATTCAGATCATTCCGGGGATGCGCGTCGAGGGATTCGACAGTTTGTTCCAGTCTTTCCAGGCGGTCGTGTTGATTCCTTCCCTTCCGCTGGAGACGTCCGCCGACCAGGTCATTCTCTGTCGTCAACAGGCGGTCCGCGAGGCTGTCGATCATCTGGTGGATACGGGTCGGCGGCGGCCTATGATTCTCATCCCTTCCACGTTGCGGGAGGAAAAGACCGATTCGATCCTGAAACGTTTCCGGGAGCGCGGGCTGACCTTTGAGAAAGAACCGACCATTTTCCATGAAGAAAATTTCACCGCGACGACCGAGGTCGCGTTTAGAGCGCTGGAGACGCAATACCCGGACAGCGTTCCGTTCGACGCCTTGCTGTGCGGCACGGACGAAGCGGCGGTCGCGGCCTACAGTTGGCTGCACCAACGAGGAAAGAAAATTCCCGACGACGCGGCGGTTGTGGGATTCAACGACAGCATGTACGCCAATTTCATGATCCCGCCCTTGGCGAGCGTCAATCGGCAGGATGATCAGATGGCCGGGCTGGTGGAAAAGACGTTGTTCGATCGGCTGGAGAATCCCGACCTGCCGCCGCAACGAGCGAACCTTCGCATGAAGTTCGTTCTTCGGGCTTCAGCGGGATAAGGTGAAATAACAATCCAAAAGCGATGGAAGGTCCATCGAAACGAGTACGTGGTTTTCCCCTTGATATAAGGAGAAGGAGGCTGGAAATGAGACTAACGTTAATGCTAGGGATGATGTTGGGACTAGCGGCGGTCGTCGCCCAGGGCGCGCCGGTGTGGCAGGAGAATTTCGACAGCTACACGACCTGGCCGGCCGGCGGTTGGGAACGCGGCAACAATGGAGATTTGTCGATGGGTTTTGACCATACGACCGGTTCGGCAAACTGTCTGATGCTGACCAAAGAACCCAGTGTGAGTGAGCCGTGGGCGTACCACACGTTTGATTCCACGGCCCAGGGCACCGCCACCGCCTGGGTGCGTCAGACGATCGATTCCACGCCGGGCAGCGGCGGCGGTTTGCGGTTCGTGATTGCCAACGTGGCGACCAACAAGGATATCGGGTACATCTGTCTGACCGAGGATAAATATGTCACGCTGAACACGACCAACGGGTATGACACGGCAAGACGGCTGGGTACATACGACCCGGGTACCTGGTATCAGATTTCCCTTTCCTGGGACGCGAGCACCGAAACGGTGACGGCTTCGTTTAACGGCGGTGCGCCCGTGTCGGACTCCTATAAACAGTCCGGCGCCGGGAACGCGGATCAGCTCCTGGGCTATATCAGCAATACCGTGTCCACCACCTTCAGCGGCTACGTGGATGATATCGTCGTGACGCCCGAACCGACGACGTTGGGTCTGCTGGCGATGGGCGGATTGGCGCTGGTTCGTCGTCGAAAAGCGTGAAATCGTTCTTTTTCCAACGGATGACATGTAAGTCTCCTTTTACGTTATGAGGGAAGGGATGATTCCTCTGGAATCATCCCTCACCTCCTCCCCAGGTCGAGTACATAAAAAACAGTTCTCCCCACAGACGGTTCTGAACAGAAAAGATCACGAGTCTTTGTTCCCTCCCCAGGGATTCATGCGGCGTGCGTGGATATGGGAAGCGGTTGCGGCATCAGACAAAGGAAAGGAGCCTATGATGTCCAGACAGAATCTCTCTCGATGTATTTCGGCTGTGGTTGTTTCGACGTTGTTGACGGGGGGAACGGTTTTCGGATGGGGCGGTCCGACGCACTCGGCCTTGACGACGATCACGTTTGACGACCCGGTCGTCGCGCCATTGCTGTCGTTGAAGGACGCGGGCACGGATTTAAGCGCGATCGAGAACTGGATCTATGAACCGGCGTCGGGTTGGCAGGACGGGCAATGGACCAATTTTACGGCCCGGGCCTATATCGACACGGGCGAGTCTCCCAACGAACTGGACTGGCAGGGGCTGGATGAAACCACCCGGCTGCAGTACATGACGCACAACGCGACGGACGTGGGCGTTCCCATCGGTCACGCGCCGGCGTGCTACAATCCCGGCGGATTCACCGACACCGGAAAGGAAGCGTATCTCGAGGCGCAGGTCAGCACCTGGTCCGATTATCCCAGCGTCTACGGCACGTGCAATTTCACGAACAGCAAGACGGGGCATTCGTACAGTTATACGGGAACGTACGACGAAATTATCAACACGCACTACAACGCCTGCCGGGACAACATGAGCTGGAGCAAAACGCACCTGGGCGGATTCCCGTATTTCACCGACTATGAGGATTACAGTGCCGCCGGATGGAACGGCACGAAAATCGCCCTGCTGCTCCAACGCATGGTGCTGGTGGATTATTTCCTGGCGAAGCAAAGTCCCGTCGCCAGCGCGACCGGGGCGGACCGCGTCGTCTATCCGGGACAGACCGTCCATTTCAACGCCTCCAATTCCTACGATCCCGACGAGATCCTCTGGCAAAGCAACGGGACGTACTACAACCTCGGCACGAATCCGGATACCGACCTGGAATACTATTGGGACTTCAACGGCGACGGAACCTGGGACTGGATCGACGACGATCCCTACGTGAATATGACCTATAACCAGCTTCTGGCGTTGGGCACTCCGACGAACCAGTGGGTGGATTGTGAATTCTGGATCAAGGACAACGAGGACAAATGGGCCTGTGACATCGACGCCCTGTATCTGTCCACAAGCGGGGCGCCCGAACCGGCGACAGTAAGCCTGCTGACTGTCGGCGCCCTGGCGATGTTGAAACGGCGACGGTAAGGATTACGTGAACATTCCGCGAAGGAAATGACATGCGGGATTCGCGTGGGGGGTATCACGCGAATCATGGCAGGAAAGCAGGGTTTCCTTTCTGGATCGATGGGCGAGGCGGGGGACGGCGCGACGCGCCGTCCCTTACCCGCTCCCATGGCGAATCATTCAAAACATGAAACGGTGGAAAACCGGAACGGCCAATTCCTTTCCGCGAG
>JAFGJE010000233.1 GCA_016929245.1 Phycisphaerae bacterium
AAACGCAAGGCCGATGGCAAACGACCAAAACGCTCCATTATGCAAGGGCTGGATAACATGTTCCCTGTAACGTTGCTACAGTGTCGAAATTTCCGCCAAAATTATTAAATGTCCAGGTTTATCATCCGATATATGTCTTAGTAGATCAAGTTACTCAAGAATCAAGACTTGGCGTCGTTTCCGGACTCAATAAATGCACTGTACGAACCGAAGCGGCTGTGCGTCTGTCGTTGTTTTCTTTCGGAATACGGAAACAGGCATTGGCGGATGTACAACGGAATCGCATGCAGGTGTTGAACCGGAAAAAAAACAATTTTCGGAACAACGGTTTTCCCGGGAAGACCGTTCGGATAGGCGTACGCGAAAGTATCGCATGAAACAACGATCGGTGGGTATCATGAAGGGAAAAGACAGAACCTCGAAAACACAACCCGATATTGTTTTACAAAAAAAACTGACTCCCGTGGTCCGCGTGGATCCCCATAAATGCGTGAATTGTCACGCTTGTATCACCGCCTGTCCCGTGAAATTCTGCAACGACGGCAGCGGGGACCACGTGGAAATCAACCATGATTTGTGCATCGGGTGCGGCAACTGCATTCGCGTCTGCAAACATGACGCTCGGATCGCCCTGGACGACACCGAAGCGTTCCTACGGGACGTGAAACAGGGAACCCGGATGGTCGCGATCGTCGCTCCGGCGGTGGCGGCGAATTTTCCCGATCTGTATTTGCATTTCAACGGATGGCTGAAATCCATCGGTGTGGAGGCGATTTTCGACGTGAGTTTCGGCGCGGAGCTGACCGTCAAAACCTATCTGGAATACATCAAACAGCGGAAACCCAAAACGGTGATCGCCCAGCCGTGCCCCGCGCTGGTGTCGTACATCGAAATCTATCAGCCGGAGCTTCTTCCGTATCTCGCTCCTGCGGACAGTCCCATGCTGCACACGATCAAGATGATTCGTGAATTTTATCCCCAATACCGCACCCATCGCGTGGCCGTCATGTCTCCCTGCATCGCCAAACGGCGCGAATTCGATGAAACAGGTCTGGGGGACTACAACGTCACGTTTCGACGGCTGGCGGAATATTTCCAACGAACGGGCGTATCGTTGAAGAGATATCCCGCATTGGAATACGACAATCCGCCGGCTGAACGTGCGGTGCTGTTTTCCACACCGGGCGGTCTGATGCGAACCGCCGAACGATGGAACGGCGAAGTGCGTTCCGCCACGCGAAAAATCGAAGGACAGGAACTGGTATACGAATACTTCAAAAAACTCCCGGATCAAATTCATAAAGGCAACGCCCCGCTGCTGATCGACTGCCTGAATTGCGAACTCGGCTGCAACGGCGGCCCGGGTACGGTCAATCAGGACAAATCCCCCGACGAAATCGAAACCTTGATCGAACGACGAAATCAGTCCATGCAAAAACGATATCAACGCAAATTTCGCTGGTCGTTCCGCAACGTCAAAAAACAACTGGAACGGTTGGTCCGGGAATTCTGGAGGCCGGGCTTGTATGCCCGAAAATACCTGGACCGTTCCGCGAATATCTGGTTGCGAAAACCCTCGCCGGAAGAGGAACAGAAGATATTCCATTCCATGCTGAAATACGGCACACAGGATATGCTTGATTGCTCCGCCTGCGGATACGGTTCCTGCAAGGACATGGCCGCCGCGATATACAACGGACTGAATCGACCCGAAAACTGCCAACATTACCGACAGAAACTCGTGGAAGAATATCGTCGGCGCTGCCGGGAACTGGCGCGGAAAATCGTCGAACAGATGAAGCAGATTCTGGAGATGATTCGCCGCCAGGAATGCGATTTCAAACTCCTGGAAACGGACGCGGAACAAATGGGGGACATCACCCACAAATTCGACCCCATCGTACGGGCGATTTCCTCCGTGGCGATGCAGACGCATATGCTGGCTTTAAACGCCTCCGTGGAAGCCGTCCACGCCGGGGATATCGGGAAGGGATTCACTGTGGTCGCCGACGAGGTGAAAAAACTGGCGGAACGCTCAAAAGTGGAAGTGGCGAAAATCGGCCCGTACGCCGAGGAACTCGTCAGCGCCTTCGCCACCATCGCGGAGAAAATTGCTCAGGCAAACAGCCAAAGTCATACGACGACGGAACTTACCCAGGAAATTCTGGAAGCGGCTATGCAAATCGCCCATGATACGGAAAAAGACATCGAGTCCGAGGAATTCCCACCGGTGGAACAAAAAGAGATCCGAAAAAATACCAAACCCGGTGAGTCAGAAAAAAGAGCAACGGTAAAATGGAGAACGGAATCAAGCGTGGATGCAATACTGAAACAGGAAATGAAATAAGGAAGGATACGAATATTCCCTGTGCCTTTCTTCTCTATAGAAGTATATATAAATTAAGTAGTAGATAGAGATAGAGAACGTGAGAAGTGTGAGAAACATTCTTTTGAAAGACGTAATTGCATGAGAAAGAACAAGATAGGAACGAAATACGCCGAAATTCAATCGTGAATATCCTGTTGATATTTCTGTATGTACTCCCGCAGGATATCCAGTGGATCTCACAAATCTTCAGGTCGGATTCAGAAAACGATTATTACGAAACAAAATCGAATAACAATCAACACGCAGCCATAAACATATCCACACCTCGCGAAGAAAGGATTGTTGGTAATCCAACCCGCCTCCTCCAAACGAATCCGGTTATATCGGTACATCGATTCTGAAGGTAGCGTTTGAACGGAACAGGCGTTATTTCGACATATGTATGTCAGCGGAAACGGGTTTATCTGGTTCGAACATGTTGATCAGGGCGAACGGCACGGTTAATTGCGTGGGAAACGGCAGGGGAGACTCGAAAATCTGGATCAATTGTCGCACGGCTGCCATGGCAAGGCGTTCTCCCGACGTGGTAATCAGGGGGTAATTTCCAAGATGATACTTATCGATCAACTCGCGGGTGCTTCCGACGACGATGTTTCGGCTGTCGATGGGATTCCCGCGCATTTCTATGGCGTGGATGAATGATCTCGCTGTTCGCGCTTCGGGAACCAGGTAAGCGGTCGGAGGATTCGCCTGGGCCAGGAACGCGTCGGCCGCCGGTTCCCCGCCCGCGAAATCCTTTCCCGCCACGTGGATCCAGTCGGCCTCTGCCGGTAGGGAATGGTTCGCCAGCCCCAGACGATATCCCTCCAGCCAGAGCGAATAATACAGACCCTCCGGCAGGGTTTCGCAAACGAAACCGATACGCCGATGTCCCTGCTTCACGAGGTATTCGACCGCGATTTTCCCCATGGTCAGATAGTCATAATCGACAATGTTTCCCTTGATCTTCGATACATTCGACTCTTTGTGCTGGTAATGCCCGATGGCGACATAGGGAATCGAACAACTTTCCAGCCAATCGAGAAGATTTTCTTTAACGTATCCCGTCACGATCAGACCGTCCACCCCCTTGGCAAAAGAGGAAACCTTTTCGCAGGCGTCGTCGGCCTTGTCGGGCTCGAGGGAAGCCATTTCGAATCGCATTCCCTGGGACGAGATATTCGCCGCCATGGTGTTGACGATCGTGGGATACACCTCATGATGGTGAATGTTTCCGATCAGAAAAAAACCGATGCGCTTCAGTCCGCAGCGGACACCCGGTAAAGGCCGGACCCGCATCCGCTCCCGGCGGGGCGTATACCCAAGCTCCCGGCTGATTCGAATGACATCTTTTTTGGTCTTCTTGCTGATATTCGGATGATCCGAAAGGGCCATCGATACCGTGGACACGGAACATTTACCTGCTTTGGCGATGTCTTTGAGTGTGATCATGTACCTGCTTTATACAAACCAAGGACGGCGAATTCAAATCATTAACTACTTCAGTATACTCCGACTTTTACCATGATGCAAGAACGAATTTGAAATTTCAAATATTTTTATATCCTCTTTATATAAATATATTTGCGTCTATATTTGTTCTTTTATATCAGTATTATTTGAATAAAATAATTGAATATATATTTGATTTTTACTTGATTTTCAATCAACGTGGGGTATGATATGGGAGTTGCGGAAGGTCAAAGAAGGACGTTTACCCAATTCATTCGAGAAAGGAGAAAGACGATGGAAATGGCAAAGAAACTGGCGATGATGGTTCTAACCATTGCGGCCATGAGCGCCTGTGCGAACGCGACAATGTTGATCAATGAGGATTTCAGTGGTACTGCCGGTGATGCCTTCGATACCACCGGGTGGACGACATGGGCTTTGGGCAATCGTTGGTATACCGACAGTTCTCTCGCCGAAAACACCGAGAAGATACTTAGTCTCAAGTATTCCACGAATGGCACGATGGGTCACGCGGGCAGTACGGCAAATCCCGCGGCCATGGGAATCGTGAATGCCCAGGCTTTCAGCGGAACCGATACAGTCATTACATTTCGGAGCACCCATGATGTCTATGAGTGCGGAGCCATTATTTTCAACTACCAGGACAAGGACAATTACTACATCTTTGGCGCAAGAAGCATGGATACAGGGATTAACTCCGTGAGTGCCAGCGGGGCCTTATTCCGAAAAGTGGTCGACGGCACACCCACCACGATTGCGACGTTTGAAAACCCCCAATGGGACGCCTATGGAGAATTTAAGGGAGTGAATCCGGACGGCGTGACGGTGACGGTCGCGGTGGACGGTTCGGATTTCGAATTCAGTATTTCTCGAGCCGACAAGACCACGTTGACCTATACCGCCAGTGATGCGACGTTCGCCAGCGGCGGACAAGCGGGTTTTATTCTGCAGTCCAAAGTCAACCACAACGTCGCCGATTTATTTACAGTGGTTCCCGAACCGGCGACGATGCTGCTGCTGGCCGGTGGGGCCATGGGTGTGCTGATTCACAGGAAAGGTCGGTAAGCGTATAATGTTACTGTAGAGCAACATATCGGACGGCGGCGATTGTGTGTGCGACAACATTTTCTGGTATATCCCTGAATTGTCATCCTGAGCGTGGCGAGTCTTCGAGCGAAGTCGAAGGATCTTACGCCTGCAAACGTGTGAGATTCTTCGACTTCGTCGCAGGTTCGCCACGCTCACAAGCGACTCCGCTCAGAATGACAACTATGGGGGCGCCGGAAAAAATTGTCAAACACCGGCGATTTTAATCTGCCGCTGTCCAATGGATATGCGCCTTGCCAAAAGGACCGGAGCTGACAGAAGAACAAACGAATGAATTCATCACGAAACAGGGCATTTACGTTGATAGAACTTCTCGTTGTGATCGCGATTCTTTCGCTGTTGGTCTCCATTTTACTGCCGTCTCTGACCTCCGCCAAAGAGTTAGCCCGTCAGGTGCAGTGCATGACGCAACTCCACACGATCGGCATGGCGGAGAATTATTATATCCAGGACCATAACGAACAGATTATTTACACCCGCGGCGAATATTTCACCCCGTACTGTTCCTTTTGGGCTTCGTTTATCTGGGAACAAATGCACGGCAATCTCACCCAGATTCATCAGAACGACATTCGCCTGGATTCCGTGGAATTTCTGCGCTGCCCGACTACACCTTCGGACGGTTATCAAGGCTGGGCCGATTCTCCGCGAGGCGGGCAGCCGCGCCTGCCCTATACTACGTCTGGTATTTCGTATGAAGGCATTACGTATGCACGAAATTCATTTCATTATCCTAATGTTCTTTATGCGGATTCCAGGAACCCTGACCCTCAGACGATGGTTTCGATTAACGACTTCCAGGCTCCGGGGGATACCCCGGATGTTACAAATGGGCTCCATTTTCATGCCACCACGTGGACTCGTAATTGGGATATAGATGAACCTTCGAAACGCGTCGGCGGTCAACGATGCGTCGATTATCGGCATGTGGGATTGGATTCGTTGAATCTCCTTCTCTGGGACGGCCATGTGGACAACGTGAAGGAATCCGTTTGGGATAATTACCACATGACGATCAAAGACGATGAAGATTAATAATTTCCCGAAATCCATTTTCCGACTCATCGCTCAGAAATATCAACTCGTACGGAAAGACGAAATACGATTATGAAGCGTACATTCTATATTCTTGTCCTTGTATTGATGGCTTCTTCGCGGGTATGGGCGTTGGAATTCGTGGCCGACGCACAGCCGCGGACGGTGATCGTGATTCCAAACGAGCCGTTGGAAGTGGTTCAAGCGGCGGCGGAAGAGTTGCAATATCACATTCAAAAGGCGACCGGCGCGACACTGCCCATCGCCAAAGAATCCCAAAAGCCTGAAGCAAAAGGGTACGTCTACCTGGGCTCAACCCAGGCGGCGAAGCAGGCGGCCTTGCTGAAAAGATTCAAGCCGAATGCATTTGTCATCAAAACCGCCGGCGATACCCTCTATATCGCCGGCGATGATTCCGCGGGAAAAGTGTTTGGTCTTTTAAGCGCCAACACTACCCGCGTTGGTACGCTCCTGGGAGTGTATGAATTTCTGGAAACAAAACTCGGGGTTCGCTGGCTGTGGCCGGGTGAAGTCGGAGAAGTAATTCCTCACAGAGAAACGATTCGCGTGGAGGACTTTATGCAAACCGGCGGAACCAGACTCATAAACAGCCGTTTTAGAGACGGAAGGAACATGAATCTGAAAGCCGGCTGGACAAACGACGCCAATCGACTCAAGTTTCTGAACGAGCAGAGCCGTTGGCTGCGCCGCCATCGTTTCGCCATCGTCGAGGACGACACCAGTGGACACGCCTATACTCGTTATTGGAAAAGGTTCGGCATAACACATCCGGAATATTTCAATCAGCTTCCGGACGGTACAAGAAGGCCGGAGGGGTATAGCGGCAATATTTCCATGTGTGTTTCTCAGCCGAAGCTCTGGAAGCAAATCGTGCGGCAGTGGCGGCAGAGTCGCCAAAAAGGTTCGGCGCGGCGCTCTTTGCTTTGTATTGCGGAAAATGATACGTCGGGCAAATGCACCTGCCCGAATTGTATGGCCTGGGATGCGCCAGATCCCGATCTGAAATTCCCTTATCACCAGAGGCTGGAGCGGGCCCGTAAGGCATTCATGGAAAAAGACCCCGATTGGGTGAAATATCTTGGTTCCTTGTCCGACCGATACGCGAAGTTTTATTTGGAGGTCCAAAAGGAGGCAAGGAAATATGATCCGAAGATCAAGGTTCTCGCCTATGCCTACGGGAATTATCGAAAACCGCCCATCAAAACCAAACTAAATGACGGTATTATCATCAAGAATGTTCCAGGAATAAGTTTTTCCGCGCCGGCAGAAACCTGGACGAAGTTTCAGGACAATTGGAAGGACTGGCGTCAAACCGGATGCATTCAGGTTCTTCGGCCGAATTACACGCTTACCGGCCATAATATGCCTATAAACTACGCGAAAACATTCGGGAAACACTTCGCATTCGTCGCCCGAGAAGGGCTGTATGGAACGGACTTTGATTCGTTGACCGGCCAATATGCCGCTCAGGGATTATCCCTGTATACCATCGCTCGGATGAACCATCGCCCGGATTTGCCCGTCGAGGCGATCCTGAAGGAGTATTATGACGGCTTCGGGCCCGCGGCAGATGCGATTAAAGCCTATTGGGATTTCTGGCAGGATCTACCCCGGGAATTAACCTCGACAAAGAGAAATGCGATCCGCGCCAGAAAGAAGATTCCCCATTCGCAATGGCGTCAAACGTACTGGCGGAAATTTGTGCTTTTCACGCCGGAGCTTTTTACGCCCGAACGATTCGAGCTGGGCTATGCGTTATTGGAAAAAGCCCGGACCGCCGCGGGCGAGGATAAACGGGTTCTGGCGAAAATCGACTTTCTGAAAAAAGGTCTCCGTCACGCGGAATTGACCGTGCAGGCGCAGAAGGCGGTGGATCAATATCAATATTTCAAAACCGGCGATATTCACTCGATCGTAGCGGCCGTGAAACAACTGGACGCCTACCGCCGCCGGATCGAACACCATGGCATTTCCAACATGGGGCTTCTTCGTGCCTCGGAAGCATTGTTCTGGCCTTTCGCGGACATCGAAGTCGCCGAGAAATCCGCCAAGCCGTTGCCCGAAGTCTGGAAGTTCAAATGGGACCCGGAGGATCAGGGTTTACAAGACGGCTGGGCGGCCAGGGAATATGACGACGAGGTGTGGGATTCCATACGTACGGATGCACCCTGGGAGTTACAGCCCATCGGGGAGGCCTGGAAGCGCGCCCACGGACAGGACTATGATGGTTACGCCTGGTACAGAACTTCGTTCACAATCGAGCCTGGTGAGTCTTCGGATCGCAAGCGAAAGGTCTTTCTTATTTTCGGAGCGGTGGACGAAGCCTGCGTGATTTGGGTAAACGGACAGAAGGTATTAGACAGGCCGTTTCCCTATCAGGACAACCGGAACTCCTGGCGGGAGCCGTTTACGGTGGAGATCACCCCATATGTTGTCGCCGGCGAAAACAGCCTAGCCGTTCGCGTGGAAGACCGCGGCGGGCAGGGTGGAATTTTCAAGCCGGTCTGGTTGTCCGTGATGAATGAAGGCAAATAATCCCACAATCGGCCAAATGCTATGATAGATACAATAGACAGCAGACGCAATCATACGCCGCGCGGGAAGCGATGTATTACTATGCGAGAGAAGACGACAAGAAAGGATGTTCGGCAGATTGAACTGCCTGAAGTGAAGCAAGGTTTCACCCTCATAGAATTATTGGTCGTGATCGCGATCCTTTCGCTGCTGGTCAGCATTCTTGTACCGAGTCTCACCAAGGCCAGGGAACTCGCCAAAATGGTCGTCTGTGAGACGCAGTTGCGGAATATCGGATACGCCCTGGGTTTTTATGCGGACGACAATGGGGAATATTTACCCTCCGGCCGCGTCAGGAGAAACAAGGGGTACTTCTGGTGGTGCCTGTTGTATCCGTATCTGGATTCCAGGGATTACGGGGATAACCATTGGCCCGACCTGGAGGTGTTTCTCTGTCCCACGCAGGAAGCGCATTACACGCCGGGATCGATTTGGTCTCACTGCGATTACGCCGACAGTTACTGGTTCGGGTATGATCGGGCGCCCAATTCGGCGCCGGCGCCGGAGTACGATCCCGCGCAGGCGAAGATTTCTCAGGTTCTCCATCCCGCCGATACCGCCTATGCCGTCGACTCGAAAAGCGGGGTCCTTGGCGGCCCGTATGTATACGGCGCCACGGATCCGCGCGCGGACTTTCGTCATCTCGACGGCGTGACGGCGAACCTGCTTTTCGTCGACGGGCACGTGGAAAATCTTGACTATAGCGAGGCGGCCGACGTCGACTTCGGCGAAGACAATATTCAACGATAGGCCTTTTCAAAGGTCGGCACGGCCTTTTTGAGGTTCGCCACTTGCTCCAATATGAAAAGAAAGGATGATTCCTGTGAGAGTACCTAAACAGCATTTCTCCTTCGTATGTCTGATGTGGATGTTTGCGGCGTCTTTGGGGTTCGCCGATCTGCCGGCTGTGAAAAACGTTGAAGCAAAAGACGGCCGGGTTCTGGTCAACGGTAAACCGTTTTTGCCCATCGGCGTCTACCACGCCGCCCATCATCACAAAGCCGTTCCCGAAGTGGCTGCCAAGGGATTCAACACCGTGCAAGTATTCGGCGGGACGCCGGAAGCATTAAAAGAAGATCTGGATAATGCGTATGCAAACGGCATGTATGGTTTTGCGGCATTACACGGTCTTTGTGAAGATTTAACCCGGCTGGAAAAAATCGTGTTATTGAATCGCGACCATCCCGGTTTGCTGGTCTGGTATCTGCATGACGAACCGAATTCGCGTGTCGGAGGTCCTGAATATAAAGACAAACCCAAACACGAACATCCGTATAAAAGGCCTCCGGAGAAACTCAAACCCGCGTATGACCTGATTAAAAAACTGGACCCCAAACATCCGATCTGGGTCAATCTTGCCCATGGATGGGTAAAGGATTACGTCGCCTATGCACCCATCTGCGATATCCTTTCCGGTGACGTGTATCCCGTTCCCAAGTACGGCCTGGAATTTGTGGCAACCTATGTGAATCTTGCAAAGAAGGGTGGTGCGGGCAAAAAAGTCCTATGGTCGCCGCTCCAGATGTCCCCCGTCCGTCCCGACATGAAAGGCGACGATCGTCCCCCGACGATGAAGGAAGTTCATTGTGCGACGTATATGGCGATCGCACACGGCACTACCGGCCTTATGTATTATGCGTTCAATGAAGAAGGATGGGAAGTGGAAGGCTGGCCTTGGTCGAACTGGCGCACCAGCACATCCGCCCCGGCCTACTGGGCGCAGTGGTCGGACCTGACAGCCGAGTTGAATTCCCTCGCACCGTTGCTCCTTTCGCCGACGATGATAACCAGAATCGGAATACGCGATTTCAAGAGTACCGACGAAAAGGACGCCGCTAAAAGATCCGACCTGCACCTGGCGTTGAAAAAAGGCAAGGAAAGCTACCTGTTGATCGCCGTGAACGGCAGCGACAAGACCATCACAGCCTCGATTACACTACCGGAAGAGGTGAGAAAAGCCGACACAACCGCGGCTGTACGTTTTGAGAACCGATTACAGCCGTTGAAAAACAACATCATTTCGGACCAGTTCGGTCCGCACGAAGTTCACCTGTATGAGATTCCGTTCGCAAGGCCTGTTTCCAGATAGTCTCGTCACTGTCGCAGAAGGCAGGCGTGTTGGTGGGTGGGGTCCTTGGTGGTCGGCTTTAAGGTAGGAATTTCACACGTGCAGCGTTTGACTACGCGGTGTGTTTTGCCTTCGATGCGAATTTCGGACGTTTCGGCGGCGGACATGCCCTCGGCCTTTTGGCGCGTCAACGGGCAACGCGGGTGGAACGGGCAACCCGTCGGTGGATTGATCGGCGAGGGCACTTCCCCCGGCAGGCGGATGCGATTCTTGCCCGCGCCCGGCTGGGCTACCGGGACGGCGGAGACCAGCGCCTCGGTGTACGGATGCTGCAGCCGGCCCGATTGACCCAGGACGATCTCCTTACCGGCGACTTCCACGATCTTGCCCAGGTACATCACGGCAACGTCGTCGGCGAAATGCTCCACCACCGCCAGGTTGTGGGCGATGAAAAGGTAGCTTAATCCCAGTTCCTCCTGCAGGTCGCTTAACAGGTTGAGAATCTGGGCCTGGATCGACACGTCCAGCGCGCTGACGGGTTCGTCGCAGACGATGAAGTCCGGCTGACTCGCCAGCGCCCGCGCGATACCGATGCGTTGCCGCTGCCCGCCGGAGAACTCGTGCGGGTAGCGGTTGACGTATTCCGGGGCAAGCCCGACGCGCTGGAGCAGCTCCGCGACGCGATCACGACGCTCGGAGCGAGACAGCGAGAAATGCACCTTCAGCGGTTCGGCGACGATCCCGCCGACCGTCATGCGCGGGTTCAGCGAACCGGCGGGGTCCTGGAAGATCATCTGCATCCGCCGGCGGAGTTTTTTTAACTTTCGGCTTGAGAGAGAAAATATATCTTGTCCATCGAATTGAGCCTGACCCGCCGTCGCGGGGATCAGACGCAGCAGCGTTCTGCCGACGGTAGTCTTGCCCGAACCGCTCTCGCCGACCAGTCCGAGTGTGCGGCCTCGCTGGAGCGAAAAGCTCACGCCGTCGACGGCCTTGACGACCTTGCCGTGACGCAGAAATCCCCCGCCGACCGGAAAGTGCGTCTTGAGGTCGCTGACCGTCAGGAGCAGGTTGTTGGTGGTGTCGATCATTATCATTCAATGTCGAATGACGAAATTCGAATGACGATTGAATATTGAATAATCCAATAACGAAAAAATTCCGTCCTTTTTCGTTTTCGAGCATTCGATATTGATTCGTCATTTATCATTCGAAAATTCGTCATTCCTTCGGATATCCTTCCGCTTCCCAGCAGGCGACGCAATGGCCCGGCGCGATTTCGCGCAGGGGCGGTTCCTGGGTTTGGCATCGTTTTTTATCGCAGCCGACGCTACAGCGCGGGTGAAACTTACACCCGCTGGGGAAATGCAGCGGATTGGGCACGGTTCCGGGGATCGTCTTCAGCCGTTCCTTCGTCTCACCGAGTTTCGGCACCGATTTCAGCAGGCCTCGCGTGTACGGATGCAACGGCTGGGCGAAAAGGTTTTCCACACTCGCGGTTTCGACGATCTTCGAGGCGTACATCACCGCCACCTGGTGGGCGGTCTGCGCGACGACGGCAAGATCGTGCGTGATCAGCAGAATCGACAGGCCTTCGTCGGCTTGCAATTGGTTCAACAGGTCGAGAATCTGCGCCTGGATCGTCACGTCGAGGGCCGTCGTCGGTTCGTCGGCGATCAGCAGCTTCGGGCTGCACGACAGCGCCATCGCGATCATGATGCGCTGCCTCATGCCGCCGGAAAGCTGGTGGGGATAGGCGTCCAACCGCCCGGCTGGTTCGGCGATGCCGACCTTTTTCAGCAGTTCCATCGCCAGCCCGCGCGCGTCGCCGGCCGAGAGCTTGCGGTGCAGGCGAATGGCTTCGATGATCTGGTTGCCGCACGTGAAGACGGGGTTCAGCGAGGTCATGGGTTCCTGGAAGACCATGCCCACCTGCCCGCCGCGCACCTGGCGCATCTGCTTTTCGGAATATCCCAGCAAATCCCGGCCTTGTAAAACCACCTCGCCGTTTTCGATCCGCCCCGGCGGGCAGGGCACGAGCCGCAGGATCGAAAACGCGGTAACGCTCTTCCCGCAGCCGCTCTCACCCACCAGCGCGAACGTTTTCGCCGCCGGAACGTCAAAACTCACCCCATCCACCGCGCGCAGAACACCGTCGTCCGTATGGAAACACGTCCGCAAATCGCGCACGGACAGCAGTGGTTCGCCAGGGATCATATCTGTTTGGTTTCCTTCGGGTCCAGGGCGATGCGCAGCCCTTCGCCGGTGATGTAAAACGCCAGCGTCGTGATAAAAATCGCCACGCCCGGGAACACGATCAGCCACCAGGCGTCGAGGATGTATTGTTTCCCGCCGGCGATGATGTTCCCCCAACTCGGATCGGGCGGCTGCACGCCGAAACCGAGGTAACTCAGCGACGCTTCGGAGAGAATCGCGCCGGCGACGCCCAATACGGCGCTGACGAGCACCGGCGGCAGTGCGTTGGGCAGAATATGACGAAAGACGATCCGCAGGTGTCCCGTACCCGTGGCGCGGGCCGCCTGGACGTAATCCATTTCGCGAAGGGTAAGGAACTCCGCCCGCACCAGCCGCGACGTGCCCATCCAACCGGTCAGGCCGATGATGGTCGCGACGTGCCAGATACTGGGTCGAAGCAAGGCCGCCACCGTCAGGATCAGGAAAAACGTCGGGATGCACATCATCATATCCACGAATCGCATGATGATCGTGTCCACCCATCCGCCGAAGTATCCGCTGATCGACCCGATAACCGTTCCGATGCAGATACTGATTCCGACAGCCAGGAAACCGATCAAAAGCGAAACGTGTGCGCCAAGCAGCACGCGGGACAGAACGTCCCGTCCCAGGTCGTCGGTGCCCAGCGGATGTTCCCAGCAGGGGGCGATTAACTGGGAAGGTGGATTGGGTTTTATCGGATCGAACGGAATGTGAATCCCTCCCGAATTGAGCGACCAGTATCCCATACCGCCGACGAACAGCACCACCAAGACCACCAGCGCAATAACGGCGGGACGATTCTTTCGGAATCGCCGCCACACGCTCGAGCGCAAAATCGTCGGCGCCTGGGTCAATCGCATGGTTGTCGCGGTTTCGTCGCTCATATTCGTTCGTATCGGTTCCTACTCCAGTCGCACGCGCGGGTCCACCACGGCGTACAGAACATCCGCGATCAGGTTGCCCAGCAGCACCAGCACGGAACTGATCGTCAGGGAGACCATAATCACGGGCATGTCCCGTTCGAGGATCGCCTGATACGTCAGCCGTCCCATACCGGGATATCCGAAAATCTGTTCGATAATCACCGATCCGCCGAGGAAGGCCGGCAGCAGGTATCCGATGAAGGTGATGATCGGGCGAAGGCTGTTTCGCAGCGCGTGTTTATAGACGACCCGGCTTTCCGGAAGTCCCTTCGCGCGCGCGGTGCGGATGTAATCCTCGTTCATCGCTTCGACCATCGACGCGCGCATGTAGCGGCTTTGGACAGCCACCCCGCCCAGCGCCAGCGTCAACGCCGGCAGGAATACGTGCCACAACCGGTCCGCCAGCGCGGCGTACCACGTGGCGTATTCCACACCGAAGGTGTGCGTGCCCAGTACCGGCAGGTGCCACACCTTCACGATCACCAGCACGAGCATATACGCCACCCAGAACGTCGGCAGGGAAATCAACGCGAAGGACAGGATACTGACTCCCCGGTCCTGCCAGCGTCCTTTCTTTTTCGCGGCGTAGATCCCCAGGGGAATCGAACCGGCGTAGCTGATGATGAAGGCCATCACGCTCAACGCCAGCGTCGCCGGGGCGCGGGAGAGCACCTTTCGCAAAGCCGACTCGTTGTCTTTGAAACTGGCCAGATCGCCCGTGAACATGTCCCGCATCATGTAGAGATATTGCATATAGAGGGGTTTGTCGAAGTGGAACTGTTTGGAAATCATCTCGCGGATTTTGGGATTCAGTTCCGGGTTCATTTCGCTGCCCGGCAAGGCCATCTGTCCGCCGGGGGCGAGATTGATGACGAAAAAGCTCACGATCGAAATTCCGATCAGCAGCGGAATCGAAAGCAGCAGTCGTCGTAGTATGAACCGGATCATTTCCAATATTCCGTCAGGGGGTGCGTTGCGGCATCATCGCCGCCGGCGCCCACCAGGGCATGTAAAAATCGTAACCGTTCAGGCCGGCTTTGGTGTTGCGGATGGGTTCGGTGATCCACGTTCCCGGATGATCCTCATCGGGCCGTCGAACCACGTACATGTCGCGGTACAAGGCGAAGGAAGGCTTGCCTTCCAGCAGAAACAGGTACGGCTGATCGCGATAAATGATTTCCTCGATTCGACGCGACAATTCCGCCAGCCGGTCTTTCTCAAACGTCGTGCGAATCTCCTCGGTGATTTTGTCCACTTCCGGGTTGGAATACGAACAGAAATTCAGGCCCGGCGGTTCAATCTGCGAACTGTTCCAGAGTTGATACCGGTCGAGATTTCGTGGGATGAACCATCCCAGAATGCAGGCGTCGAACTGTTGCGTGTTGATATAGGTGTTGATAAAGACCGCCCATTCGTAAACGGCGGTATTGACCTTGATGCCCAACTGTCGCAGGTCGTCCTGCACGAGCATCTGAATCAGCGCCCGCATGGGATTGCCGTGATTCGTGATCAGCGTGAATTCAAACGGCTGCCCGTTTTTGTCGAGAATTCCGTCGCCGTCGGTGTCCGCCCACCCGGCTTCGGCGAGAAGCGCCTTGGCGCGTTCGGGATCGAACGGAATGGGTTTAATGTCTTTATTGGAAAACCAGTACACGTCGGGAATCGGTCCAGTACTCGGCCGCGCCCAGCCGTAATAGACGTACCGAATGATTCGATTCGTATCCACCGCATGCGCCAGGGCGCGACGTACACGAACGTCCCTGAACATGGGTTTTTTCATATTCCAGCCGATGTAGAGATATCCCCGCGCCCAACGGCGGAACAACTGAAAACGATCCTGCTGGGCCTCGTACCGCTTTACCTGATGGAACATCAGTTGCGTGGTATCGAAACCGTGTTCCTGAAAGGCGATTTCGTTGACGAATGAGTCCGGGATCACGCGATACACGACGGCAGGAAGATTCGGCGCGCCTTCGTAATAGTCCGAGTTGGCGACCAGGCGCACGAATTCGTTTCGCTTCCACTCGGCGAATCGAAACGGTCCGGAGCCGACAGGTTTGGAATTGTAATGGTCCGCCCACCACTGGGGACTTTTCCCGGCCAGGATATGTTTGGGAATCAGCGCCATCGCCGACCAACTGTTCAGACAATCGACGTACGGCTTACGGTAGGTGACGATCAACGTATAGGGATCGACGGTTTTGACATCCTTGACCAACCAGTAGGAACTGGCGCGCGGCGAACGGTACTGCGGGTCGACGATGCTGCGATAGGTGAATTCCGCGTCAGCGGCGGTGAGGGGCGCGCCGTCGTGCCAGCGAACATCCTTTCGCAGCTTGAACGTGATGATCGGTTCGTTCAGCAACGCCTCATCGAGAGTATCCATGATTTCGACGACCGCGGCGTCCTTGGCCCCGAAACGTTCGACGACGGCTTTGTGAAATCCCTCCACGTTTCCGAAGAGTGACACGCTGAGCATCGAATCGTTGATGGGAAACGCTTCATGGACGAACACGTCTTTTCGTTCCGTCGCCAGCGCGCGCAAGGCCTGCTTCACACCTTTCGTGTCGGCTTTCGTTCCTCCGGGAAGCGTTTTGCTCTCGTCGTGCACGATCGTCAGGATCGACACGGGCAGGAAAGCGGAACGGTTGACGATTTGAAACAATTTTGTTTCGTATCCCGTGCCGGCGGCGTCCTGTCCGTTGGGGTCGACAAATTCGAACAGCAGCATTCGCCCGTCCTGTCGGCAGGACGCGAGTTTCATGTCTTTCCATTGTTCCCGGGCGGCCTGAAGGATCGTCAGTGTTTTTTCCGCGTCCGCGGGAGTGTGACAAAAGGCGGTGGATCGCTGCGTCAGTTGAAACGTCTCGGCGACCGCTCCTTCGAGATTCTGATGTTCATCCGAGCCGATCAGGGCGTTGAACAGGAACGCTTCGACTTCCGAGGCGGAGATGGTCTGAGAGAGGATGGGATTCAACGAATCCGGTTCGCCGATGGTCCCCAGGACAAGCTGCTGTTCCCGATGGGAAACGTTGTGTTCCCGAACCACGAACATCGCCGCGCCGATCCCGCAGGCTAGTAGAAGAAGCGGAACGATAAGCAGGGTTCGGACCAACATGTTTCCTTATGACGAAAGGGGCTCTTGAATTTGTACGTGTACCACTATTCGCCCGCGGCGGAGGATTCTTTCACGCCTTTGGCTTTCAGGGCTTCGGCCCAGTGGACCAGGACGGCTTCCAGGACCGCCGCTCCTCGGGCGGGGACGTTGATTTTGGGGTTCAGTTTCTTCGCGAGGAATTCGTGTTTCGTGTCCGCCAGGAGGTTGAGGGTTTTTTCGCAGACGGATAACAACGTCGAACACGATTCCAGCAGGTCGGTACTGGTGGTGGAATTCTGCCACACCCGATCGTACCTCTGGGCGACGGCGGCGGACAGGTCGAACAGCATCTGCAGGCAGAGCGTCAGGGACTTGGCGTCTTTGGGATCGGCGCGTTTGAGGTCTTCCCCGATGCTCCCCAGCGCCGCGACGGCTGTCCGCAGCGCCGCGAGCAGTTCGACATTTTTGGATTTGGCTTTCTCCACCTGTCGGCAGCGAGACGCCCAGGAGCCTTGCAGCGCTTCCAGGAAGGCCTTGTCCGCCTGGAGGCGGAGCTTTTCGTTCACGTTTCCCTCGATCTTTTGGAGGTTCATCACCTCATAGACGGCCGAGAGCAGGATCGGATTGGTTTCGGAGGCGACGGCTTTTTTCACGGCTTCCAGCAGCGGTTGAAGCTGCCTGGCTGTGCCGTTGAGCAGGTTCTTCCGCATCCGATCGTATCCCTGCCAGCCGATATAGCGCAAGCCTTCATTTTTGTCGGCGATCAGCATCTGCAGCGCCGGCTGCATCTGTGGCGGATCCATTTTCGTCAGCGTCAGGGCGGCGTTGATCCGTTTGAGCAATACGAAGGAATCGTCGTCGGAAAACGCCTTTCCATTCAGGACGTCCGTGTACTGCTTAAGGGTTTCCTCGGCGAAGGCCTGTTGATAGTACGGACTGGGATACAGCAGGTAGTCGCCCAGCAGTTTTTCCCCGGAATGTTGAATCTCCGTTTCGCTTTTGGCCAACAGGAGACTCTCCTTCCACCAGTCGATACGGGCGTCGATCTGCTTGCGGTGGATGTCCAGGAGTTCCTCTTCCAGCAGGGGTTCGGGGATGACGATGGCGGGGGGAATTGCCGGGGCGGATGTCGCCGAAACCGCCACGCACACGAACATCAGAAGCAGCGTCTTTTTCAAAATATTCAGCATTCCGTATCGTTCCTTCCACGCGAATGGTATCCCCCGGCGCGGCCGGCTGTCAACCCTCGGCCTTTCACGCGAACAGCGCCTCGACGAAGCTGTCGGGATCGAAGTGTTCCACGTCTTCGTAGCTTTCGCCCAGGCCCACGAATTTCACGGGCAGATTCACCTCGTTTCGGATGGCTACCACGATCCCGCCCTTGGCGGTACCGTCGAGTTTCGCCAGGAAGATGCCCGTCACGTCGATGGCGGACTGGAAGGCTTTGGCTTGCTGGATCGCGTTCTGCCCGGTCACGGCGTCCAGCACGAGCAGCACTTCGTGGGGCGCGCCGGGGATTTTCCGGGCGACCACGTCGCGGATTTTCGTCAGTTCGCGCATGAGGTGATCCTGCGTGTGCAGGCGTCCGGCGGTGTCGATCAGCAGCACGTCGGCCTGTCGCGCGACGGCGGCGTCGCAGGCGTCGTACACGACGGCTCCCGGATCGGCGCCGGAACCTTTGACGATGTCGCATCCGATCCGATCGGACCAGATCGTCAATTGTTCCACCGCCGCGGCGCGGAAGGTGTCGGCGGCTGCCAGAACCACTTTTTTCCCTTCCTGGTGAAACTGGTACGCCAGCTTGGCGATGGAGGTGGTTTTACCCGCTCCGTTGATCCCCGCGACCAGGATTACCGTCGGTCCGTCGGGCGCGAAATGCACGCCGCGATCGGACGAAGGCCAGTAGGTCTTCAACTCGGATTTGAGAAATTCCAGCACGTCTTCGCCCCCGGCGATGCGTCCGTCGGCATGGGCGGCCTGGAGATCCTCGCGGATGCGCGTCGCCGACTTAACGCCGATGTCGGCCTGGATGAGCGTCGCCTCGAGCTCCTCCAGCAACTCCGCGTCGATTCCGCGCCCCGTCAGCAGCGCCCGCAACCCTCCGACGAATCGTTCCTTCGTTCGGCTAAGTCCCTTCAGCAGTTTTTTCAATAACGCCATTTCCAGCTTCCTGAATGTCCGGTGAGTCCGAAGGGACGTATCATACCGAAACCGCCGGGAAAGGGGAAACGGAAACGACAGGGAAGAAAACGTCCTCCACACGCCGCGGAGAGGGTTTGAGCCTATTCCACGTCCAGATTGTATTCCACAATCTGCAGTCCGGTGACTTCCTCGAATTCCATTCGTCCGCCGACCAGGTTCTTTAATTGACGGGTCATCTCCTGGTGGACTTCCTGTTTCGTATCCGCCGAAACGCGATGATCCAGGTCGGGAGAATATTCGTGGTAGGTTCCGTTTTTCTTCCAGGAAATACCGTGAAGATACAACTTGGAACGCGTCACTTCCTCGATCCAGGGAGATTCGATCTGTCGCGGAACGATGTCGCGGATTTCCGCCGGACGCAGCGGTTTCCGGAAACACTGGTTGATCCCCGCGCGCATGCTTTCAAAGGCAACCTCGCTGGACAACCCGGCGCTGACCAGAAGAATGGGAATCTCCTTGTACAAAGGATCTTCGCGAAGCCGTCGGGCGAAATCGATGCCGTTGCCGTCGTCCAGCAGATAATCGGTGATGACCATGTCGATCGGACCGTCGGCGAGGATTTCCTCGGCGTCCAGGATCGTCGCGGCGCTGAAAACCTGCACGACGTCCTTGAGCATTCGCTCCATCATGCGCAAAGCCATCAGGCTGTCGTCGAGATAAAGAACTCGTTTCATGGAAGTCTTCCTTTCCATTCGATGAGAACGACAGCGTACGGGATACCCGGAAGAATCAGTTTCCCCGGAAATCCCCTCTTTGTCAACTTCGGTTTCATGGAACGATATCTTTGGGAAATCTTTTCCGATCAAGACCACCCCGTGATGAATCCAACAGATTTACCGCAAGCGACTTAAAACAACAGTACAAATTCACAGTTCCCCCCTTTTCCGCGCAGGGGGGACGGTATCGCCGCTCGCGGCGCGTATCCTTCCGAGGCGAGACGTTGCATCACCTCACGGGCGATATCGTTCGCTTGTTCATCGCGTAAAGGAGCGTAAGGTTTTTTCCCGCCCTGCAGCTTGGTCAACTCGAAGTGCGGTTTGAGCAGGGAAAGAATTCGTCCGTTCTCGTTGCACCATCGTTTGGCGGCGGGGAGAATCTGCTCCTGGGGCGTCCAGGCGACATCGATCACCACCAGGTCCACCGGCTGGGGCGGTTCGACGTACAAAGCGTTGGTTCGCTCCATCACCACGACGCGCGAATCCTGCCGCAACGTCCAGGCCAGCGCGCCGTATCCCGTGTCCACGGCGAAAACCTTCACCGCGCCGTGTCGGAGCAGGCAGTCGGTGAACCCACCGAGATTCGCTCCGAAGTCCGCGCAGATGCACCCAGCCGGGTTCACGTCAAACGCGCGCAGCGCCGCTTCGAGCTTCTCTCCCGCACGGGACACGTACTTACGCTCCGATTCCGCCATAAGGTCAGTATATACAAAAAACCGTCGTATTTCGCCCGGTGGGAAATACTTTCCCGGTGCGGCGCGTTGACTTTGACGGCCTGACGACGTAGAACAAGGAACGTGGAATGGGTGGTACAACTCGGCGCCGGTGCTGTCCGGTGGCTGGACGATTTCGGGGCGTTCTGCCGGTTCTGCGGCCGTACGTTCGCCTGGATCGCCGCGGTCGTTTCGTCTCGACGGGGGTGGCGGGAGATTCTCTACCAGTTTTACCAGGTGGGAACGCGCTCCGTACCGGTGGTGATGGTCACGGGAGTGTTCGTTGGGGCGGTATTGGCGGTCCAGTCGGTACAGCAATTTAAAGCCATCGGCATGATCAGCCAGATGGGCGCGATCGTGAACCTTTCGGTGCTTCGGGAACTCGGGCCGATCCTCGCGGGACTCGTGCTGGCCGGGCGCGTCGGCGGCGGGCAGACCGCGGAGCTGGGCACGATGCGCGTCACGGAACAGATCGAAGCCTTACGCGCCATCGGCGCCGACCCGATCCGCGTCCTGGTCGTGCCGCGTTTCCTCGCGTGCGTGCTGCTGATCCCGGTTCTGACGCTGTACGCGAGTTTCATGGGCATCCTGGGCGGATACATCGTCAGCGTGCACCTCTACGGCGCCAACGGCGCGGAATTCTGGTCCATCGCCGCCCGGAGCGTGCTGATTTCGGATGTTTTCTACGGGCCGATCAAATGCCTGTTCTTCGGCGGGGCGACCAGCCTGATCTGCTGTTACAAGGGATTCACCTGTCAGCCTGGCGCCGCCGGCGTGGGACGGGCCTGCACCGAAAGCTTCGTCGCCAGCTGCATGGCGATCATCACGCTGGACTTCTTCCTCGGCATGACGCTCAATACGATCATCATGATCCTCTGGGGCGTACAGATTGTGCTGGTGTAATCGTGATCAAACCCATCGAAAACTGGCTGGAACGTCATAAGAATCCCACGAGCTTCTGGCTTCACATGATCGGGATTCCCGCGTGTTTTGTCGTGACACCCGTGTTGCTGTTCCTGCGACAATGGTGGCTGGCGGCGGTAATGTTCGTCGGCGGGTACATCCTGCAATTCCTCGGCCATCTCATCGAGGGAAACCGCTCCGGCGAAGAACTGTTCCTGCGCCGCATTCTGGGACGAGAACGAAATCCCACCCGAAAAATAAACTGACGTTTTCCTCCCACAGGAAAAATAGGCGATCCACCGTTTGGGAGTATTTCTTAATAACGCTTCCTGTCCGCAACATTATCGGACTAAATCGAATCGTCTCTCCCTGGAAATATCCATAACCACTTTATATAAAAAGACATGCGCCTATCTCTTTTGTTTTCAGGAATATAGGGGTTCTTCGAGCGACCCCATACGCCGCAAATCGCTTAAATACATGTAAATAAAAAAGTTAAAAAAATTTTAATCTTTGGTTCCTTTCATTGACAGGAAGGAATCCGGTCTGTATACTGCGCCATTCGGTCGCTGGGTAAAACTCAACATTCTCGCTCAGGTGCATACTGAGCGTTTCAAAATCGGCTGTTTATCTAGCCGTGGCAGTCTCCGGCTCGCAGTTTCTGTGGGTCGGAGATTTTTTTTCATTCCATGTGATTTTGATATCCCGTGATATAGCAAATCGCTATGAACGCTCAGGAAGCAACGATTGATTCCGTCAACCTTAACGCCCTTTCCTCCCCGGTTCTTTTTCGAGACGACGCCACGACGGCGTATCGGGATCGACGGCGGTGCTGTTTCGTTCTCCTTCCAACGAAGTCGGTGCACCGATCCGCGATCCTGGCGTGACGAAGGCGTTCTTACCCTGGGGCGGACGTCCTGTCCTGGAGCGATGAACTCTAAATCTGGTCCTGGCCGACGGCGGAATAATACGCGTTTCCGTTCACGCCAGCACGGCTTGGAGCGCCTGTGAGACCGACGCCAGCTCGAAGGGTTTCTGGAGATACCCCGCGAGGGCGGCATCGGAGAACCGTTCAGCCGCGACTTCCCGGCTGTATCCGGAACACAGGATCACGCGCGCATCGGGCCTGACGTTCCGCAAGGCTTCCAGCGTGTCCTGTCCGTCCATCGCCGGCATGGACATATCCAGCAGGACGGCGAGAATTTCGTCTTTCCGTCGCGCGAATTGCTCCAGCGCTTCCGGGCCGTTGTTCGCGAGGATGGTGTCGAAGCCCAGCCGCTGGAGCATCATGTCGGCTACCCCCAACACGGACGGTTCATCGTCCACGACCATCACGAGTCCCCGTCCTTTCCATAATGTCGCTTTCCCGTTGGTGTCTTCGCGGGGAGTTTCCACCTTGTCGTCGCAAGCGGGCAGATACAGACGGAAGGAGGTTCCCACCCCCGGTGAGCTTTGAACCCGGATCGCGCCTTTATGGGCGCGAACGATTCCCAGGACGGCCGAGAGACCTAATCCCCGCCCCGTGAATTTCGTCGTGAAAAACGGTTCAAACATTTTCGTGAGGGTATCCGCGTCCATCCCAATACCCGTATCGGAAACCTCCAGCGTGACGTATTGTCCCTCATCCAGGTGTTCGCCGAGATACATCTGGTGAATTTCTTCTCGCGAAAGGTCTTCGACATCGGTGCGAATATGGATGAAACCGGAGTTGTTTCCGACGGCTTCGGAGGCGTTGGTGATCAGATTCATCAGCACCTGGCGGAGTTGCGTCATGTCGGCGCGGACGGCGGGAAGACGGTTCGTCAACTGATACCGCAACTGGGCCTTTCGCGTGACGCTGGTCCACAGCAGCGAGGCCGTCTCGGAAATGAGTTTGTTCAGGTGAACCGGCTGAATATGGAACTGGGCTTTTCCGGCGTAAGCGAGCATCTGCTTGGTCAGTTCCGTCGCGCGAAGGGCGCAATTTCGGATGGACTCGACGCACTCCCGGGTGGGGGTCGTTTCGGGCAGGTCCCGCAGCGCCAGATCGGCGTTGCCCAGCACGCCCACGAGAAGATTGTTGAAGTCGTGCGCGATCCCGCCGGCCAACACCCCCAGACTCTGGAGTTTTTCCGTGTCCCGGAGATGTTCTTCGAACAGTTCCCGTTCCTGTTCATCCCGTTTTCGCTCGGTGATGTCCGAACCGACGCCGCACAATCCGATCGGGTTGCCCCTTTCATCGCGCATGATCCAGGTGTGACAATCGACGAATTTCTCCTGGCCGTCGGAACAACGATTCACCACCTCGCCGTGCCACGTGCCTTTGTCCAGCGTCTCCCGAATCATTTCCTTCTGCGTGGCGCCGCGAGACGGATCGCAGCCGTAGATGTCCACCGTCTTGCCGATCAATTCTTCGCGCGCGTATTTGAAAAACTCCACGGCGGCGTCGTTGACATAGGTGATGCGTCCCTCGAGATCCGTCGCCGTGATGGTGTCCCGGATGTGGTTGAGGATCAAGGACTGCAGGCGGAGTTTTTCGTCGGCATCGTGAAGTTCCCGCGTGAGACGCTGAAGCGCTTCCCGCACGTTCCTCGGGGGGGAACCGATCTTGTGGAACGTTTCGTCCAGAACATCCAGAAAGGATGGGGATGGACTGTGGTTCCGTTCCGCGTCCTCCGTGAACAACGCCGTCGCGTACTCATCCGATGAGTGGCGACTCCGGGCGGAGGATTCCTCAATCGCCATGGGAGCGCCTTTCTAAAAAAATATACAAACACCCCCTACGGGGCGAGTCATCACGTCCCCCGATTCAACAGTAATTCTAGGCAACGGGAGAACCGCGAGAAAAGGGAATTCGGAAAGTTTTTTCCGGCGCGAAGCGCACGGCATGGAATCGGCATGGTAGAAAAAGCGGCGAGGGATCGTTCAGCCGTTCTTTTCCTGGATGCGTTTTCGGATCGCTTCCAGGCGCGCCCGAACGTCCTTGTAATTGAAATCGATCTGCGCGAGACGCGATAATTGTTCCTGGGCCTGCTCGAGTTTACCGAGTTGTTCATAGCATAAACCCAGGTTGTATCGAATGTCCTTGGAGCGATCTTCGGAGACGTCGCCCTGGAGAACGCGCTCGAAGGTGTCGATCGCCTCCTGCCACCATTCCTTGCGCATGAACGCCTGCCCGAGGTAGTTCATCACCACCACGAACCGGCGCGGATCGCGCTGGGCCTGCTGGAGATATCCGATCGCGTCGTCGTACTCGCCCGCGAGGAACAGCCGGCGGCCCAGTTCGTATTTCAACGACAGGTCGGTCGGGTAGTTCGTCGCTCGTTCGCGGTATTCCCGCACCTCGAAGGTGAGTTGCTCCCGGGCGGCCTGGGTGGCGCCGTCCTTGTCGCCGGCGTCCTTGAGTTTGCGAAAGCGCCGGCTCATCTGGCGAATCTTGACGTCGCCGACGCGCATCTTGAACTGATACGCTTTGGTGTCCTGGAAGGCCTTGTTCAACACGTCGATCGCCTGGTTCTCGTACGACTCGTCCTCAAATTTCAGCAGCGCATCGACGTAGCCGTTGATCTTGCCCGGAACGGTGGGGGCTTCCAGGTAATCCTGTTCGGCTTTGGCGATCTGTTGCCTGAGAAATTCCTCATCCTTCACGAGCATGTCTTTCTGGATCAGCTCTTTCTGCTTGTCCAGATCCTTCACGCCCTTGGTGAAGTCCCCCTCGACGCCGTATTGCCCCTTCTGCAGGGTGTACTCCGCGCCCAGGTCACCCAGGCGGTTTTCGAGTTCCGGATCGTTCGGCGCCGCCGTGAGCGCCAGGTTACAAGCCTGGACGGCCAGGTCGAAATGCTTCGCGCCGGCCATCCCGTCCATGATCACCGTGCAGACGCGGCGATTGGGTTTGCGAGCTTTTTTTTGACTTTCCAGCATGATCTCGCCGATCCAGCGGATGACCTCGCGGTTGCCCACTTCGAGGGCGGATTTGAGGAACATTTCCATCAGCGCCTCCGAACCGGGATCCTTCGCCAGCAGGTAGCCGGCGTTGGCCAGGTTCACGGCGGGTTCTTTTCCGGGTTTATGCTTGCGACGATCCCCCATTCCCGCGGCTTTTCCGCCCTGCATTTTGCGCTTCAGCGCCACGTCGCGCAGTTTCTTATGGCCTCGCTCCATTTCATCCGGATCGAGCTTCAATCCCTCGGAATACAACTCGATCGCGAAATCCCAGTTGCCCGTACCGGCCACTTCGTCGGCGCGGTCGAAAAACACCTTGGCTTTCCTGGCCTTTTTGGCTTGTTCCTCGACCTCCTGGGGATCCAGCCCGTTGGATTCGTCTTCGATTTTGATGTCCTGTTCGCCTTCAGCCATTGCAGCGCCTTTATCCTGTCCACGGAACTGACGTTCGACCGGCCGGTCAGAACCGACGCGAGCGTTCTTATCACCACGTTGTCTCAACGACGACGCCTCGATCCACAGGCCCGACGCCGTTCCTCAAGAGAATCAATGTACACAACCCGAAGCAAACGAGCAAGGGGTTTAACCGCCGTTGGCGGAAGGGAAATCCATTCGACGGGGCGAATTACTTCCGGGATTTTCGGATGGGTGTGGGACCGGGCGTGGTGATGGTCTCCGGCGGGACCGTGGGATCCGTCAGGCGCGTGGCGGGAACCGTCGTTGGATTTGGTTTCGTCGCGGGAGGCGCTGGTGTCGTCGTCGGGGTTTGGACGGGAGGCTTGGGCGCGGGCGAACTATCTTTCGTCACGGTTTTCGGTTCCGTGAGGGATAAGAATTTCTCCGGCGGGGTGTCCAAGGGAACGGAAAGTTTCACGATGGTTTCGGTGGTTTGGAAGCGCGGGGAAATGATCTCCAGTCCCTTTCCCGCCAGGTTCGATTGCACCACGGTGGTATATACGTCCGCGCGAACGGGGATTTGTTTTTCCCCCCCCGGGCCGGGAAGCAGCACCTTGCGCTTCAGACCCTCTCTACCGTCCGTGGCGATGGTATAGTCCAGCGCAGCCACGTCGCCCAAACCTTCCCCGCGAGGTTCGATCAGCAGCGCCTCCACCCGCCAGCCGAGTCCTTCGATGGGCGTGATCCGAAACCCCGGAAATTCAGGATCAGCCTGGGGAAAATATTCCGGCTTCCAGCCGAGTTTCCGCGCCGCGTCGATCACGGCGTCGTATTGCTCGCGGGTTCGTAAAACCACACCGCCGGGATACCGAAGGAGCACCAGTTCCTCCGCCTTTTCGGCTGAATCGATCGGCGCAAAGGCGCCGCCGAAACAAGTCGGCTGCCAAATCTGCCCTTCCGGTTCCGTCAGCACCGTCTCGGGCGACGCCCCGCGCGGAGAGACGCGATAGGCCCGCACATCCCGCTTCGGTTGCAGATGAACGGTGCGAATCTTCATTCGACGGGCGTCGATGGTGTTGTCCGAGGGATAATCCAGGAGAATGGAATTCAGCACGGGGGAATAGGCGTTTTGAATGTGTCCCTGATCGTCGGTTGTCAAGACCAGCGGTGTGCGCGTCGGCCAACTCGCGCCGAGGTGTTTTTCAACGGCGTGGTCGAACAGAACGCCCATCACCCATACGACGAAGGTTTTCCCGCGCGGGAGGTTTTTGGCGGTTTCCAGTTCTTCGTAATCCACGTCCAGCCGACAGTCCGTCCAGCGCGCGGGGTGTGGTTTTTCGGGGAGAAACAGGTGATTCCAGCGTTTCATGAACACTTTTCCGTCCGGCCGAATCAGCGGAACCGCCTGACTGAGGCGAAACTCCATGTCCAGCGCCACCCAGCGATGCGGCGGTCCTTCCACCTGGAAGGCCGATCGCACGACGACGTACCCCGGTTCGGGCGTGTAGACGTCGTTGCGCAAATATTCCACCGTGACCGGAGGGGGGGTTTTCGCGGGTTCCTCCGCGTGAAGAGGATACCCCGGCGGGAATATCATCAGGATGGCGCAGAGACGAAAGCGCATTTTGGAATTCACCTTTCGGAACCCGCGGGTTCCTATTCTTCATCGTCTTCGTCGGGGAGCTTCTTGACGCGGAGTTTGGTAATCTTTCGTTCGTCGGCGTTTTGGATGGTGAATTCCGCGCCCTGGGCGGTGAAGGTTTCTCCCGAATGCGGTATGTACCCCAGTTCCGCGACGGCGAATCCGGCGACCGTGTCGTAATCCTCGTCCTCGGGCAATTCCAGGTCGAGTTCGTCGTTGAGTTCGTCCACGCGCAGTCGGCCGTCCACTTCCAGCGTGGTTTCGTTAATACGCCGCACCTGCTGTTCCTCGGCGCGGTCGTACTCGTCGGAAATCTCACCGACGATTTCCTCCAGCACGTCCTCGATACTGACCAGTCCCGCCGTCCCGCCGTATTCGTCCAGCACGATCGCCAGGTGCACCTTGCGGCTTTTGAATTCGCGCAGCAGATCGTCCAGGGGTTTGGTTTCCGGCACGAAATAGGGTTTCCGAACGAGACTCTCCAGCGTCGGAGCGTCGTCCTTCCCGACGTGCTGGAGCAGGTCCTTGGCGTAGAGGATGCCGATGATATCGTCGAGATTCTCCCGGTAGACCGGCACGCGCGTATGGCCGGCCTGGTGGATCTGGGCGGCGGCTTGGGCCCAGGGGGTTTCCGCGGGCAGGGCGAACATATCGGTTCGCGGGGTCATGATCTCCGCGGCGTCGGTGTCGCCGAATTCCATGACCGATTCGATCATGTCCACCTCGTCGGCGTCGACGGCGCCTTCGGCTTGACCTTCCGAAGCCGCCTGGAGGATTTCCTGTTTGGCGGCTTCGTCCTCGTCTTTTTCGCGGTGCCCGCTTAAGCGACGGATCGGCACGTCGAACACCCGCATGATCAGGACGACCGGAGAGAAAATGAATCGCACCACCAGCAGAATCGGAAGCACCACCGCCAGGATTTTCTCCGCCGCCGCGTCCGCCCAGGCGTGCGGGATCCCCACGCTCAGAACGGCGATAACTCCCCCTGCCACACCGACGGCGGCGGCAAGATGAGTCCAATCAAGGATATCCTCGCAGAACAGGTGCACCACCGCCGCCACCAGCACCAGGTTCGCCAGGCTGCGACAGAGCGTCAGCGTCAGGCGCATCGCTTCCAGGTGGGTGTCCAGGCTCGCGAGCCTGCGCTGCTTCCGCCCCGAGCCGAGAAGTTCCTCCAGCCGGGCGCGGCTGAAGGATCGCAGGGAAAAACTGCTTAACGCAAAAAAGCCCGAAAGAATCGCCGCCGCGACGGCGACCCATAGTGCAGGGTCCACGGTATTGGTACTCCTTAAGTTGTTTATCCTATTGTACGCACAGTACATCGGAGCGAACAGCCCCGCGGAAAGAGAATTTTTTCCGTAAATGTTTCTGATATACGGTGCGTTAAACCGCCGCTTCCGCGACGGCCCGGGCGACGACGGCGTGGGTGGCGGGGTCCATCATTTCCGGAAGTAGATCCTTACCGGTCACCAGGTTCGCCAGGGCGTGAGAGGCCGCCATCATCATCGCGAAGGTGATTTTTTCCGCTCGAACGTTCATGGCGCCTCGGAAAATTCCCGGATACGCGATGGCGTTGTTCATCGCCCTGCCGTCCGCGTAAATGGCTGCCCCCGCCTCCAGGGCGTCCGGTTTGGAAATCTCGCTGACGGGATTCGCCAGCGGGAACAGGATGGGCTTCTTTCCCATCGAACGGACCATGTCCCGCGAGACGATGTTCGGCTGGCTGCACCCGATAAACAGGTCCGCGCCCTTCATCGCGTCGGCGAGGGTTCCGGTGAGATTTTCTTTGTTGGTTCGTTCGGCCAGGGCGATTTTTTCCTCGTTCAGGCCGTCCCTGCCTCGTGAGACGATCCCTTTCGAGTCGCACAGAATCACGTCGCCGATCCCCGCTTCCTGAAGCAGGTCGGTAATCCCCGTGCCCGAAGCGCCCGCGCCGCTGATGGCGCAGCGGATGTTTTCCATTTTCTTACCGACTTTTTTCAACGCGCTGTACAATCCCGCCAGGACAATCGTTCCCGTGCCGTGCTGGTCGTCGTGCATCACGGGGATGGGAAGTTTCGCGTCCAGTTCGCGGGTGATTTTGAAACATTCCGGGGCCTTGACGTCCTCCACCTGGATCGCGCCGAACGTCGGTGCGATTTTCGCGACGGTTTCGATGAACTCGTCCGGATCGTGCGTGTCCACAAGAATCGGGACGGCGGAGATTTGCGCGAAGTTATAGAAGATCGCGCTCTTACCTTCCATCACCGGCATGCCGGCGACGTTGCCGATGTCACCCAGACCGAGAATCGCCGTTCCGTTGGTGACGATGGCGACGGTGTTGTGGATGTTCGTAAATTCATACGCCAGCTCGGGATCGGCCTGGATGGCTTTGCAGACGCGCGCCACGCCCGGGGTATAGACGATGCGCAGATCGGTGTTGGACTCGATGGGGGGGGCGACCATCTCACATGCCCCGCCGCGGTGGGCTTCCATCGCCACGTCGATTACTTCGAGGATTTCAATTCCCTCGATCCCTTCGGCGGCCTTTCTCGCGGCGGCCATCTGATCGTCCCCGGTGGTAAACAGCGTCATGCGGCAGATCAGATCGTCGGTGTCCTCGTCGATCTCGTCGACGCCCACGTCCGTGACGCGCGCACCCGTTTCCCGCACCGCGTGGATCAGCGAACCTTTCGGGTCGGCCTGCCCGATCACGCGAAACACCATCTCGAAAACAATCGGCCTGCCCAGCCGATCCTGCCATGCCTGCAACGATCCCATGATCTATATCCTTTCACTGCGTAGGAAATACAGGCCGACCATTATAGCGATTCCAACGTCGGCGTCCATGGGGCGGTGAAGATGGATGAAAAACGCGTTGATAATGGAAATTGGAGTGTTGTTTTGACATAATATGTAATATCGATACTTTCGTGACGTTTATCGATATTAGAGCACCCATCAAAAAACAAAGGTTTTGATGACATGTTCGCCCAATAAATACTTAAAATACAAGGAGTTAAAAAATTACATTCTTTAACTGTCACGACAGGAAATACGACCATTAGAAGATGGATACGCCCGTCAGCTACTCCGCAACGTCATCCGGTGGAATATGTACTCTTCATCACGACATAATGATGATTCGGCGGAAACAAAATTTCTATCAGAGAAAGTCGTAATATCATTTTCGGAGAAAGGATTTTGGGATGAAGAATAAGATAAACTATTGGAGTACGATATCCTGGATTCTACTCATGACTACTTTCATTGAAAATTCCGCCTATAGCCAACAGCCCCCCGTCAAAATCGGCCACTATCACAATTTGTTCGTCGACGACTTTTTTATTTCGTCTATGAGTAACCTCGAGCGGAAGGTACATCAGCCCACCCGGCACGAGAAGAATCCACTGATCGGCGCCACCGGGCCGTGGGAGGAACTGCCGACCGGGCCATGGGAGGGTGTTCTCTTTCCGGTCATCCAGCGCGATGAAAGAACGGGCAAGTTTCGTGCGTGGTACGCGGGAGCCTGCAGGTATACCTTACCGTCGGGCGTGTCGGCCCGGTTTCCGGGGTGCTATGCCGAGTCGAATGACGGACTGACCTGGGTAAAGCCCAAACTCGGGCTGCATTCCTTCAACGGCTCGAAGGACAATAATATCATCATCCCGGGCGGGAATATCTGGGGCGTCATCGAGGAGCCCGACGATCCGAATCCGAACCGGCGTTACAAGGCGATGGTGTGGCATGAGCCGAAATACGTGCCCGTCGAAGGATATTTTATCTACACGTCACCCGACGGGATTCGCTGGACCCGCGAAACGCCGCTGGATAAACCCGTCATTCGTACCGTCGTCGGTTACAAAATCGACAGCGGCATCGGCGACACCAGTTCGTTCCGTTGGGATCCGATGTTGGGCAAATACGTGGGCGACGTGAAGCTCTTTCCCGGAAAGAAATTTCGTATCTTCGGACAGATCGAAAGCGACGACTTCGTGAACTGGACCAAACCGGTTGTCACGATTGAGCCTGACAAATATGACTTGCCGGACACGCAAATCTATCAGCATCGGGGTTTCAACTACGAAGGGCAATGGCTGGGCCTGGCTCGTATTTATCATGAAGATCTTACTTCCAGTTTCAAACAGACCAACGTCGAGCTGACCAGCAGCAGAGACGGCCGAACCTGGCAGCGCGTCGGAACGCGAGGCCTCGGCGAGGGACGGCAGGAGTTCATGTCCGTCACGGACGACGAAATCTGGGACGGGAATTATCACGATCCCTGCCCTCCGATTCGGGTCGGTGACGAATTATGGATTTTCTATCGCAGCGTGCGACTTGGTAAGGACAAATCGGTCCTGCAATCGTATCATATCGGTTTGGCAACGTTGCGGCTGGACGGATTCGTTTCACTCGACGCGGGGGATCAGCCCGGCACGATTACCACCGTACCGCTGGTATACAACGGCGAGGTGTTGACGGTCAACGCCGAGATCGCCGAGAACGGCTACCTGAAAGCGGAATTGCAGGACGCCGCGGGGAACGTGTTGGACGGTTACCGCCTGAGCGATTGCAACAAAGTAACCGGTGACGACCTGGCGGCCCGGGTCGCCTGGAAACACCACGAACGGCTCCCCCAAAACGCGCCGCAAGGCCTGCGCCTGCGATTCGAACTGAAGAACGCTAAGCTCTATTCGTTCCGCATTCAAAAATCGCGCTAAACTTTTCCGGAAAGTCGAATCGTATACGTCGGAAAAACGCGAAACACCCGGTGGATTTATTAACACCGCCAAACGGCAAGCCGGAACAAGAATCGGCTTGCCGTTTGGCGGTGTTTGAAATACGGGGAACTACCCACTGTGTAATAATGAATATCGCTCTATATCAATGGTTGAAATGTCTCGCGCCGGTGAAGATCATCGCCAGGCCCAGTTTGTCCGCGTAGGCGATGACGTCTTCGTCTTTCTTTCCGCCGCCGGGTTCGATGACGGCGGTGGCGCCGGCTTCTTTGGCCCAGTCGAGGCTGTCCGGGAATGGGAAAAACGCGTCGCTGGCGAGCACGCAACCGTTCAGGTCCACCTTGTCCCCGCCGCCGTACTGCTTGGCGATCTGGCCGGCGAGGAACGCGGAGTTCACGCGGCTCATCTGACCGGCTCCGGCGCCCAGCAGCGTCCGGTCTTTCGCCAGCACAATCGCGTTGGACTTCACGTGCTTGCAGACCAACCAGGCGAATTTAAGGTCCGCCAGTTCCTGCTCGGAAGGTTGTCGCTTCGTGACGACCTTCCAGTCATCGGTGTTCAGGCCCAGCAGATCGCGATCCTGCACCAGCATTCCGCCGACGCAGTACTTAAGGAACCTTTCCTTGTTCCGTTTGCCGTCGAAGTCGCCGACTTCCAACAGCCGCACGTCCTGACCCCAGCCTTCGCGGGCCTGGATGGTTTCGATCGCGCCGTCCTCGAAGCTCGGTGCGATGACGATTTCGGCGAAGAATCCGCCGGCGCCGGCGTCTTTACCCCAGCGCTGGTACGTTTCGGTGATCGCCGCGGCAAGGTCCTTCGTGACCGGCCGATTGACCGCCACGATGCCGCCCATGCACGCGTTGACGTCGCCGTAGTAGGCTTTGCGATACGCTTCGACCAGGTTCGCGTCGACCGCGCAGCCGGCGGGGTTGGCGTGCTTAATGATCGCGATGGCGGGATCGTCGAATTCCTTCACGAGCTCCAGCGCGCCGTTGGCGTCGAAGTAGTTGTTGTAGCTGATGGGTTTTCCGCCCAGAAGTTTCGCTCGGCCCATGCAGGGTTCGTTGGCGGCCTCCGAGGAAACGTAGAACGCGCCGGCCTGGTGGGGATTCTCGCCGTAGCGAAGCTCCTGGGATTTGGTATAGCTGAACGTCATCCGCTCGGGGAATTTCTCGTCAAGTTGCTCCGCGAGATACGTGCTGATGGCGGTGTCATACTGGGCCGTCAGGCTGAACGCCCGACGGGCGAACTTCCGCCGCAGCGCGAAGCTGGTTTCGCCGTTGCCGGCTTTCAATTCCGCGAGCAGTTCGTCGTACTGCGCCGTTTCGGTCACGACGGTGACGTACTTGTGATTCTTGGCGGCCGCCCGGACCATCGTCGGCCCGCCGATGTCGATCATCTCGACCGCCTCCGCGAGGGTCGTGCCTTCCTTCGCGATGACATCCGTGAAGGGATACAGCGACACGACGACCAGGTCGAGGGGTTCCAGGCCGTATTTTTCGATGTCGGCCTGGTGCTCCGGATCGTCTCGCAGCGCGAGGATCGCGCCGTGAACTTTCGGATGCAGCGTCACCACGCGATGCCCCAGCATTTCCGGGAATCCCGTCCATTCCTGGACGTACCGCACGGGGATGCCCGCTTCTTCGATCTTCCCGGCTGTCCCGCCGGAGGAAATGATCTCCACGCCCATGTCCGCCAGCGCCCGGGCGAATTCCACGACGCCCGTCTTGTCAAATACGCTGATCAGCGCCCGCCGCACTCGTACCGAATCCATCGCTTTTATGTCCTTCCTGTTATCTTCCGAAAAAAAGAACCTTCATGAAAGCTGGTGGGACAGAGCCCCACCAGCCTTGGTGTTTGGGGAACCCCAAAACCGTTTTCTATTTCGTCAGCATTTCCGCGGTCAGTCGCCCGGCCTTGGTGGGCCGAATGCAGAACAACTGTCCCGACCGCGTGGCGGTGTAGATCGCCGGCGCCCTGGTGTTCGGGGCGTAAAAATCGAAGCCGTCCAGCGGAACGACGACGTCCGTCTTTCCGGTGATTTCATTGACGAGATGCAGCTTCTTTTTCGCGTCCAGCACGTGGACCACGTTTTCCATAATCGACAATACCATTCGGCCTTCGGGCATCTTCCAGCGAACGTTCCCGTTGGTCACGTCGACGGCGTATAAGCCGTCGTTTTCGATGTACTGGAAAAGCGTCTTGTCGCCCATTTGCATCGGCCCGCCGACGGAACCCTTCACGACGACCGCCGGCCAAAGCGCCTTCCCGGTGGAAGGATGGAAGGCGTAAATACGGTTGTCGTTGCAGGCGAAAAACAATCCTTTTTCGTCCACGTGGCATTTTTCGGGGATCGAACCGTCGAACGTTCGCTGCCATTGCTTTTGGCCGTACTTCTCCACGCCGGCGCAGCGGAACAGTCCGTCCAGCGTGCTCATGAAGATATTCCGATTGTAATACGCCATCGGCGCGGTGACATTCTGTCCGAGATATTCCTTCCAGATCAGGACGTTGGGCATGAGTTTGATCGCGCAATAATTCTTATCCGCGGTTCCGACGTAAAACGACGTGCCGTCGCTGACGCCGGCGTCCGTGGCGATTCGGTCGGGGAAACGAACGTCCCGGTAGGTTTGGCCGTTTTTTCGATCCACGACCATCAGGTGCGTCATGCTGTTGACGAGAACGGCGTCGAATTCATCGAAGTCGGAGATCGTTTCCGGGTTGGCGATGTCGTTGATGGTGCCGATGCGTTTCGGCAGGCGCATCCCCGGGACATGGGTGGGCTCGAAAATGCGATTGGTGTCATGTCCGACGCGCACGAACCATTTGGGATTTCCCACCGCCGCGTCCACCGCGCGGAGGCAGTGGGTGTTCGTGATGAGATACAGATTCTCCTCCAGGACGTACATGCGCGTGACGCGTTCTCCCCCGGCCAGCAGCATCTCCCGTTTCCAGTAATACTGCAGTCGAGCGGGCGCCAGATCGCTCGGTTGCGGATGGGCGGACACCGCCGGATGAACCGGTCGGCCTGGTTTGGGTTCCGCCGGCGCGGCGCGCCACAGCGTCGCCATCAACGCGAAAACCACCGCCGCGAGGACTGCGGGACGACGAAACAACTGCATTGTCATGGGATGACTCCTCACTCCCGGCGAACGCGAAATTCCGGATGGGATTTCAACCGTCGCGCGCCGATTTCATTTATGATTCCATTTTGACGTATTCGCTCAGGTCCACGTTATGATCCGTTTCAAACGCGCGCAGGCGACGGATTCGCTCCAGATCGTCTTCGATCCGATGCGCCAGTTTGAAAATATAAGGCCGACCGGCCAGGCGGGCTTGCAGGTCCGCGACCATTTCATCCCAACGGCCTTCGTACAACTCGTGCTTGAGGATCACCAGCATGCGCTCTTCATTTCCCAGCGCATCGACGAACCACTGCACGGGTCGGCCGGCTTCATCCGTGTCGGGCGCCACTGGAGAACCTCCGGCTGCCGATCCAAACTCACCGCGGGCGAACACCGCCCCGGTATGGTAGTTCTACACTCTAGTGAAGCCCGCCGATCTTTGCAACCGATTTGTGGGCGGCCGGGCGGAGAGAGCTTTTCCCGCGTCGAAGGGAAGAGGCCTTTCAGGTTTTTTCAAAGAACTTTTCCTTCAGGTCCGATATCCCTCCTGGACGATAAGGGTTTCATAGGATTGTATCCGCGCTCTGGATCATCGGACAAAGGAGCCGTCATGTATCGTAAAACGATGCTGATCGGATGTGTTTTCGCTGCTGTACTGTTGTCTGCCTCGCCCCTGTCCGCCGGCGAAAATATTGAGGATCTCAAGGAGCAGGTTCGTCGGCTGAATCAAAGGCTGGAAAAAATCGAATCCGAAAAAACCCGGCGGATCGAGAAGGAAGAACTCGCCGGATTGATGAAGGAAATCCTGGACGAAGCCCAGGCCACCCCCGCCCTGCCGGACTGGATGCGGAACCTGACGTTCTACGGCGATTTCCGCCTGCGATTCGAGCATCAAACGTTCCAGGGACGCCAGGGCGGCGGAACCACCGTCGCCAATCCGCGGGTCGGGGAACCGAAGGATCGTAATCGCATTCGCATGCGCCTGCGCTTCGGGTTCACCAAAACGTGGTGGGACGACCAGATGGAAGTCGGATTTCGACTCTGTTCCGGAGACAATTCCCCCACTGGCGCGAACCAGACGATGACCGGCGACTTCTCCAAAAAGCCCATCTGGATCGACCTGATGTACGCCAAGTACAAACCCAACTGGGCCAAAGGCCTCGAAGTCGGCGGCGGTAAAGTGCTGAATCCCATCAAAACCCGCACGATGATCACCTGGGATTCCGGCCTGAATCCGGAAGGAATCTATATGGATTACGTCGCGCCGTTCTTCGGGGAATTCAAACCGTACGCCCAGATGGGGTTCTGGATGGTCAACGAAAACGGCACGCGCTCGGCAGCCGGGATGAATACCGGCGCGACCCTGCGGGACACGGTGATGTTCCATCAGGGGGCGGGTTTCGAGTGGAAGTTCATGGACGCGCTGGAATGGTTCTTCGGGATGACGTACTACGAATATAAAAACGTCGGCGCCTCCACGGGCGGTTTTATCGGGCGCTACGGCCCCGACGGGCAATGGGCGGACAACGGCCTGGGCGGACAGACCCCCACGCAGAACGCCGCGGCGGCCACCCAGGCCTACGCGGCGGCGGATTTCCGCCAGTTGGAATTGACCACGAAAGTCGGATGGAAACTGGCGTTCCTGCCCACACCGCTGCAAAAATGGATGGCGTGGTTCACGTTCGTGCATAATTTCGAGGACGATTACAACGTGTGGAACAATCCCACCGTCCCCGCGCTGGGCGGAATCGGCGCGGACCGTCACTTCAAAAACGATCCCAATGCCTACGCCGCCGGATTCCAGGTCGGCGAAAACAGCAAGAAAAACGATATCTCCATCGCCTACGCGTGCTACTACATCGAGTACGGATCGGTCGCGCAGGGCTTCGGCGACGGGGCGCTGGGCGGCCCGAACAGCAAGGGACATCTGCTCCAGGCGATTTACAACATCGACGATTTCCTGACCGTCGGCGGCACGATGATCCTCTTCCAGCCGATCCATACCAACGACAATCCCGCCAACGCCAATAACGCCAACGCCGCCAACGGCCCGGCGGTGCTGTTCCCGCACAGCCAGGACCTCACCGCGACGTTCCGGCTGGAGCTGGTCTGGAAATTCTGATCCTTTCGAAAATAAACGAATACATCATCTGATGTTCCAACGACGCCAAACGGCAAGCCTCCACTGATATCGGCTTGCCGTTTGGCGTTGTTGGAAAAAGAGGGGGATACAATGTCCGAAACTCGGTCGCAAGACACGCGCCGTGTAAAGCGGGAGGTTTTTTTTCTATCCGAATGATTATCCTTCGCAATTCATCATCGATGCTCGAACCATTCCCGCCAGTCGTCGGGAAGATTGTACTGGGCGATGTGCGTCGGAAAGAACGTTCCTCAGACGTGCAAGGACGAAAAACAGGTTAGTTGACAATATTGGAATTGCCGGTTTCCACGCAAGAGGCTATAACATGGCTTATTCCGGTTTTCCCATTGTCAGTTCATATTTTAAAACCACATCCTCTGGGTGTTGATTCTTGAACTCGACGATGAGATATACGGTTGTTTGTATATTGATTCAGAATTAACTTCCTCAAAATTTTTTGAAAATAATGTCGAAAATTCACCCGAAAATAAAAGCGCAAATTGAAAAAGTCACCGGAAAGCGTTCTTTGGCTGTGATTCATCACATTGTGCAAAACGGTCGAATTACAACCGAAGAACTGAAGGAAATCTACGGATACAATCACCCTCCACGCGCGGCGCGAGATGTCCGGGAACAAGGTGTGCCGTTGGATACTATCAAGGTTCGTGGTTCTGACGGCCGTCTTATTGCGGCGTATGTTTTCGGAGATCCTTCAAAAATAGAGCAACATAAACTCGGTGGTCGAAAAATATTTACAAAAGCATTCAAGAAACTACTTATCGAACAACAAGGATCGATTTGTGCCGTTACCGGTGAACCATTTCACCCGAGATACCTCTCGATTGATCATCGAATTCCTTACGAAGTGGCAGGAGATCAGATTTTCGGGGAAGACAATCCTTCGGCGTTTATGCTGATTTCCGCGGCGGCGCAGCGTCAAAAAAGTTGGTCCTGTGAGCAGTGCGAAAATTGGACCGAGGTAAAGAACCCGAAAATCTGTAAACGTTGTTACTGGGCTTTTCCTGAGAATTATAAGCATATTGCAATGGAGGAAAGGCGAAGGATCGAGATTGTCTGGATAGGATCGGATGAGGTGGCGGAATACGAACAATTACAAAAAACGTGCCGAAAAAACGGCGTGTCGCTGATTTTATTCATAAAACAGACAATGAAAAAAATTCTTTAATCAAATAATGTGCAAGTCCTTTGTCGCGTTTTTCGAAGAGGCAGCGGAATGGTTTTCAGTTTTTCGATCGCTGCGGGGGAAAGATACAAAGACTCATATGTATTATGACTCCGACCAAGCAATGTGGCCTGCGTGGATCGACCAACAAGAATCTCACAATGGAATAAGTTGAGTGATTCAGGTAGTTTTTCACCGTAAGTCGTGTCTCCTGTACGCCCATCATAACTTACGACGAAGGGAATTTGTTTCGCATTTAAAGCGTTTAATTCCTCAACGAATTCATCAAAAACAATACCCTTGACATATCGATTGTCTCGATTTCGACATACTCCCTGATATGGGGGATCCATATAGACAAAATCCGTCTTTTTTGTTTTACGAAGAACGGCTTTGAAATCACTCGTTGAAACCGTCGTTCTGTCACACAATACCTTGTGAACCAGGATGATATTATTCCTCATCGTGTCGGGTTTCATTCCAAGCCGTCGGTGATCCGGACTATTGTTAAATTCCCCGTTCCTGTTGTACCGAATCGCCGCTTTCACACAACGGGCCAGGAGAAAAAGGAAATCCGCCGGTTGCTGTGTGCGATTGAATTTATTTCGAACTAAATTATAATATTCTTTTTCCCGTCCAAGTTGTTCCGTCCAGATTCGTTCATAATCATCCGCGAGAGCAAGAGGGGAAGTAAGAATACAATTCCATAACGAAATAAGGGGTTGGTGCGCATCATTCAACCAAAAGGTTTCCGCCACTCCATTCCAGGCGGCCGCAACGGATATCGCAGCGGAACCCGCGAAGGGTTCCAGCAAACGGCGCGTGCCTTTGGGAATACAGGAGAGAATAACGGAGGCCAGCTTTCGCTTGCTTCCTTGATACGGAAACGGTTGTGGAACGTTTCGTATTCGCAAAAACTTGTACTTCCTCTCCGCGTTATATTGTTGGAACTGTTTTTATCGCGTAATTATCATTTCGTGGAATCATCGGCTTTTGTCCGATTGTAACGTTTTTTGTGGAAAAATACACCCGTGATCAACTACGTCAACGGTGCTCGAACCATTCCCGCCAGTCGTCGGGAAGATTGTACTGGGCGATGTGCGTCGCCTGGGACGCCGCCGGGGCGTAAGTTTCCAGGTTCAACTCCGCCAAGCCGATCGCGAGATTCGCGGCGATGCGTCCCAGCGCCCCGGCCGGCCCGCCGCGACGGTCCGCGTCGGCAGGATCGTCCAGGTCCTTGAACAACCCCCCTCCCGTGAAAGGCTGTCGCCGGTTGCCCATCTCCGCGTACGCGGTGACGTAGCAGACGGCCGCGTATCCCATCTGAAGCTCCCGCGCGAGAAACGGTTCGGGCAGGAACGTCCGCGTGACGATCTCCGCGCCGATCATCGAGAGCATGCGCACCTCCGCGGGGGTTTCCAGGCGCGGGCCTTCCCGCACGGCCGCCACCCCGGAGGTGTGATACACCAGCTTCATGTCCTGAAGCGTTCCCGCCAGCCGGCGGCGGAGTTCCTCGCAGAAGACGGGAAACTGTCGCAATCCCCCCAGCGGGGAATCCTCGAAGAACGTGCTCGCTCGCTGGTGCGTCTGGTCGATCACGTCGCTGAGGATGACCAGGTCGCCCTCGGTGATGTTGTGCGTAATCGCGGCGCCCGGTCCCCAGCCGAGGATGCAATGCACTCCGAGATCCTTCAGCGCGTAGAGATTCGCGCGGGCGTTGACGCGATGCGGCGCCGTTTTGTCCATGCCCGACGCCCGGCGCGCCAGCAGGTAATACGACGCTTCGTCGCCGCGGATATGAAAGACATCCCCGCTCTCGCCGTAGGGCGTCGCGCGACGACCCAGCGCCTGACCCTGGATCAGGCCGGCGGACCACTGGCGGTACATTTCGTCGTCGGCAATGCAGGCTAAGACAGCCATCCAAACGTCCTCGCGCAAAAAAGGGATCGAACAACAATACAAGGGGATTATGAAACGCCGACCACCGAAATGCAAGGCGTCGTTATACAAGAAAGATATCGCGGAATAGAATCCTCCGCGTGTTGGACGTCATGGCGCGAGGAAGTCGTCCCTGAAAAAATTTCCATACCCTATATTCATGGGCTGAAAATTTTGTTCGGGCGGGGTATAGTTTGCAGGGAATTCACGGAGGAACCCACAAAACCTTGCAAAACAGGACGGAACCATGAAGCCCAAACGCCAGCCCCGCGACACGTTCGAACTCTTCCGATCCCGCTTCGATCCAATCCTCAATCCGGACCACGAATTGATCCGGTTGGCCCAGCAGATCGACGGACCCCGCTTCGAGACGGCCTTCGCGGATTATTATTCGCCGGATATGGGTGCGCCGGGCAAGGACCGCAAACGATACGAATTCGGCCAGAAGATATCGGTCGCCACGACGAATCGAAGCCATTGGTTCCGTCGCCGCGGAGTTGTGCGAGGGGAATCCCTACGACGGCCATACGTTGGCCTCGACATTGCAAGCCGTCGAAACCAACACCGGCGTCGCGGTACAAGAGGCACGACTCATTCGAGAAGAATATGGTTTATAAAATTGTTCAAGGCGTCCGCGTTGATGAATCCGCCCTTCGATGATTTTTGTATTTTCGTTTCTTTGACTTTCCGTTATGGCATGGTATCTTAACTCCCATGACAGGCCGTCGACGAAAAGAAACGCCGTTTCCGGCGTAGCCATTGACATTTTCAACGAATTTTATTTTGTGATAACTGTATAGAATAAATAAACTTACCCCGGTAGCTCAGCAGGATAGAGCATCGGTTTCCTAAACCGAAGGTCAGAGGTTCGAGTCCTCTCCGGGGTAATACTTTGAATGAGAGGAATAGAAAAAAACGCGGCGGGAACGATTCCCGCCGCGCGAGGACTTGTTGGGGTTGTTTGCTAATTGATTTCCCGGAAATGCAGGCCGTGCTCCGTTAAGCGTTGTCGCATTTCGCTCAGGCTGGTTTGGCCGAAGTTCTTCTGACCGAGCAGTTCGGCTTCGGTCTTGGCGGCCAGTTCACCGAGGGTTCGGACGTTGAGTTGTTCCAGCACGCGCCGGGCGCGGACGGAAAAATCCACCTGTTCGATGGTCAGCGCCCGGGCGGCGGCATTGGGATCGTTCGGAAGCGACTCGGCTTCCTCCAGCAGGCCTGACAACTCGCCGGCGGTTTCGGATTCCTGTCCGAGGCGCAGGCCCTTGGCGGACAGCATGTCCTTGATCTCCTTCAGCGAGGTTTCGCCGAAGTTTTTGTATCCCAGCAGTTCGGCTTCGCTGGTGCGGACCAGGTCGCCGAGGGTCAGGATGTTCATTTTCTTGAGGCAGTTTCGCGCCCGCACGGACAGCTCGAAGTCCGTCACGGGGATGTCCAGGACGGCGTTTCGCTTGGCGATGCGACGGGCCTGGTCTTCGTCGTAGTACATATGGCGGGACGCCTGGGTGTCGCGCAGGAACAGCCGGGCGCGCGGGTGGTTCGGGTTGACCGCCAGCAGCCTCTTGAGGCACGCGATGGATTTTTCGTACTGTCCCACGTCCTCGTACAGCACCGCCAGGTTCAGCAGGGCGCTGGCGTAAATGGGAGGATGACTCAGGCAATCGCGGTACAGATCGATCGCTTCCTCCTCCTGGCCGTGCAGGTCGAGATAATACGCCAGGCGGAAGGAGGCTTCCGGATGGGCGGGATGCGCTTCGCGGGCCTGTTCATACAGCCGGGTCGCGTCCTCGCCGCGGCCGTCCAGTTCCGCCAGCAGGCCTTGCAGGTAGAAACCCGTCGCGGCGCCTTCGATCTGTTTTTCGATGGATTTAAGGGTTTTGGCGGCCTGGTCGGTCTGTCCGGCCAGCGCGAGGGTTTCGACGATCAGCGCGTCGCAGTCCGGTCCTTCCCAGCCTTTGGCTTTGGCGCGTTGAAAGGCCTCGAGCGCCTGGGCGTAGTTCTTTCGGGCGCGATGACATTGCCCGACGAAGAAATGCCGTTCCCGGTTGTCGGTGGCGTCGGCGAGAACCTCCAGCGCCTCGGGGAACCGACACAGCAGGTAGCGCAACATGCCGATCATCAGCGCCTTGGCGCCTTTGGGCGTGGGGTGGTTCGCTTCCAGATCCGCTAAAATCTGCCGGCAGCGATTGGACGCGTTCGGCGTGGCGCCCAGCGCCTCCAGCAATTCCTGATACTCCTGCATCGTCCATGCGTCCCTGGCCAGGATCGCATCCAATGTATCCAAAGCAGCCTGTTCCATTGATCGTGTCTCCTCGTTATGCTCGTTGTCGTTCGGATTTCTTCTCCACGGCGAAATCAACAGCCGTATGGCGGATTGCCTTTACCGTGGAAATCGGTATTATAGTCACCCTGCCGGCGACTGCAATCCCATTTGCATCCTGTCGGGGCGTCGGCGGAGAAACAACAGGTATGATCGAAACCGGAAAACCCGTGCACGTGGTGATCAATCCCCGCAGCGGATACGGGGGGCAGAAGCGTCTGCTGGGCGAATTGCGCCGGGAAATCCGCCTCGCGGGGTGGGAGGTCGTCGAATACGTCACCCAGGCGGTCGCCGACGCCACCCGGTACGCGAAGTCCATCGTATCAGACGCCGCCGCGGTCATCGCGTGGGGCGGCGACGGGACGGTCAACGAAGTCGCCAACGGTCTGGCGGGAACGAACGTGCCGCTGCTGGCGGTCCGCGCGGGTACGGAAAATCTGCTGGCCAAGGAATTGTCCATCCCCAAGCGCCCGATCGACCTGGTCGGGCTGCTGCTATCCGGCGAGATCATGTCCTGCGATATCGGGATGATCAACGGCCTGAGCTTTCACTCGATTCTCGGGGTGGGGTTCGACGCCGAAGTGGTTCGGCGCGTCAGCCAGACCCGAACGGGACATATTTCCCACCTGAGCTACTTTTGGCCGATCTGGCGGACGTTTTGGGAGCACGACTTTCCGCGCCTGTCCGTGCGGGCGGACGGTGAAAATCTATTCGAGGGGCGCGGACTGGTGTTCGTGGGCAATATCTCCCGGTACTCCACGGGACTTCGCATCTGTCGCGACGCCCGATTCGACGACGGGCTGCTGGACCTCGTGATCTTCGAGTGCGATCAACAGGCCCGGTTGTTACTGCACGCCACCTGGACGCTTCTGCGCCGGCATCCCTTGAAAGGCAACGTGATCTATCGACAGGCCAAGTCGATTCACGTGGAATCCGACGAACCCGTCCATTGCGAACTCGACGGCGATCTCGGACCGACCACCCCGCTGGATATTTCCATTTCTCCGCATCGGATTCAACTGATCGTACCGTCGAATCCCACCGGTTGGCCCGGACCGATTTGGCCTTGGAAAGGAGCTCCCGTATGAACAAACCCGACCTTTGCATCATCGGCGACGTGACGTTCGGCGACGGTCGATTGGCGCTGATCTCCGGTCCCTGCATGGCTGAGAGTCTGGAGTTGTGCCTGTCCGTCGCTCATCATATGAAATCCCTGTGCGATCGGTTTGGTGTCGGATACGTTTTCAAGGCCAGTTTTGATAAAGCCAATCGTTCCAGCACGGACAGTCATCGCGGGCCGGGCATGAAGGACGGTTTGGCGTGGCTGGCGAAGGTCGCCCGGGAGGTGCGCGTGCCCGTGTTGACGGACATTCATGAACCGCACCAGGCGGCGCCCGCGGCGGAGGTGGTGGATTGCCTGCAAATTCCCGCGTTTTTATGTCGCCAGACGGATTTACTGATCGCGGCGGGGAAGACCGGAAAGGCGGTGAATATCAAGAAGGGACAATTCATGGCCCCCTGGGACATGAAACACGCCGTGGCGAAGGTTAACGCGTATATCAATCACGGAGTCGTCCTGACGGAACGGGGCACGTTTTTCGGGTACAATCGCCTGGTCACGGATTTACGTTCGATTCCGCAAATGCAGGAATTCGCCCCGGTGATCTTCGACGCGACGCATTCCGTCCAGCAGCCGGGCGGATTGGGCGCCGCCTCGGGAGGCGAGCGGGAATATGCCCCCCTCCTGGCGAAGGCGGCGTTGGCGGCCGGGGCGGACGGGCTGTTCATCGAAACCCATCCCGCGCCGGAAAAGGCGTTATCCGACGCCGCCAGCCAGATCGCCCTGAACGACATGGAAACCGTCCTGCAACAATGCGTGGCGGTCTTTGAAGCGGTTCGAGGAAACGAACCAAAGCGTTCGTGAATTCTTTGGAATTCCCACCGGAGGATTCCGAAGTAAATTTGTTGAGGTATTTTGTTCGTTACGTCGTGTAAAATATAGAGTTGGACGAAGCGTGGTCGCCGAACCGCCGGTTCCCATATCCAGAACGAATCCCCGCGCTGCACGCGCGCCGGGAAAACGGTAACGGGGCACGCGAGCTTCACGTCCCGGATCAGGTCGGGCTCCATCCATGGAAGAGATGAGTTGTATGTGTAAGCGAAGAATGTTGATCCTGTCGCCGCGAGGGGCTGGTGATGTCATGCTGCGCGTGCTGTTGTTGTGTGTCGTTCTGTTCTCGATAGGAGACAGGGGATTCGCCCAGAGCTTACCGACGGTTCCGATCCGTTCGCGCGTTCTGCACCTGGACTCGTATCATCACGACTCGTTATGGTCCGCAAGCCTGCATCATGGCATCGAGATGATTCTGGGCAAAGACCCCAATATCGACCTTCGCCTGGAACATATGGACACGAAGTTTCTCTCGACCCCCGAGTATTTCGCGGACCTGGCGGATTTCTACGGGAAGAAATACGGAAACACCCGCTTTAACGTCATCATCGCGTCGGACAACAACGCGTTGAATTTTCTACTCCAATATCGGGAACGGCTGTTTCCGGGCGTTCCGGTGGTGTTTTGCGGCATCAACAACTACACGCCTGAGATGCTCGAAGGGCAGGTCGGGTACACCGGCGTCGTCGAAGCGGTGGACGTTGGCCAAACGCTCCTGATCGGACAACAGCTCTTTCCCCGCGCCAAAAGCCTGTTTGTCATCACGGACAAAACCACCACCGGACAGGTGAACAAGCAGTTGTTCCTTCAGGCGGTCCAGCAAACCATGTTCCCGATTCCCTTCACCATCCGCGAAGAATGGGACATGGAGAGTTTGCTGCGGGAGGTCGAAGCGCTGCCGGCGGATTCTCTCGTGTTGCGGCTGGCGTTGAATCGGGACAAGTACGGCTGTTTCGTGGACGAGATCGAGGGGATCGCCCGCGTGGCGCGACGATCCAAGGCGCCGGTGCTGACGTGTTGGGAATATACGATGAATACCGGCGTGTTGGGCGGGAAAGTCGTTAGCGGATTTCTGCAAGGTCTGGAAGCGGGACAGCTCGCGCGCCGGATATTAAACGGTGAGGCCGCCGACGGAATTCCCGTCAACACCGAAAGTCCCAATCGATACACCTTTGACGGAGAGGCGCTGCATCGATTCGGTGCGGACGTCTCCCGCTTGCCCGCCGGATCAAAGATCCTTTCTCCTCGGCCTTCGTTTTATCGGCGACACCGAGGCCTCCTTCTGGCGGCGGGCGCGTTGTTCGTCGGATTGTCCCTGTTGGTTCTGTTTCTGCTGGCGTACATCCTGCGTCGCCGACGGAACGAAATACGACTCCAGCGGCGCGAGGCGCATTGGCGCATGCTGTACGAAGGACTGCCCGGATACAGTTACATCGTCAACGAGGAATGTCGAATCGAGGACGTCAACGAAGTTCTTTGTCAACTGACGGGATACACCCGGGAGGAATTGCTGGGCCAGTCCTGCCAAATGCTGTGTTCCGAATCGTCTGAAACGTGTCTGATCCAGGAAAAGGACGCGGAACCCTGCGTCAACGTGGAAGGCGTGATTTACACGAAGGACGGCCGCGAAATTCCGGTGCTTCGCGGTTTTCGAAGGATTTCCCTGGATGAACGAAATGTGGTCATCGTGAATTTCCAGGACATCACCGCCCGCAAACGGGCGGAGGAATCTCTGCGGACATCCGAAGAGATGGAACGATTGTCGCGCGAACAACTGACGGATCTGCACGAAGTCATCGTGGACTTAACGACCCAGCGCGACTGGGAGGGGCTTTGTCGACGAGCGGTCATCCTGGCCCATGAACGCCTGGGATTCGAGCGCGTCGGCATCTGGTTCAAAAGCGACGATCCGAATATCGTGTACGGTTCCTACGGGATCGACGAAAACGGCGAATTCCGCGACGAGCGGGGAAATCAATTGTCCATCGCCGGGGACGATCTGGTTCGGGAGGCGCTGCTGGAATCCTCGCCGAAAACCTATTATCGAATCCGAACGTTGTTCAACCATCTCGCCCAACCGGTCGGCAGGGGTCCCAACGCCGTCGCGACGCTCTGGAACGGGCACGAGGTGATCGGGTATATCTCCGCCGACTCCTTCCTCACGGGCAAGGAAATTTCCCCCGTGCAGCAACGGGTGCTGACCCTGCTCGCCGCGACGCTGGCGAACCTCATCACCGGCGTCAACGCCGAACGCGAACGCGTGCGACTGGCTTCGGCGATCGAACAGGCTTCCGAGGCGATCATCATCACCGCCAACGACGGGACCGTCGAATACGTCAACCAGGGAATGACGAAAATTCTCGGATACGAAGCCGACGACGTGCTCGACCACAACATGAGCATTTTCTATAACCGGCAGAATGATTCCGAGACGCTGGAGGAGATGTGCCGGGCCATGTACGAGGAACGCGCCTGGTTGAAGCGCATGGTGGTGCGGAAGAAGGACGACCAGGCGCTCGAGGTGGAAGTCAACCTCTCCCCCGTTCGTCATTCGCAGGGAGGCGTGACCCACTTCGTGCACATCCTGCGGGACGTGTCCAAGGAAATGCAACTGGAAGCCCAGCTGCGACAGGCCGCCAAAATGGAAGCGATCGGCCGATTGGCCGGCGGGATCGCGCACGACTTCAACAACCAACTGACCGTGGTGCGCGGATACTGCGACCTGCTGATGCGCGACCTGGACGCCTCCAGCCCCGTGCGGGAATGCATCGAACAGGTGGACCACGCCACGCGACAGGCGTCCACCCTCACCAGCGAACTGCTGTCCTTCAGCCGCAAGCAGATCTTAAAACCGCAGGTCGTCAATCCCAATCGGATCATCGAGGACATTCGCAAATCGCTGGGTCTGGTCGGCGAGGACATCCGCCTGAAACTGGAACTGCAGGAAGACGTCGGACACATTCGCGTCGATCCGAACCGGCTGGAACAGGCCGTGATGAACCTGACCATCAACGCCCGCGACGCCATGCCCAACGGCGGGGACCTCGTGATCCGCACCGTCAATATCGAACAACCCGACGACATCCTGGCGCTGCAGGCGAAGGGACGACACGAACCCATGGTGATGATCGAAGTGAAGGACACCGGCACGGGCATGGACGCCGCGACGACGGAGCAGATTTTCGAGCCGTTTTTCTCGACGAAGAAAAAAGGGCAGGGCACCGGCCTGGGCCTGGCGATGGTGTACGGATTCGTCCAGCAAAGCGACGGGCACATCCAGGTGAAAAGCACGCCGGGGGTGGGAACGTCGTTCCGGATGTACCTGCCGCGCGTGGCGGATCCCCTGGACGTCGAAACGCCCCTGCCGGAAACGCCCCCCGCCGAAAGAGGCAACGAAACGATTCTCGTCGTCGAGGACGACGCCACCGTCCGGCAGCTCGTGGTGCGCGTCCTGCGGGAACACGGATATACGGTGATCGAAACCGGCGTTCCGGAAGACGCGCCCGGCATGGTGGATAAGTCCGAAAGGCCGATCGATCTGCTGGTCTCGGACGTCGTCATGCCCGGCACGAGCGGGCCGACGCTGGCGCGAATGCTTCAGCAGCGACACAATAACCTGCGCGTCCTGTTCATCTCCGGATTCACCGACGAAAAAACGCTGCGGCGGGAAATTCATTTCGCCAAGGTGAACTTCCTCCAGAAACCCTTCGCCCCCGAAGAACTCTGCCACGCCGTAACCCGCGCCCTGCGAGGACAGGACAACCAGGAATGAAAACGTTCGCGGGCATCCTGCCCGCGCGTAACGAGTCGGCGCTCCGCGCGGAAGGAATCTTCCGAAGGGATCCCTGACGGACTTCCCCCCGCGTTTCGATTTAACTTTCCTTGTTGTACAATGGCAACGCCATGAAAATTCTCATCACCGCCGATCTGCATTACGACGTCCGTCGCTCGCGCGCCCCCGCCGAAGAGCTGGCCGGGCGCGTCGGCGACATGCGGGCCGACGCGCTGGTGCTGCTGGGGGATTCCGCCGGGGCGGACCTCGACGTGCTGCGTCAGTGCCTGCGAATGTTCGCCGATTTCCCGGGCCGAAAACTCCTCGTGCCGGGAAACCACTGCCTGTGGTGTCACCGCGAGGAAACCTCCCTCCAACGCTACGAACAACTCATCCCCGCCGCGGCGAAGGAGGAAGGTTTTTCCGTCCTGGATCACGAACCGGCGATCCTGGGCGACACAGCCCTGGTGGGATCCATCGGCTGGTATGACTATTCCCTGCGGGAGGAGTCGTTGAACATTCCCATCGAGTTTTATCGGGAGAAAATTTCCCCCGGCGCGGCGAAGTATTACGGCGGTTATGACGAACTCCTCGCTAAATACGCCGACGTGCTGGGCGAGAGGCAATACGCGCTCGGGGCGCGGTGGATGGACGGCTGGCGCTGCCGGCTGGGCATGACGGACGAAGAATTTCTCCGGCGTCTGCTCGACACGCTCGAAACGCAACTGACGGATTGCGCCGTTCGCGCGGAACGCGTGATCGTGTTTCTACACCATCTGCCTTACGCGACTCTCGTTCCGAAGAACCGGCCCGACCATTTCGCCTTCGCGGCTGCTTATATGGGTTCCGAACGACTGGGCGAACTGCTGCTGCGATACGAGAAGATCACCGACGTGTACTGCGCCCATTCCCACTGGCCGGGACGCATCCGTGTCGGGAATATGAACGTCGTGAACATCGGCAGCACGTATCGGTGGAAGAATCTTGAAATCCTGGAGGTGTAATGTGGTATTCTGGAGACGTCCTATAGGATTCATTCCATGATGAAACGTCGAACCGGTTTAACGATCATCGCCTTTCTGCTTGTGGTCGGCGCTTCGGCGCCGTCTCAGACAGCCGACGACGCCAAACGGGCGGAGGAACTTCGCGAACGATTTCTCCGGACCGTTCAGCCGACAGCCGACCAGGAAGTGCAACTCGACCGGATTTGGCTGACGCATCAACAGGCTTTGGCGAACTGGCGACGTGAAAACGACCAGAAACTCCAGGCCGCGCAGAACCTGCAACTCGAAGCGCTAAAGACCGACGATCGCGACACCCTCCAGGCCGTCCGCGGGGAACTCCTGGCGCTGCTGGAATCCCGGCGACGATTACGGCAGTCGATGATGAACCAGATGGAGGAGGTGCTGACAGAACAGCAGTTCGCCAAAGCCCGAAAACTCTTTCGTTCGTCACTCACCGGCGCGGAAACGTTGCGAGTGATGCAACAACTTCAGCTCTCCGACATCCAGAAGACGGAGATGAAGCGGATTCTCGACAAGGCAGCCTTGGCATCCCGAAAGGAAGAGAATCCCGCCGACCGCGAGGCGATCATGGACGACGCGCTGGAGACCATCGAGCAAACCGTCCTGAGCGTCCCGCAGCGAACGGCGCTGCAGCGACGGATCGAGCAAGACCGTCAACAGAAGCGCCGACAGGAAATGCTCGGGAAAATGGAATTCACCGAGGAGCAAAAGGCGAAAATCCGGGCCATCCTCGCCGAGGCGCGGCAAAAAGCCGAACACGCGAAAACCTCCCCGGAAAAACAGGCCGTCCTCGCCGAAGCGCATCGCGTCATTCGCCGGGACGTCTGGACCGAAAAACAGCGCGAGCAGTTCACCCTCGCCCAGATCGAACGGCAGTGTCGACAATTGCGAACCCTCGGCCTGTCCGAAGCCCAGATCGCCCAGGCGGAAAAAATCCTCCTCGACGCCCATGTCAAAGCCCAGGCCGCCCCCCGCGACGAGGAAAAACGTCAAATCCTCCGCGACGCCCACGAAAAAATCCGCACACAGCTTTTACAAACGAACCAACGGGAACATCCCAACCCCCGATAAGCCCGTCCAAAACTCATTCAAAAAATACTTCGTGAAATTCGTGTAATTCGTGGACACCCTCCGGGTAGGATAGTCCTCATGATCGCCCTTACGACATGGGAATATCGCCTGCTGCTGATCGCGGCCTTCGTTGCGGCGCTGATTATCTCGGCGTTTCGGATGGCCCGGATCGCCGGGCGCATCGGGCGCTCCCGGTGGGTGTGGTTCTTCATCAGTCTGTTCTTTACCGCCATCCCCGCGACGGTGGTATTCTGGCACGACCGCATGAAAAGCATCTCCGCCGGGTACTCGCAAAACGACGATGACACAAAATCACCCGGTAAAAAAAAATCCCCAGCCGTCGCAGGCCGATGCCCGCATTGCGGAGCGATTCTCACCGTCGCCGACCGGGCCGCGGGCAAGTGCCCGCGGTGCAAAATGATCCTGGAAGAAGGACACTACGCATGACGTCTCCCGCGAATCTTCGCGCGCGAATCCTGTCCGTCGGAAATGAACTGACGATGGGCCAGACCGTGGACACCAACAGCGCCTACCTCGCGCAACAGTTGGCCGGCGTGGGGATCGAAACCATCGGTCATGAAACCGTCGGCGACAATCAACCCGCGATCGTCCAGGCCCTCCGCCGGGCGGCGGAACTGGCGGACGTGGTGATTGTCAGCGGCGGGCTGGGGCCAACCCCCGACGACGTGACCCGCCAGGCGCTTGCCGAAGCAATGGGCGCACCCCTCGAACTCGACGAAGCAAGCCTGGCGAATATCGAAGCCTATTTCCGCAAGCGCAGCCGCACGATGACACCGAGTAACCGCGTCCAGGCGATGGTTCCCAAAGGCGCCGAACCGCTCCCCAACACGCGCGGGACGGCCCCGGGGATCGCCGCGAAGCTGGGCGAAGCGCAAGTGTTCGTCCTGCCGGGTGTGCCGTATGAAATGCGGGCGATGTTCGAGTTCGCCGTCGCGCCGCGATTACCCGCCGGGCGAGGCGTGATTTTGCATCGCATCGTCCGGCTGTTCGGAACCGGCGAATCGAACTTCGCCGAAATGCTCCGGGATCTGCTGACCGACGCCGGGCCTTTGGTCGTTGGAACGACGGTCGCGGCGGGCTTGGTGTCGATCCGCGTCCATTCCCGCGCCGAGACGCACGAACAGGCCGAGCGCCAGGCGCAAAAACGAATCGAGCAGATTCTCCAATGTGTCGGCGAGCGGGCGCTGGGCGTGGGCGAAGAAGCGACGATGGAATCCGCCGTCGGAGCGCTGCTGCGGAAAACCGGCAAAACCCTCGCGACCGCGGAAAGCTGTACCGGCGGGTTGGTCGGGCAGATGATGACAGCCGTCCCGGGCGCGAGCGAATATTACCTCGGTGGAGTCGTCTCCTACGCCGACCGCGTGAAGGAAGAACAACTCGGCGTACCCGGCGATGTGCTCCGGCAGCACGGTGCCGTCAGCGAACCGGTCGCCAAGGCGATGGCTATCGGCGTGCGCGAACGGCTGGGAGCGGATTACGGAATCGCCATAACCGGCATCGCGGGACCGGCCGGAGGAACTGACGAAAAACCGGTAGGCCTGGTCTACACCGCCCTGGCAGGTCCAAATGGAACCGCCGTCGAGAAACACCTTCTTTCGGGCGACCGCCCCATGATCCGCCTGCGAGCCGCCCTGGCGGCTTTAAATCCCCTCCGACTGCAACTGCTGAAACAATAAGGTTCGATAAGAATCCATACTTCGCATCCTGTATTTCACTATGTTATTCATTCCATTTTCCAACACCGCCAAACGGCAAGCCGATTTGAATATCGGCTTGCCGTTTGGCGGTGTTGGAAAAAGAGGAAAATATTATTTTTCAGTCAACAGGTGTTGAAATGTGCGCAAAAAAAAGGCGACCCAGGTACAGCGGGATCGCCCTCTATTGAAAAAACCGCCTCGCGGGACGGGTTATTGCGGATGGGGAACGGAAAAGCGCCTTTCGGCGCGCAGTGGTACAGAAAAACGAAACCGTCCTATGTTCAGGGATTCAACCGCCTTCGGTACAACCAACTCTCACCGCCGGTGCGCCCTCCATAGCCGGTGTCCCTTTCGCCTCCAGAATCAAAAATCGCACGACTGCCCAACGTTTGTGCAATGCAACGGAGAACTCATTATACGCCAAAAGGGGATTTTGTCAAGGGAACTCATGCAATTCCTCGGAAATGTTCGATAGAAATACGGTAGGGTATCCGCGCCGTTCTCGGCCGGCGGAGGCCTTGTGTCGTGAATGAACGAGTATTCCGGTTTTGCGCGACGGGTGAGAAAATTCTCGCGCCGGACTGGACTTTTCCCGAAAGCGTGGTATGAGAAACGGTATGGAGACCGAACGAGAATCCCGGACGGATCAATCCTCGACGTCCTATCTAGGCCGTCGCGTGCACTTAATCGGTATCGGCGGATCGGGCATGAGGGGCTTGGCGCAGATGCTGCTCGACGCCGGCGCGGTCGTCAGCGGATCGGATTCCTGCGGGAACGGCTCGCTCCAGCGCCTGCGGGACGCCGGCGCGACGGTGGCTGTGGGCCAGGCGCCGGAGAATCTTCCCGACGGCTGCGAACTGGTCGTGTACACCGCGGCGGTCAGCGATCAGAATCCCGAACGGATCGCCGCGAAGCGACGCGGGATCGAGGTGATCAAGTACGCCGAAATGCTCGGTAGGCTGATGCGGCGGAAGACCGGGCTGGCCGTCGCGGGAACGCACGGAAAGAGCACCACGACCGCGATGGTCGCCTATGCCCTTCGCCAGGCCGGCGCGGATCCCAGCTTCATCGTCGGCGCGACGGTGGAACAACTCGGCGGACCCAGCGGCGCCGGCGCGGGCGAACACTTCGTAGCCGAGGCCTGCGAGTTCGACCGCAGCTTCCTGAACCTTTCCCCGAAGTACGCCGCCATCCTGAACATCGAGGAAGACCACCTCGACTGCTACCGCGACCTCGAGGCGATTATCGAAGCCTTCCGCGCGTTTACGTCCCGCGTCGGTTCCGACGGCGTGTTGATCGCCAACGGCGAGGACCGCAACGTCCTCGAAGCGACGCGCGACGCGCTGTGTGACGTGGAAACCTTCGGATTCACGGATGACTGTCATTGGCGGGGCGAGGTGCTCGGGGACGATCGAGGCCGGGTGCATCTGGTGATGTACAAAGCCGGCGAGGAATTTTGTCGCTTCACGGCCTCCTTGCCGGGTATGCACAATGCGTATAATTCCCTGGCGGCGGCGGGGTTGTTGTACCACGCGGGGTTGAAACCCAGCCAGATCGCCGAACACTTGGCGACCTTCGGCGGGGCGAAACGGCGCATGACGCTAAAAGCCCAGGACGGCGGGATCACCGTGGTGGACGATTACGCCCATCATCCCACGGAAATCCAGGCCTCCCTGCGGGCGCTGCGGGATTATTATCGTCCCGAGCGGATGCTGTGCATCTTTCAGCCGCACCAGCACAGTCGCACCCGGTTTCTGCTGAAGGATTTCGCCGCGAGTTTCGCCCAGGCGGACGAAGTCATCCTGCCGGACATCTATTTCGTCCGCGACAGCGAAAAGGAAAAGGACCACATTTCCTCGAGTGACCTGGTCGCGCAGATTCGCATGCGCGGCGGGTCGGCGCGATACGAACCGACGTTCGAGGGAATTCTGGAATATATGAAAACCACACTTCGTGACGGCGACCTGGTGGTGACCATGGGCGCCGGGAACGTATGGGAACTGGCCGATGAACTTGTTCGATGGATTCGAGAAGATCGTTAAAGAGAACGAACCCCTGGCGGCTCACACGTGGTTCCGCATCGGCGGGCCCGCGCGGTATTTTATCGAACCCGAAACGTTCGACGATCTCTGCCGCGTCGTGAAACGCTGCCGGGAGAACGAAATTCCGATGTACGTCCTGGGCGGTGGGGCGAATCTGCTGGTCGCCGACGCGGGCGTGAAGGGCGCGGTGATCCGCCTGGCGGGGGAAGAGTTCCAGAAGGTGAAGTTCGACGACGCGAACCTGACCGTCGGCGCCGGCGCGGACATGGGCAAAATCGTCCTGCGCTGCGTCCGCGAGGGGCGCAGCGGTCTGGAAGGCCTAACGGGCGTGCCCGGTACGGTCGGCGGGTGCGTGCGCATGAACGCCGGCGGCGCGTTCGGCGACGTCGGTTCGACCATCGAATCCGTGACCGTGATGGACGAGGAGGGTAACACCTTCCAGCGGTTTCGGCCGGATTTGGCGTTCGCGTATCGAAGCACGAATATCACCGCGAAGTTCATCCTATCTGCCACCTTCAGCATGGCCGACGACGACCCGCACCGGATCTTAAAGGAGATCAAGCAGATCTGGATGCACAAGAAGAACACCCAACCCTTAGCGGCCCGCAACGCCGGGTGCGTTTTTAAAAATCCGCGCGGTATGAGCGCCGGGGCGCTGATCGACAAAGCCGGGATGAAAGGGCGCCGCGTCGGCGGGGCGTACGTGTCGGAAAAACACGCTAATTTCATCCTCGCCGAGAAGGGCGCGACGGCCTTCGACGTGCTGCGACTGATCGATATGATCCGCGACGCCGTGGCGCGGGAATTCAACGTGAACCTGGAAAAAGAAATCGAAGTGTGGTGAGTCGGTTGACGGGTTGATTTGTTAACTGGTTAACTGGAAAAGCATTACAAATTTTTCTCGCAATAAAAGCTTTGGGAATTTTCCATATTGGTTTGATCATGAATTTCTGTATTTTTTCCCGGTTAACCAATGAACAAAGTAACCGGTTAACAGAATATAGGGTAAAACCTTTACACGGTTATTTCCGATAATAAACTATTAAGAAGCACCGCACGATCAGCCGCGTTGGGCTGCCGGGAGGAATGCAACGAACGCGTGCGGAAATACGGATGGGGTGATAGACATGGAAGTCTTTGAGATGACAGAAGCTGTGAAACGAGAGCTGTACGACATCACGGTGTTGATGGGAGGTCCGTCCAAAGAACGCGAGGTGAGTTTACTCAGCGGCGCCGCTGTCGCCAAAGCCCTGCAGGAAGCGGGTCATAAGGTCACGCGGGCCGACATCACCCCGCGGGACACCTCCGCGCTGGACCGTCCGGGTATGGACATCGCGTTTATCGCCCTGCACGGGGAGTTCGGCGAGTCCGGCGAGCTTCAACAACTCTGCGAGGAGCGGGGTGTGCGATATACCGGTTCCCCGCCGCGCGCCAGCCGGCTGGGCATGGACAAAGCCGCCACCAAGCAACTCCTCCTTCGCTCCGACATCCACACGCCCGAATGGATGATTATCGAAAAATTTCACTCCCGCAAGGACGTGGATCGCTGGGTGAAGGAAATCGACCCGCCCGTGGTCGTCAAACCCGTCAACGACGGTTCCAGCCTGGACGTGTACATCTGCCCCGACGCCGCCGGCCGGAATGAAGCCCTGGAAGAACTACTGGACACCTATGGCCGGGCGATGCTCGAAGAGTATGTCGAAGGCAGGGAACTGACCGTCGGCATCCTCGGCAGGGCGGCGCTGCCGATTATTGAAATCGTCCCCTCGCGGAAATTCTTCGATTACAAAGCCAAATACGCCGACGACTCCGGCACGGAATATATCATCAATCCGAATCTGCCCGACGACGTCGCCCGACGCGTGAAGGTCGACGCGATCAAGGCCCACGACATTCTCGGCTGTCGGGATTTTTCGCGCGTGGACTTCATTCTCGATCACGAAAACGTTCCGCAATTCCTGGAGATCAACACGATTCCGGGATTCACGAGTCACTCCCTCGTGCCGATGGCCGCCCGCCAGTTGGGCATCGGTATGCCCGACCTGTGCGATCGGATCGTCCGCATGGCGATGGAACGACAAATGTGCCCCAGCGCGTAAGACGCTTCTCACGTTACTTTCCACCCATATCGGATACCCGGCGCTTTATTCTTTTCGTGTTGGTTTTTATGATACTTCCATGACCGACGACAAAAATCCGTCCGCGACGGATGCTTTCCATTCCCCCGTCGTGGATCGCGTTCGGAATGATCCCGAACCGAATCGCTGGATTCTCCCGCGGGGGGAATTGGTTTTACCGCGCGTGTTCGGATTCTGCCGCGGGGTGAAACGCGCCTTGGCGCTGGCGGCCCGCGCGACCGATGAACACGCGCGTCGCGTCGCGCCAGGTCGACTGGTTCTGCTGGGGGAGATCATCCACAATCCCTGGGTCAACGCCTACTTCCAAAATCGCGGCGTGACCATTCTGACCCGCCCGCAACGGCAGGACGTTGAAGAACATGTCACGAGCGAAGATTGCGCGATTATCCCCGCGTTCGGCGTGCCGTTGCCCATCGAGCGACGCCTGCGCGACATCGGCTGTCAGATCGTGGACTGCACCTGCGGCGACGTGCGACGCTTATGGACCTGGAGCGAGCAGGCGGCCCGCGACGGATACGGCGTGATCGTGTTCGGCCGTTCGGAGCACGACGAAACCGTCGTGACGAAAAGTCGCCTCACCGAAGCGGGCGGGGTGTATCTGGTGCTCGAGACCCTTCCGCAGGTGGAAACATTTGGAACCATGCTCCGCAATGGAGTCCGTGACGCGGAATTTCAGGCGTCGTTTTCCCCCTCGACCACGAACGCCGAGAGTATGAAGGCCTTTGAGACGCTCGCCCAGGTCAGCCAGACGACCATGCTTTATCATCACACCCAGCGCGTGCGGGAGATTCTCACAGCCGCGTACTCTGCCCGTTTTGGGGAGACGGCGGCGGAACGACTGCGATTTCAACCCACCGTCTGCCGTGCCACGCAGGACCGGCAGGACGCTGCCGTCGAGTTGTGTCAGTCCCGGTGCGATCTGGTGATCGTCGTGGGGGGATTCGGTTCGTCCAACACGCGCCACCTGCACGAACTGGCCCGCCGGTACGCGCCGGCGTATCTCATCGAAAACGCCGAAGCGATCCAGTCGGCGGAGCAGCTGCAGGCCTACAACCGTCAAGCCGACGCCGCCGAAACGATCCGCGACTGGTTGCCGAATAAGCGACCCCTTCACGTCGGTCTGCTGGCCGGCGCGTCCAGCCCGGAAATCGTCATCGGACAGGTGCTCCAGCGCCTCGCGGAATTCCTCACCCATTGAGCAAAAGTCAATTTATTCCCAGATCACATCCCCAGCCGGGAATACCGGGCCGTCGGTGCAGCAGAGTTTATACGACCAGCCTTGTTCGCCGGCGTCGCGGATTTTCACCACGCAGGACTGGCAGGTGCCCATACCGCAGGCCATGTGACGCTCGAGCGAGAGGTAACATTCGATATCCCGCGCGATGCAGATTTCACCCACGCGCCGCATCATGACTTCCGGGCCGCAGGAATAGACGACCAGTTGATTCCCGGCTGCAGCGCCTGAATCCAGCCATTGCTCGAACGCCTGGGTGATGAATCCTTTGACGCCCAACGAACCGTCGTCGGTGGTCAAAACCGTTGGTGTCTCAGCCTGGGCGAATTCCGCTGTGCAAAGGGTGGGCGTTCCATCCGTCGCCGCCGGCTGGACGCCTTTCGCCAACGGCAGCAATTCCCTGCTTCGCGCCCCGCAGAAGGCTGTCGCTTTTTTCCCCGCCTCCTGAAGCGCGTGAGCGAGATAGATCATCGGCGGAATTCCCACGCCTCCACCGACCAGCGCGGCGGCGGGTTTGGCGTCGATGATCGGCAGGGGATGTCCTAACGGACCGAGAACGGACAGCTCCTGTCCCGCCCGGACATTCGCCAGCCGGCGCGTTCCCGCACCGACCGTGCGGTAGAGGATTTCCAGTTCCACCGCGCCCGCGTCGTCGCGGCGTCCCGCCAGCGACAAAGGCCTGCGCAGCAGCGGTTCGGTTCCCATAAGTTCCGGCTGGGTGAATTGCGGCGGTTTATTTTCGGGCCAATCGACGACGGCTGCGCCGAGTTGCGGCGCGGGGGGACGACACTGCAACTGCACGAACTGCCCCGCCCGACTGGGCGGAAACTCCGTCAATCGCAGCCGTAAGCGATAATGCTCATCACAAACGGCGTCGTTGGCAGCCACCGTCGCTACATACACACCCCGCGAGGATAAGGTTTCATTGCACATGATCCGCATCATACCAAAGACAATATGACTTTGCGCGGTGGGAATCTTTTCACTCCGCGCATTTACTCAAGAATTAATCTCGACAGTCGGGTGCCGTGGTTCGCGGAGCGCAGCGGAGCAACCACGGCACCCTTTAATGACGCACGGTGGCGGTGGCTGCCAGTCCCAGATCGGAAGTCCGCCCCGCCTGGAGATAGTGATACCCCAATCCGGCGATCATAGCCGCGTTGTCGGTGCAGTATTTCAAAGGAGGACGTCGCAATGTGCAGCCGAGTTTCTTCGCCAGTGTTTCCGCGGCCGCGCGCAGGGCGGAGTTGGCCGCCACGCCGCCGCCCAGGAGAATCGTCTTCGCGCCGGTCTGTTGGACGGCCCGTCGGATTTTCGTCGTCAGCACCTCCACGACCGCCTGCTGAAAGCTCGCGGCGATGTCGTGAATTTCCTGCCGCGAAAAATGCTCCAGCCCGCGCGGATGATCGTATTGCATACCCGGCACGCCGTTGACGTGGTACAGCACGGCTGTCTTGATTCCGCTGAAACTGAAATCCAGCGATTGCCCTTTCAAGAGCGTTCGCGGAAAACGAACCGCGGCGGGATCGCCTTCTTTCGCGGCCCGGTCGATCACGGGCCCACCGGGGTATCCCAGTTGCAGAATACTGGCGACCTTGTCGAATGCCTCCCCGGCGGCGTCGTCGATGGTCGTGCCGAGAAGGTTCATCTCGATCGGCCCGGTGCAATGATACAGGGACGTGTGTCCGCCGCTGGCGATCAGCGCCACGGCGGGGTAGTTGATGGGTTCCTCGTCCAGCGCCGGCGCGCAGGCGTGGGCGTAGACGTGGTTGACGCCCACGAGCGGAACGTCCCAGACCCACGCGAGCGTCTTGGCGGCCATCAGCCCCACCAGCAGCGACCCGATCAATCCCGGCTGATGCGTCACCGCGACGGCGGAGATGTCCCCGGGATCCACGCCGCCGGCCTGCAGCGCCTCGGCGATGACGGAATTGATCTGCTCCACGTGGGCGCGGGACGCCAGTTCCGGAACGACCCCGCCGAAACGGGTGTGCAGGTCGATCTGACTGGCGACGGCGTTGGCGAGCACCTCGCGTCCGTCGCGCACCAGGGCGCAGGCGGCTTCGTCGCAACTGCTTTCCACCCCCAGGAGAATCGTATGGTTTGGAGGTGTCATTTCGTGTTTTTATCATCCGTTTTCGCGCGGCGTTCCTGTTGCTCCAGTTTTTTGCGATACGCCTCCTCGGCGCGACGATTCTTCGCCGCCAGGGCGTCGAGAATCGCTTCCATGTCCCTGGGTTTGTTCAGCAGCGCCTCGGCCATCATCAGTTGCGGGTCGGCGTTCCAGGCCCGGGGCGGCGGGGAAGATTGTGTCGCCGGACGCGTCGTCGAGGATTTCTCCGGGCGCGGCAGGACGCATAATTCCCGGCGCCGTTTTCGGATGGCTGTCGCCTGGTCGTCGCGGAGTTTCAGCGTCACCTGTGGAGCGACGCCCCATTCCTTCGCGCCGCGTCGTCGCTGGATCGGCTGATCCGGCGGGACGAGGAACTCCGCGGTCGTCAGATGGATCTGCCCCAGCTCATTCGGCAGGCGGATCATGGTCTGCACGCACCCCTTGCCGCGCGTTCGCCGGCCCAGAAGAACCGCCCGGGTGTTGGCCGCCAGCGCCCCGGCGACGATCTCCGCCGCGGACGTGGTTTTCTCGTCGATCAGCACGACCATCGGCACGTCGGCGTAGGGGGTGTCGGCGTGGGCGCGATGCGTTTGCCGTTCCTCGTCCCGCGCCAGAACATGCACGATCGAACCGTCGCGAAGGAACAGGTCCGCCACAGCCACCCCGTCGGACAACACCCCGCCGGGATTGTCGCGCAGGTCCAGAACGATCCCGTGAATCTCCCCCAGGCTCCGAAGGACGTTTCCCAATTGCCGGGCGGTGTCGGAGCAGAATTCGGGAATCCGCAGGTAGTACACCCCGACTTTTTCCCCCAGCCGATACTGCCACATCCCCGTCGCGTCGCGCTGCAGGCCTTGCACGGTCTCGACGGGATACGCTTCGGGCGTCAGCCGCACCGGTCGCGATTGGCCGGTGTCGGCGTCCAGAATCGTCAACGCGACGCTTTGACCCTTCCGCGGCGAAAGGAAGGAACGAATCTCTTTCGGCGCGAGGGTTTGAATCGCCTTCTCGTTGATGGCCGTGACGCGGTCGCCGCGAAACAGCCGGGCCTTGTGGGCCGGGGAATCGGGCCGCGGGCCGAGGATGAGAAGCCCTTTCTCGTCGAGCGTCCATTCCAGTCCCAGATCCCGCCCGGCCCCCAGAATGCGGTCCGTCAGCGCCTGGGCGTTTTCGTGCGATACATACGTGGAGAATTCATCGAGCCTGCCTACCATCCCACGAACGGCGGATCGCTGGAGTTCCTTCGCGTCGACGGGTTGATAATACTGCTCGCGGATCACGCGGTACGTCTGCTCGACCGGCCCGAATTCGCCCCGCCCGCCGACGCGCGGCACGCGGGGCTGGCGCCAGACCAGCAGCAGCACAGCCGCCATCGCCAGCAGGATCGCGATCCAGATAAGGTTTCGTCTCGGCATGGGAGGGAAGTTCCTGTAGGAAGGATGCTAGCAAAAAGCCCCCCAATGGGCAAGTTGCGCCACAATCTGTTTTTTGACCACAGAGGCACAGGGGACACAGAGTCAAGAAGGCAGAAGATAGAAGCTGGGAGTTAGAATTCGTCCGCTTATTCAGAGCTCAATATGAAGCTCCCGGCTTCTAACTTCTTGTTTTCCTCCGTGATCTCTGTGCCTCTGTGGTTAAAGTTTTTATTGCGGCGCGTGCATGTACCCCGGGGCCGCCTGCACGAAGCGGGTGCATTCCGGGCGGAAGACCAGGTCCACGATCCCCGTCGGGCCGTTTCGCTGTTTTTCGATTATCAATTTCGTCAGGCCCGTCGCTTCGTAGGTGTCCTCACCGCGGTGATAATAATCCTCGTTGTGCAGCAGCGCCACGACGTCGGCGTCCTGCTCGATCGATCCCGATTCCCGCAGGTCGCTCATGCGCGGCACGTGCGTGGGGCGGTCGGCTGGGCCTCGGTTGAGCTGGGCCGCCAGCACCACCGGGATATCCAGTTCGCGCGCCAGGGCCTTCATCGAACGGCTCATCGTGGCGATCTGTTCCTGGCGGTTGTCCGCCCGGCCGTAATAGGTCATCAACTGAAGATAGTCGATAAACACCGCCTGGATGTCGAATTGGCTTTTCATGCGCCGGGCTTTGGCGCGAAGTTGCAGCGGGGTCAGCGTGGAGGAATCGTCGATCAGCAGCGGCGCCTGCTCCAGCGCTCCCGCGGCCGTCTGAAGCTCCGTCCAGTCCTCCGGGGAAATCGTCGTCCGGCGCAGATTCCGCAGATTGAATTGCGCATGGCTGGCGAGCAGTCGCTGGGTAACCTGCATCTTGGACATTTCCAGCGAGAAAAACGCGATGGGCCGTTTGTCCACCACGGACATGTATTCGGAAATGTTCAGCAGCAGCGCGGTTTTGCCCATGGAAGGCCGAGCCGCCAGGATGATCATTTCGCCGCGCTGGAACCCAGCCGTCAGTTCATCCAGTTGCGTGAACCCGGTCGCCAGGCCGGTGATGGCTTTGCCTTCGTGCTCCTGGAGAAGCTCGAACGTCGAATGCAGCAGTTCCTTCAGGCTGGTCGTTTCTCCGGTGATCTGCTGCTGGGCGATCTCGAAGATCTGCTGCTCCGCGCGGTCGACGACGGCCTGGGCTTCGTCGGGCGAGTCGTAGGCCTCCTCCAGGATATCCCGGCTGACGCGAATCAGGCTTCGCAGAAGGGCCTTGTCGCGGACGATGGCGGCGTAGTATTCGACGTTGCTTACCCCCGGCACGCCTTCGGCGACGGTGACGAGATACTCCACGCCCCCGACGGCATCGAGCTGTTTCGTGCGTTCCAGTTCCGCGCGCAGGGAGACCAGGTCGATGGGTTTACCCCGGTCGCGCATCGTCAGGAGGGTGTCGTAGAGGATCACGTGCGCTGGGCAGTGGAAGTATTCGCTTCGGAGAAACTGCACGACGACGTCGATGCAGACGGCGTCGAGGATCATCGCACCCAGGACGCAGGCTTCGGCTTCCACGGAACTGGGCACGACGCGGGCCAGTTCGTCGTCGAGGCGCACCGGAGCCCGATCCGATGTGTATTGCCCAGTCGATTGGATGTCCATAGCCATCAAGCGCCCTCCGTAGCATCAACATTCCGTCGGATCAGCCATTCCCTCGTGGACGTCACCGGCGGGGAGATTTCTCTTTTGTTGTTATTGAACGAAGACACTACGATATTCGCATCCGACGAAAATTGCAAGAACTCCATAGTCCATCGCGGGAAGAAAGTGAGTGAGAATCTCTATTGTGAGTACCCTATACTGTCATCCTGAGCGGAGCGAAGCGGAGTCGAAAGACCTTACGCCCACCTACCCGTGAGGTCCTTCGACTCCGCTGCGCTCCGCTCAGGATGACAGCGAGAACGCGTTAATCCTTCCTGGCGATTCCATTTACGCTTTCTTCTTGACCGTGCCGATATTTCTGATATCCTCCCTTCCTGAGCAGTTCGGGCGGTTGGAACGGGTTGTTTTTCGTGAAACCCCCGTTATTTTCGGGAGACGCCTGTCATGGACGACGCACAACTTCAGACCATCTGGCAGCAGCGACGGGTGGATTCCGGCGCGACTCCGCTGGGGGCGGTTCTGGGTGCGTTCATGAAGCATCACCTCGGCCGGCGCGTCAAACAGTTGAGCGAACTGGCGATTCTCTGGGACGAAATCATCCCCGCCGACCTTCGTCGCCACACCGCGCTGGACCATTTTCAACGCGGGGTATTGACGGTGATGGTGGACTCTGCCTCCCATCGTTTCCAATTGCAAACCCTTCTGCGCGACGGATTGCTTAAGGCGATTCGGCAACGATTCACCGGCGCGTTGGATCGAATCCGCCTTGTTCCGGGGCAATTCTACACCGTCGACGCGGAAACCGGCCGACAACGCTACGAAGTGTAAGGAACGAGACGTTTTTCCAAACAGCGCCGCGCGGCAAGCCGATATCGATATCGGCTTACCGCGCGGCGCTGTTGAAAAAATACCTCGTCGTCCCTGAAAAAGTCGTTTATGCGGCGGAAGGCGCCAGCGCAAAAGAAAGCAGCCGCGGCAGCTTTAGGGGGTTAATCTGGGGACACCATGGAATGGTCCGAGGTTAAGCGAATTGGGGTGATAAAGAAGATTTTCTTTTACGGCGAAATGAGTGGAAAACACTTAGAGCCTGTCCCCCGTTAATCCGCAGAAAACGAGATTTCCCCATATTTCGTTTAGGAAACCGATGCTCTATCCTGCTGAGCTACCGGGGCGGGTTTCTTCGTAACAATATGTTGAAGCAAGAAAGATACCACGATCTGACGGGAAATTACATCAGGAAAATCCTGCCGGCCGGTTTATGACTCTAGTAAAGATCAAATCGTAACGGGAAATGGGGAATTACAGATGCCGTATTGTCAGGTAAAGGCCCGGGCGGTAAAATATTCGTGGCGAACCGGCGGAAAGGATCCAACCGTGACCACGCAAAAATTACTTCAGGAGATTAAAACACGACTCCTCGAAACTCATGGCCGGCGTTTGCGCGGTGTGGTTTTGTATGGTTCCGAAGTACGCGGTGACGCCGGGCTTGATAGCGACGTCGATGTGTTGGTGCTTCTGGATGATCCCATCGACTATGGCCGGGATTTGGAAACCAACCTGGATGCTCTGTATTCTCTTTCGCTGGAACTCGGGCGACGAATCAGCGCGAAGCCCGTATCGGCCCGGCAATATGAAACGATCGATTGTCCACTCTATCGGGAAGCACATCGGGAAGGTGTTGCGGCATGAAGGAATTCGCCGCCGTGGAATGGGATCGCGCACAACGGACATTGGACTCCGCCCGACACCTTTTGGACACCGATTCTGACTCATCGGCATCATGGGCATACTATGCGGCATTTCATGCTCTCACCGCCTTGTTCGGATTGCGAGGCCAAACCTTCACAAAACATTCGGCTCTTCGCGCCGCTCTTCATCGGGACTTGATTCAACAGGGAATCATCGAAAAAAAATTGGGCAAAGATTACGACTACCTGATGGACCTTCGCGAAACGGGAGACTACGGGGGTGTTACACAAGTTTCCGAGGAAGATGCGCAACGGGCCATCGTAAAAGCTCAACTTGTTATCAATGCCGTTGCCGCTGCTTGTCCAGATGTAATGAAGTAGCATCTTCGATAAGTTCAACCACAAATAGATGAACGTTCCTAATGAATCCCAGAGACATGCCGGGGAATATCCTTCCATCGTCCTTTTTGATTCTTCTTGGTTCGAAATTCATCATCAAACGATTTGTTTCCTCCCGGTTCCGGAGGAACCGGAAGGCAAACCGGGATGGTTGAATTAACCGTCACGATTTTACAGGCGTTCCTCGCCGTGTCGTTTCACCCTCTGCTTGTCTGCGCGATTCCCGCGGGACTATAATATTAGAATGATAGATCGTGTCGCGGGCATCTTGCCCGCGAGTGCCGAGAGCATCTTGCTCTCGGAATGGCCTTTTTTTTCGCGGTTCTGGGGTTTGGATTGTTTGGAAACAGAAAGGGTAGTCCCATGAAAAAAGTATTGATGGTGCTGGGCATTGTGTTTCTCGTGTTGATCGCGGCGGTTGTCGCCCTGATGGTCTGGGCGCACGGCGCCGGCGAGGAGCGGCAGGAGGAATTCTTCCAGGCGGCCGGAACCGGCGACCCGCAAAAACTCCTGTCCCTGTGCGATCCTGCCTTGGCGGACGACCTGGATGTTCCGGTCCTCAAGATGTGGATGGACGGCCTGAATCGGCAGCTGGGCCCGTACAAGGGGCTCTCGAAGGCGAATTTCAGCACCTCCTCGAATACGACCAACGGAAGGAAGTTCGTCGAGAGCAAAGGGACGGCCTTGTTCGAGAAGGGCGAGGCGCAGGTGGAAATGCAAAGCGTCAACGGCAAGATCACCGCTTTCAGGGTGACCAGCGAGAAGCTTCAGCCGAAGGATTGGTTCACCAAACCGCCGGCGGAGTTTTATTATCAAAAAGGCGAAAAGATGATTACTCTCCTGCTGACGGGCAAGGAAGCCGACGCCCGCGCGATGATGCACCCCGTCGCCCTCCAGAAGGACTATCCCTTAGCCCAGGTGCAGGCCGACGCCAAAAAGATTCTCGCGGAGATCGGGCCGTTGCAGTCGGTGAAGCTGGACCAGGAAGAATTCATCGCCGGGGATTCGCCCAAGCTGATCGTCCGGGGAACCATAACAGGCCAAAAGGGTGTTTTCTCGACGATGGTGAAATATCAATTCGTAGGAATGAAAGGCCACATAACATCCTGGACCGCCATCCCGCCCCAGGCGGGGGGATAGGGTTGGTATAACATGCGATAGATGCTTGAAGATATCGCGTGCAAGTTGAACCTTTCACGCCCTTAGGATTCTGTGATGCAGGACTTATACAACGTAATTCATTGTGTTTTTGTTTTTCGCCTGAAAGGCGGACATATCATAGCCCAGGGCAACGCCCTGGGTGGAAAAAACCTATGAATCAGAGTCCTGTAAGGTCGAGACAATTTGTTGTGCCCTTACAGGGCGTACATTATTATTGGTTCCGATCCCCCAAGGCGTTGCCTTGGGCTATGCTCTATCAGCCCGTTGGGCTGAATCTTTTTGAATTTCAATCCGTAATCCCTGGGTGGTGGAGATGGGTCTAGTCAGGTGGTGGGAATTTGGGGTAAAATTCTTTTGTACCGAATCGATTTGTATACAACAAACAAGTCGCGGCTTCCGAAATCTGTTTGTCGATATGTGTAAGGAAAAGTTCAACGTGGTATCGGATCATGGAGCAACGGCAATTACTTACCCTACCGGCTGTTCATCATTGTTTGAAGAATATTAAATACCTTTTCCTGGACGTCTGGATCTGAAATTCTTTCAGCAATTAATTCACCAAGACGATTATTTCGTTCCTGGACGAAACGTTCATATTGCCCGGTTCGATATCGGCATTCCTCCGCCTCGCGGGGGATACGAACTAATCCACGGACTCCTGAATCTGCTAATAGGACAATCAGGTCGTCCTGTTCTTTGATTGTCGTTTTGATATTTCCGATAACCTTATTTCCCTTTCCTTGTACAAATTGGACACCGTGCGGAGTGTAAAGGTCGCTGAATGCTTGGGGGATTCCGTTACCGGGTAATTCGTAAGTATCGAATGGCTTGGACATATCCAGGAAATCCGGGTTGTACTGGCGCAAAAGATGGCCTTCCGTTTCGTGGATATGTTCATAAAGCTGGGATGCAATATCAGATGGTTTAATTGTGCCGCGTTTTCTGGATTTGTTCTTGTTAACGATGGCCTTTTCTTCTTTCTGCCGCGTCAACTCGAAGAATTCACGAAGATAATCATGTATTTTTTCAACCATTGCTTTTCGTTCGGCTTTGGTTTTAACTCCAAGCAATTCCAAAACAGCCTCATCCAATTCGTTACGGTCCTCCATATCCAACTCGGATCGGTCAGACATATCGAGCAACTCAGAATCCTTTCCCATCGCTTTATAGACACTGTAGCAACGATACATGGAATTTCTAATGATATTTGATGCTTCAAGCCGATACGAATCCTGGAAGAACGGAATTCT